>CAZQHE010000044.1:0-29051 GCA_964593155.1 uncultured bacterium
TGGTGGATCCGACCGAAGTCGCTGCGACGGATGCGCTCGACCACCGCCCGGTGTCCGGCGTGCCACCGCAGGTGGTAGGCCACGCCCAGGCGCACCTTCGCCTGTTGGCAGGCCTCGATCATGCGCGTGGAACCGTCGAGATCGGTGGCCATGGGCTTTTCGACGAACACGTGCTTTCCCGCTCGGGCCGCCGCCACCGCCTGCTCGGCGTGGAGCTTGTCGGGGGTCGCCACCATCACCGCGTCGAGCTCGTCGTCGGCGAGCATCGCGTCGAGGGTCGCGGGTGTGGGTCGCGGTGCGGCCGCCCGGTGCTCCTTCGCGAAGCGGGCGGCGCGCTCGGGATCGCGGCTCAGTACCGACCAGAGCTGGGCACCCTCGACGTGTTGCAACGCGGGGGCGAGGCGACGGTCGGCGATCCTGCCGGGGCCGATCAGGCCGAAGCGGACGGTCATTCGCAGGTCCTCCGCGGGGAGGGGGTCGGAAGCGTCCTGCGATCCTAACGTCCGACGTTCAGAATGGGCAGCATTCGATTCCAGCCATCACGTTCGCGCACGATGTTCAGCAGGCCGAGCTGAACGCCGTGCAACTCGTCGGTGATGTTCACCAGGCCGATGGCCAGGCCGGTCATGGACTCGTCGAAGCGGTTGTAGGCTCCGACGGTCGCGCCGCGCATGATCTCGCCACGTGTGCCGCCCACGGTGACCGTGATGGCCCGGGTCTCGCGGGCATGGATCCCGACTCCGGCGACGTGCAGGCCGGTCAGCCGTCCGCCGGTCGCACCACCCACCAGCGCGGCGCTGATCCCGGTGAAGTCGCGCTGGACACTGTAGCCGACGCCGGTGACCACGAGACCGGACGCGTCACGGCCGACGCCGGTGCCCACGCCCGCCACGTTCACGCCGTGCAGGTCGACGCCGACGGCGTTGCCCAGGACCGCGACCGAGCCCCCGGTGAGACTCTCCCCGACGTTGCTTCCGAGGCCGCTGACGACCAGACCGCGCGCGTCGCCTCCGACGTTGAAACCGAGCCCGGCCGCCGCGGCACCGGTCAGGTCGTCGCCGACGTTCGCGCCCAGTCCGGCCACGACCACCCCGCGTGCGGTGTCGCCCAGGTTCATGCCCAGCCCGCCGACGGCGATGCCGTCGACGTCGCGGCCCACGTTCATGCCGAGTCCGCCCACCGCGATGCCGGTGAGGTCGTCGCCGACGTTCGCGCCGAGTCCGCCCACGGCCACGCCGGTGAGGTCTCCGCCCGACGCCAGGCCGACACCGCCGATCATCAGTCCGCGCATGGCGCCCGAGCCGCGCCGGTTCGAGCCGTCGGGACCGGTGGAGACGCCGGCCAGTCCGAGGCCGATCCCGTGGAATTCCCGGTTCGCGTGGACGGTCCACAGGCCGGCGTGCACACCGGCCAGTTCGTCGGCGCGCGGTCCGTACACGCCCACTCCGAGGCCGGCGATCCGCCCGCCGACGCGCGTCGACGGGCGCCAGAGGGTCAGGTTCAGGCCGCGGACGTCCTCGACGTCCTCGTCGACGAGATTCACGCGGATCCCGTTCCAGCGCGGGGAATCGCCGAACGAGATGCCGGTGTCGGCAACTCCGAGGTCGAGGGACGCGGCGGTGGCGGTCACGGGAGCGAGGAGCGCGAGACCGAGGACGGTGACGATGCAACGGAACACGGGGGACCTCCGCGCGGGACGGGGACGACTCCGGGACACTCGCTCCCGACGCTCGATCCGCGATCCGGGTTACACCGGACTCAGCGCTCGAGGGCGTCGAGTTCGGTCTCGAGCTGCGTGACCAGACCGTCGAGCTGCTCGACCACGGCGGCCACCGGCTCGGGCCGGCCGAGGTCGACGCCGGCGCGTCGCAACTGGTCCATGGGATGGGCGCTGCCGCCCGAACGCAACAGGTCGAGGTAGCGGTCGACGGCGGCCGCGCGGTCGTCGCCCTCGGTGATCGCTCGCTTCAGCGTGGCCGCCGACGCGAAGCAGGTGGCGTACTGGTACACGTAGTAGGGCGACCGGTACAGGTGCGGGATGCGCGTCCAGGTGCTGCGGTAGGGCTCGTCGTGCACGACGGCGTCGCCGTAGAAGTCGGCCATGATCGACGCGTAGAGTTCGTCGAGTGCGTCGGCGGTGAGGGGTTCGTCCCCCTCCACGCGCCGGTGCGCCTGCAGCTCGAAGTCGGCGAACATGACCTGCGTGTAGAAGGTGGCGGCGATGCTGTCGATGGCGTGCTGCAAGAGCAGCACCCGCTCGCGCGGATCGTTCGTGCGCTCCATGAGCAGGTCGAGCAGCAGCGCTTCGTTCAGGGTGCTGGCGACCTCGGCCACGAAGATCGTGTAGCCCGAGTACACGTAGGGCTGGCTGCGGTGACTGAGTACGGTGTGCAGGCTGTGGCCCATTTCGTGGGCCAGGGTGAACAGGTCGCTGCGCGTGTCCTTGTAGTTCATCAGCACGTAGGGATGTACACCGTAGACGGGCGCGCTGTAGGCCCCGCTGCGCTTGCCCTCGTTCTCGAGCACGTCGATCCAGCGGCCCTCGAAGGCCTCGCGCATGAGCGCGGCGTAGTCCTCGCCGAGCGGTGCGACCGAGTCGAGGACGTGCTTCGTCGCCTGCTTCCACGAGTAGCGGCGGTCGTCCTCGAGCAGGGGAACCATGCCGTCGTACAGATGGATGTGGTCGAGGCCCAGCGCTCGCTTCCGAAGTCCGTAGTAGCGACGCAACGGCGCGACGCCTTCACGGGTGGTCGCGATCAGGTTCTCGACCACGGTCGTGGGGATGTCGTTGCCGTGCAGCGCGGCCTCGAGCGTCGACGCGTAGCCGCGCGACCGGGCCACGAACCAGTCGTGCTGGCAGACGCCGGTGTACAGGCTCGCGTAGGTGTTGCGGTGCTGTGTGAAGGTTCCGTACAGCGCCTCGAAGGCTCGGCGGCGGTCGTCCTGTTCCGGAGCGGTCTGTAGCAGGTGGTGGTAGGTCCCGTAGGTCAGCTTGACCGACTCGCCCGAGGTCAACTCGATGGTCGGCCACTCGACGTCGGCGGTGCTGAGCATCGTGTAGGCGTCCGACGGGGTCGATCCGAGACGGCCGGCGTAGCTGAGCTGGGTCTCGCGAGGTTCGTCGAGCACGTGCTGCTGCTGACGGAAGAGGTCTTCGAGCAGGAATCTGTACAGCGCCAGGCCCTCGTGCTCGTCGAGCCAGCGGCGAACGGTGTCCTCGCCCAGGGCGATGATCTCGGGGCGCAGCCACGCGCTCTCGGTGTCGGCCCGCGCCAGGACGATCTGCACGCGCTGCTTGCGTTCCTCGACGTCGTTGCGGCGCAGGTCCTCGTCGTGCATGAGCGACGGATACCACCAGACCCGGTGGGCAAGCACCTCGAGCTCGTCGTGGGCGGCGAGCGCGGCGTGGAGGGTGCCCGGGCCCTCGGAGAGCGTGCCGCGCCGCCGGCCGAGGTCGTCGACCCGGCGCTCGAGTTCGCGGACCCCCTGCTCCCACTCGTCCCAGCCGGAGCAGATGTCGGCCAGGTTCCAGCGGAGCTCCTCGGGGATCTCGGTGCGGGGTGGGATCGCGGTGGTCATCGGTCGGCCTCCTGGGATCTCGGTACCGCGGCAGCATAGTGGAAACCCGTTCGGATGCCCTCTCCCGCTGGATTGGCCCCGGGTTTGCACCGTCTCTTCGCGCCTTGCTCCTCGTGCCGCCGCCGTGCCCCGAACGGCGGAATCCGGCGGATCGGAACGCTTCCATGGACCCTGCGGCGTCGCGCTCGATCGGAAATCGACCACTCGCCCCGGCGTCGGGCCGGTCGGGGGCCGGCGAGCCCTCGCTCCTGCCGCGGGCGCTGGTCCGGGCCCTGACGCTCGCGTCGAGGGCTGTGGCCGAGCGCCGCCGCCCCGACGATGTCCTGCCGGCGCTGCTGTCGGCCGCCCGGGCGTCGCTGGGCGTCGCCCACGGCTTCGTGGCTCGACTCGCCGAGGGCGGATCGACCATGCAGCTGGTGAGTGTGGACGGATTGTTCGAAGGGGCTCTGGGCCGGCGTTTCGAGCCCGGCATGGGCCTGGTGGGTCAGGTCTGGAGGTCGGCGGCACCCGTGGTCGTCGAGGACCACGACGCATGGACCGGGCGAGGGATCGATGTCTCGGCCGAGGGGGCACAGGCCCTGGTGGCCGTTCCCGTGCGGGCCGCCGACACCGTGGTCGGTGTCCTGTGCGTGGCCGCCGAGGCAGGGCGGGGCACCTTCACCCCGGGCGACGTCGAGCTGCTCGAGGCTCTGGCCCATCTGGTCTCCACGGTGCTCGCCCACGACGAGGAGGCCGAGACGGCCCGTCGCGACCGGGCCGAGCACGAGGCGATGGCCGAGACGGCGCGCCGGCTCCGCGCGCAGGAGCAGAGGATCCTGGACCTGGTCCCGGCCGCGGTCTGCGTGAAGGACCGCGAGAACCGGATCCTGCGGGCCAATCTGAGCGCGGCGCGGCAGCTGGGATTGCCCGCGTCGTCGATCGAGGGCCGCTTCCTCTGGGAACTCGACCCCGAGAACGCGGCTCGCAGCTATCGGCGTGACCTCGAGGTGGTCGACGCGCGCGACGCGCTGATCGGTGAACTCGAGGAGCAGGTGGGAGCCGACGGATCGACCCGCTGGGCGCGCGTCGATCGCACCCCGTTGCTCGACGAGCGCGGCGAGGTCGAGGCGATCGTGGTGTTGTCGCGCGACGTCACCCGCGAGCACCTGGCCGAGCACCGGGTCGAGGTCGCCGATCGCGCCTCGGACCGGGCGCGGCGGATCCGCAGTCACGCCCTGGCCGCGCTCGCCGACGAGGTGCGTGCCCCGCTGCGGCGGGTCGGCGAGATCCTCGACGACCTCGAGACCGCCGTCGACGTTGCGACGACCCCGCGTCTGACCGAGGCGCGCGGAGCGATGGCGCGAGCGGCACAGTGCGTGGAGGACCTGCTCGACTTCGAGCGCGTCGAGGCGGGGAACCTGCCCGTGGAGACTCGGTCGTTCTCGGTGGGGGATCTCGCCGAAGGCGTGGCGGATCTGGTGTCGCAGGCCGCCCACGCCCGCGACGACGAGATCGCCGTCCACGTCGACGGAACGCTCGCAGATCCTCTGAGCGGCGACGAGAACCGTACCCGACAGATCCTCGTCCAGTTGATGGCCCAGGCCGTCCGCTCGACCGACGGCGGCGAGATCCTCCTCGGCGTGCGCAACGTCATGACCAGTGATCACCGGTGCGAGGTCCGCTTCGAGGTCCACGCCAGCCAGTGGACGGCGACGGCCCGCGAACTCGAACTCCGGTTCGGGCCCTACCTCCGCGGGGACGAGGCACTCGAGAGCGAGTCGTCGCCCGGCGCGGTCGGGTTGGCCCTGGCCCATCGATTGGTGCAGATGCTCGGCGGTGCCGTCGGTACCGAGATCGACTCCGACGGTCGCCGTTCGTTCTGGTGCACGCTGCCCTTCGTGTCCGGCGCCGGTGACGGCGCCCACACGCCCGCCGAGGATCCGCGACCGGGAGCGAGGGTGCTCGTGGTGGAGGACCGCCTCACGGTCGCGATCGTGCTCGAGCGCCAACTGCGCGACATGTCGGCCCTGGTCGACCTGGCGTCGACGGCGGACGAGGCACGGACCATGATCGAGGCCGCCGTCGACGACGGGTGGAGCTACGACTGCGTCCTCGTCGACCAGACACTCGAGGACTTCGACCCAGATGCCTGGCTCGAACCGATGTCCGACGATCTCGTCGAGCGCATGCGTCTGCTGGTTCCCTTCGGCCGACGTTCCCGTTCGTCGCGTCTTCCGACCGTGTCCAAACCCGTGCATCGCGACCGCTTGCGCGCGGAGCTGTTGGCGCGTGTGGGCGCGAAGGATCCCGACGTCGTCCGCTCCGGGTCCGCCGGGACCCGCTCCTCGTCGGCGCGGGTGCTGGTCGTCGACGAGGAACCGCTGTCGCGGCGCCTGACCGGGCTGGCCCTGCAGCGGCTCGGTTGCCACGCGGTCTCGGCCGACGCGTCCGACGTGTCCGCGGTGATCGACGGCGAAGGGCCCTTCGACCTGGCCCTGGTCAGCGATGGGTCCGAGCGCACGGGACGCAGTCGGGTGATCGAGGCGATCCGGCGGGCGGACGGACGCGATCGGCACACGCCCGTGGTCGCGGTCTGCCGCCGCCACGACTCCCTGTCGGCCGATCGCAGTCTGGCCGCCGGGGCCGACACCACCGTCGACGGTCCCCTCCACCACGAGGAACTCCGCGCCGTCCTCGACCGCTGGGAGCCCGTTCCCGGAACGGTCACCAGCGACCGCTGACCGTGTCGGGACCGGGGTACGCGAACCGCGGTCAAGGATCCGGTCGGAGCGGCCGATCCCCGTTCCGACGCACCTGATCGTCCGATCTCGATCGGCACGGCTCCCTGGTCCGGCCCGGACCCATTCTCGGGGATTCACCGCATGGCGTGGGGCGGAAGGCTCACACTCGAACGACGCGTGGCTCTCGTGGCGCTGCCGCTGGTGCTGTTCGTGGCGAGTGGTCTGTGGCTCGTCGAACGGCTGCTGGTCGCACCCGCCTACGAGTCGTGGTTCCAGGAGCGTCTCGATCTGCGTCTGGAAGCGCGGGCGCGCCCACTGACGACGCGCCTCGAGGTGGTCGCCACCGGCCTCGAGGCCGCGGCCGACGCCGTGGCCCATCTCCCCGCCCCCGCGCTCCGCGACCGGATCTGGGACGAGCGCGCCACCTCGTTGCTCCGCCGCTGGCCGGAGATCGCCGACGTCGCACGTCTGGAGACCGGACAGGATTCCCACCGTCCCTGGGTCGTCCACCGCGAAGGTGCGCGGTTCACGGCCGAGCGCCGTGCCGATGGCGGACGCTTCCTGGCCGTCGTGCGGGGAGTGGGTGGCCCCGACCACGGCCACTCCCCGGCGTCGGAGCCCGTCGTCAGCGTCGAGGTGCGCGGGGACGAGCGTCACGTATGGTTGGTGCGCGGGTCACGGGACGGCCACGTCGTGGTCGGCGCGCGGCTACGACCGGGAACCTGGGCGCGCGCGCTCGGCCTGCTGTCGACGAACCGGCGCGCGGAGACGTGGCTGGTCGACGCCGGCGGCCGCGGCCTGTCCACGCGCGGCAACGGCGCGTTCGGACCCTCCGATCCGACTGCGGCCGCCGACACCGACGACGACCGGTGGTTCGCAGCCCGGCACGCCGCACCGGATGTCGGACTGTCGATCACGCACCGTCTGCCGCGCGAGGCCGCGCTGGCTCCCTACGTCGCCGCGCGGAACGCGGTGGCGGCGTCCATCGCCGCGCTCGTGCTCGTGGTCTTCGCCATCGTCCATCGTCTGTCGCGCGACGTGACGGTCCCGCTCTCGCGCCTGTCGACGACCATGCGCACCGTCGCGGCCGGAGATCTCTCGCAGCGACTGCCGGTGAACGGCCCGGCCGAGATCGCCGATCTGGCCCGGTCCTTCAACACCATGATCAGCGACCTCCACACCACGCACGTCGCACTCCGCAGCCAGAGCGAGCGCCTGGCCGTGGCCCTGCGCGAGGTCGAGGACGTCGAGGCCATGAAGGACAGCTTCCTGGCCCTGGTCTCGCACGAGGTCCGCACACCGTTGACCTCGATCCTGGGTGGCGTCGAGTTCCTGCGCGAGGAGTTCCGCGACCAGCGCAGCGAGATGGAGACCGAGTTCATCGAGATCGTCCACGACAGCGCGCGGCGACTCGCCGGCTTCATGAACGACGCCATCCTCATGGCCTCGTTGCAGGCGAGCCGGTCGCAGTCGGGCTTCGAGATGTTCTCGCTCACCGGCGTACTACGCAGCAAGCTCGGCGAGCTGGAATCCTATTGCCACCAACAGGGCGTGATCGTGGAGAACCGTGCCGACGCCCAGCGCGAATTCCTGGTCCACGGCGACTGGACCCTCATGCAGGTGGCCCTCGAGAAGGTCCTGCACAACGCAGTGCGCCACAATCACGACGAAGGCCGCGTGGTGATCGAACTCGTCGAGCGGGTGCTCGAGGATCCCGACGGCGATCTCCAGCGCACCATGGCGGCGCGCGGGGTCGAGCCCCCCGACACGGCCATGCGGTGGAGAGCACTGCGGATCTTCAACACCGGGCCGGTGATCCCGACCGAGCGGGTGGATCAGATCTTCGAACGCTTCGAACTCACCCACGACATCGACAACCACCAGCGGGGCAGCGGACTGTCGCTGCCGATCGCGAACTACGTGCTGACCTATCACGGTGGCTGCATCGAGGTCCGTGCCGTGGACGACCTGGGCATGGCCTTCTACCTGGTGCTCGCAGGACGCGTCGGGCCGCAGCCCCGAGGGGGGAACGGCGAACGCCCCGAGGGTGTCGACGACACCGTGGCCGCCGCCCAACTCGCCGAGGTCGACGGTGCCCTGGACGACGGCGCCGGACGTGGCGCTCCTTCGCCCGACGGATCAGAAGAAGTCCTTGCCGGCGACCACGCGGACGTCGAGCCCGCGGACGTGGAGCCGGCCGGCGAGCGAGTCGTCGGGAGCGGTCGCCGCACCGACGCGTAGGTCCGAGTCGATCGCGATCCACACCCGATCGTTCGCGAACAGGGCCACCTGCTCGTCGTCGAGCGCGACGCCGCCGTCGGCGGTGGTGGTCTCGCCGGGCAACAGCGCCAGGTCGATCCCGTCGACGATGCTGGCCGCGTCGTCGAGTCCGTCGCGGCTGCTGGCCAGACGAATGGCGATGGTCGCGTCGGCGCTGCCCTTCCGGTTCACCGCTTCGATCTCGTAGAACAGTGTTCCCTCGCGGACCACGGTGAGGTCGTCGATCACCTCGAGCAGGCGCGCCTCGGTGGGAGCGACGAGTTCGACGCCGCGCAGCAGGAGGTCGGTGGGCGGGGCCTGCACCGCGTAATCGGCGGTGGGATCCGGCCGCGCGCCCGAATCGGTGAGGAAGCTCAGCAGGTCGACGTCGAGGGTCACGTCTCCGCCGCTGCAGGCGAGACCGGTCACGGCCACCACGGCGAGGAGCGAGCGACGGAGCATCGGCATGGATCAGAGTCCTTCCCGGGGTCGGGCCCCCAGCACGAGCGACAGCCCGATCTCGAGCACGCGCTCGCCGCGCAGATTGCGCGCATGCGTGCCGGCACCCAGATCGAAGCCCACCGACGCCAGGCGCACGCCCACGCCCGCGCCGAACTGCAGCATTCCCCGCGGATCGAGTTCGGTGCCCGCGCGGACGGCAAGGGCCGAGCGGATCCACTGTTCGCCGCCCACGTGCACCGAGGTCCCGCCCGGCCCGTGGGCGATCGAGGCACCCAGCGTGCGGAAGCGGCCGTCGCGGTGGATCGCGTCCAGCCGCCAGCTCACCGGGATCGGGGTCTCGACCTCGGCGCTGCGGGCGACGGTGGTGTCGATCAGTTCGTCGGTGTCGGTGTCGTAGGCGTAGCGATCGATGCGGGTACGGTTCCACGTGGGATCGGCGAAGAGATCGGCCATGCCCGCGCCGAACTCGAAGTCGCGCCAGCGCAGCACCGCGCCGAGGTCCAGCGCCCAGGCGTGTCCCCATCCGGTGAGACCGCGCGGGGTCGAGTGCCGAAGCTCGGAGTCGAGCGCGACCTCGAAGGATCCGTCCTCGCCGAGGATCGGGTCCTCGCCGATCAGGGTCGACCGGGTGTCGAGATCCACGTGGGCCAGTCCGAAGATCCGGCGCACGCCGACGCCCACCCACAGGCGGGGCCGATCGCGCTCGCGGTCCCAGTGGGCGTCGAGCCAGTCGTCGCCGTCGGTCGACGCCTCGAATCCCGGAAGGCCGATCTCACGGGCGTAGGCGATGGCCGCCGAGAAGCCCGTCTGGGCCACGCCGCGCGCATCGAGGCCGTAGCGCCGTCCGCCGACGATCGGTGTGCCCTCGCGCAGGACGTCGACCAGCGAGTCGTCGAGGTCGACCTCGATCTGGTCGATCACGAACAGCTGCAGCGGCGCGACGTGGACGGTGCCGTAGCGTCGGCCCAGGTCGTAGGTGCGCCCGATCTCGAACAGGGTCCGGTGGTCGCCCCCGCGGACCTCGTCGTCGGGAACGGCGTCGCGGGCGTCGTTCAGGTCGATGCTCACGGCGTTCTGCGCGATGCCCAGACCGATGTCGCCCGACAGCGGCTCGGGCCGCCCGATCTGCAGCGACCAGGGAATGTTCCACAGGAAGTCGGCGACCGCCGTCAGTTCGAAGTCGTCGTCGCCGGGATCGAACGACGGAACGTCGGCGTCGAGCAGTCCGATCGGCAGGGGGATCGAGCGCTCCCCGACGGGCTCGCGCGAGGGGACGGCGCGGTAGGCGGGATTCACACGGAACACGTCGGCCGTCGGACGGCCGAGGTCGGTGCCACCGGTGGCCATGGTGCGGGCGTCGAGGACCTGCGCCGACGCGGTCGCGGCCGCGAGGAGCAGGACGAGCGCAACCGCGGTGCGGGTCACGAGGCGCCCCGTTCGCGGTCGATGCGTTCGACGAGCGCGGGCAGGGCGACCTCGGCCGGAGCGTGCACGGCCCCGGTCCCGGGAGCGGCCGTTCCCGTGGCCTCGAGGTTGAACTCGACGACGTGCGCCCCGTGCTGGCGGGCGACCGCGCCGTACGACGCCGCCGGGTAGACCAGGGCGCTGGTTCCGACCACCAGGAAGACGTCGCTGCGGGTCGCCACGTCGGCCGCGCGCTCGAGGGCGCGGGGATCGAGGGACTCGCCGAACCAGACCACGGCCGGTCGCAGCAGGCCTCCGCACGCGCAGGTCGGCAGCTCTCCCGGCGGTGGGCCCGGGCGGCGGTCCTCCGCCTCGTGGCCGCAGCCGGTGCAGCGCAACCGCCAGATGCTGCCGTGGAGTTCCACGATCTCCATCGGCGGTGGGTCGTCGACGGCGGCCAGTGCGTCGGCGTGCAGGCCGTCGACGTTCTGGGTGAGCACGTCCAGCGACGCCACGCGTCGCGCCAGCTCCACCAGCGCACCGTGGGCGGCGTTCGGCGCGGCGGCACGGATCCGATCGCGCCTCCAGCCGTACCATTCCCACACCAGTTCCGGGTCGGCCGCGAAGCCCTCGGGGGTGGCGAGATCCTCGGCCCGGGCGTTCTTCCAGAGACCGTCGGCACCCCGGAAGGTCGGGATGCCGCTGGCGGCCGAGATGCCGGCGCCGCTGAGGACGCCCACCCGGGTGTCGGGATCGAGATGCGGCACGAGCGCGTCGATCGCGCTCCGGGCCGCGGAGTCGAGCGCGGAGGAGTGATGGGAATCGTGAGCCATGTGCGCAGCCTAGCCCCTCGGTGGTGTGCTGGCCAACTGCCTTGTGTCGTGGCCCTGTTGCTGTGCACGGTCGTGGCGGCGGACGCGGCGATCGAGGTGCCCGAGCCCCGCTTCGAGATCATCGAGCACGCGATGGTCGACGACGTGGAGCAGGCCTACGTCCGCTATCCGTCGGGCGACCTGATGGTCACCGGCTGGCTCTTCGTCCATCCCTTCGGCGAGCAGGACGTCGAGCCCTGCATCGTGTTCAACCACGGTGGGGTCGGTGGGGTGACGAAGGGGACCCGCGCCAAGGCCCGCTGGCTGGCCAAGCAGGGATTCGTGGTCTTCGCACCCAGCTACCGCGGCGAGGACGACAGCGAGGGAGAGATCGAGATCGCCCGCGGCGAGGTCGACGACGTTGTGAACGCCGTGCGCGAACTCCGCCACCACCCGGGCATCAGTCCCGATCGCTTCGTATTGATGGGCACCAGCCACGGCGCCCTGATCTCGGTACTGGCCGCCGCCCGGCCGGAGATGTGCGGCCCGGTGCGCGCGGTCGTGGCCGCCTACGGCGTGATGGACATCTACACGTGGTACCAGCACCTGCTCGACCACGACTTCGACGTGCGCGACCCGTTGAGCCTGCAGGTCTACGGCGACGGTCCCGGCGATCGGCCGGAGGCCTTCGCCGAGCGCCACGCCCTGAACGTGCTCGACGACCTGTGCCCGGCGCCCATCCTCCTCGTGCAGGGGGCGCGCGATCCGATCGTGCCCGAGCCCCAGGCGCGCGTCATGGCACAGGCCCTGGCCGGCCACGGGCGGAACGGAGACGAACTGCGCGTGTACGAACACGGAGGCCACGGATTCCTCTACTGGGACGATCCCGAGACCCGTACCGAGGATCAGCTCGCCGCGACCGGTGCCGCCTGGGACGACATCCTGTCGTTCGTGCGCGGGGCCCTCGCCGAACCGATCGGAACGTCTCCGTGAGATTCCTCGTCGCAGTCCTGCTGCTCGCGACGGCCGTTTCGTCGGCGACGGCGCAGGGCAGGGACCGGTCCGATCCCTTTCCGGTGGTGGTCGACGTCGCGAATCCACCGGCGCGGATCCTGGCCGAGCCGGGACTGGAGGGAGCGGCCGAGCGCATCGCACGGTCCTGGGTTCGGGCGGCGCGTCCCATCGCCGACGAACTGCGCCTGCAGCCCGAACCGGTGGCCGTGTACCTCATGCACGACCGCAGCTTCACGCGCTGGGCACGCGGGCTGCTGCCCGAGTGGGGCGTGGGTTATGCGAACTGGCCCGACGGTCCCATCGCGCTGAACGTGGGCGCGATCACCGCCGGGCGGAAGCCGCTCGACGTGGTGCTCCGCCACGAGATCTCGCACGTCTACCTCGGTCAGAAGCTACAGGGTCTGCGCCCCCCGACGTGGTTCGTCGAGGGCGTCGCGCAGCACCAGGCCGCCGAGTGGGGATTCGGCGACACGCTCGCCCTGGTGCAGGTCGCCTCGGCCGGCGCGCTGCCACGACTGTCGGAACTGGTGACGCGTTTCCCGGCCGGAGGCGCACGCGCCGAACTCGCCTATCGGATCAGCCTGCAGGCCCTCGGCGAGATCGACGAGCGCCTGGCCGACCGCGGCGGCTGGGTGACCCTGGTCGAGGAGACCGTGCGGCGGCAGAGCTTCCGCGAGGCCTTCGAATCGTTGCTGGGGATCCGGATCGCGGAGTTCGAGACGGAGCTGTCGTCGAGCCTGCGGGGGCGTTACGGTTGGATCGCGGCGATCGCCGGGGCCAGCACGCTGTTCTTCGGCATGTCCTTGCTCTTCCTCGTCGGGCTGGTCCGCACGAAATTCAGGAACCGTCGCCGGTTGCGCGAGATGGATCGCGAGGAGCAGGCCTACTGGGATCGCCTGGCGCCCGAACCGCCGCCGGGCAACGCGCCGGGACCGAGCGAGTCGCGCTGAGTCCCGAGTCCTCCACCGGAGTCTTCGGCCATGAAATCCATGTTGCTGGGCGTGTGGGTCGTCCTTCTGCTCGTCGGCTGCGGGGATCGCCAGGAGACCGCGACCACGGTCGAACCCAGGACCGGGGGGACGGCCGTCGTCGCGCTCGACGCCGATCCGCGGACCTTCAATCCCGTGCGCATGACCACGGCCCAGGCGGCGCGGGTGTTCGCCATGCTGCAGCCGGGGCTGGTGCGGCTCGATCCGGACACCGGCGACTGGCAGCCGGGTCTGGCCACGGGTTGGACGGTCGCCGACGACGGAATGCAGGTCACGCTGACCCTCGACACCACGCTGCGCTGGTCCGACGGCGAGGCCTTCACCGCCGACGACGTGGTGGCGAGCTTCGACCTCTACCGCGATCCCGACGTGGCGTATCCGCAGCGGGCGCGGCTGGATCCGATCGAAGGGGTGGTGGCGGTCGACGACGAGACGGTGCGGATCGACTTCGCGTCGGCGCCCGGCGATCCGATCGCGTTGCTCGCCCACATCGTGCTGCCGGCGCACGTGATCGAGGGATTCGATCGCGACGAGCCGTCCGGCTGGAGCGTGGGGCGGGCCCCGGTCACGCTCGGAACCTATCGACTGGCGAGCTGGGAGCAGGACGACCGCCTGGTGCTCGAACGCAATCCGCACCATCCGGGCCCAGCCGGGCGCCTCGACCGGATCGAGGTCGTCGTCGTGCCCGACGCCGCCGTCCGCGCGTTGCAGTTGCGCACGGGCGAGGCCGACCTGGTGGCCGCGCTGCCCGTGAACCAGGCGGCGACCCTGCAGGACGAACCCGACGTCGTGATCGAACGGGTGTTCGGGCGCAGCGTCGCCTTCCTCCAGTACGACCTCGACGATCCGATCGTGGGCGACGTGCGGGTGCGCCGCGCCATCGACCTCGCGCTCGACCGCGATGCACTGGTGCGCGGAGTGCTCTTCGGCCACGCGCGACCGGCCGGGACGTTCCTGCCGCCGGTGAGCTGGGCCCACGACACGTCGCTCGATCCCACCGCGCGCGATCTCGACGCGGCCCGCGCCCTGCTCGACGAGGCGGGGTTCGTGGGCGACGGCGTGCGCGAGCGTGACGGCGAAACCCTGCGGATCCGCATGCTGAGCGTGACGGGCGATCCGATCCGCGAGGCCGTGGCCTCGTCGATCCGGGCGCAGCTCGAGGAGGTGGGCATCGAGATCGTGCTGCGGCCGATCGAACTCGCCTCGCTGGTGCAGGCCGTGCGCGGTGACGACTTCCAGATGCTGTTCGCGCAGCTCAGCGGTCCGGTCGACGCCGATGTCCGCCCCTTCTTCCGCAGCGACGGACGCTTCAACTTCGGTGGCTTCTCCGACGAGCGCTTCGACGGCTGGGCCGACACCGCCGTCAATGCCACCGATCGGGCCGAGGCACTGGACGCCGCGCGCGCCATGCAGCAGATGCTGGTCGAGCGTCAGGTCGTCACGCCTCTGTACTACCCGGCCACGCTGGTGGCGCGTCGTGATCGCCTGCGCGGGATCGCGCCCACGTGGCTCACCCCCTTTGCCGCCGTCGACCAGTGGTGGGTGACCGACGCCCCCTCCCCGTGATCGGTTCCATGGACGCGCACTCGGAGGCGGTCGCCCGCCTGGATCGACGACTCGCGCGGATCGAGAGCCACCGCGCCCGGCTGGCCAGGCGCAGTGCGCGTCTCGGCAACGCACGCATGGCGGTGTTCCTGATCACGGTGGCGGCGGTCGTCGTGGCCGGTTTCCGCGTCGGCGACGCCGTGGCGTGGAGCCTGGGTGCGGTGGGTTTCGTGGGATTCCAGGGCCTGGTGTTCGTCCACGCGCGCCTGGAGCGGGCCCGCACCCGGTGGGCCGAGTGGGCGGCCCTGCAACGCCGCCAGCGAGCGCGGCTCGACCACGAATGGGATGCCCTGGCGTGGGAGCACCACGACGAGATCGACGGGTCCCACCCCTTCGCCCACGATCTCGACCTGGTCGGGGAGCGGTCGTTCCTGCACCTGGTCGACACGACGGTGTCGACCGGAGGCCACCGCCGGCTGCGCGAATGGTTGCTCGCCCACCAGCCCGACGTGACGACGGTCGAGCGGCGGCAGCAACGCGTGGCCGCGCTCGTGCCGCGACGGCACCTGCGGAACTCGTTCGCGCTGGTGGCGCGGCTCGGACTCGCCGCGCGCGCCCGATCGTGGGACACCGACCGGCTCGTGGCGTGGATCGGCGATCGGCGTCCGACCCGGTCGCTGCGCTGGCGGGTCGGACTGCTGGGTCTGCTCGCGGCCGGCAACGTCACGTTGATCCTGGGTGCCGTGTTCGCGGGCTGGCCGCCGTGGTGGGGACTGAGCGTGCCGCTGTACTTCATGGGCTACGTGTTCAGCCTGCGCGAACTCGCGCCGCTGTTCGACGACGCGTTGAAGCTGCAGGAGATCGTCACGCCCCTGCGGCACGTGCTGGGCTGGCTCGAGGACCGCGCCGTGCCCGCCGCGGTCGAGCCCGTGGTGGCTCCGTTGCGCCGCACCGAGGCGCACCGCCCCGCCGCGATGCTGCGCCGGACGCAGCACGTGGTGTGGGGCGCGGCCCTGCGTACCAATCAGCTGCTGTGGTTCCTGGTGAACGTCGTCGTGCCCTGGGACCTTTGGTTCGCGCTGCGTCTGGAGGCGGTGCGCGACGAACTCCGCGAGCACCTGCCGCACTGGCTCGACGCCCTGCACGATCTCGAGGCCCTGTGCGCGCTGGCGAACTTCGCCGACCTGAACCCGCGCCACTGCTTCCCGACCTTCGAGGACGAGGAGTCGGTGTTCGAAGCATCGGCCATGGGGCACCCGTTGCTGCACCCGCAGCAGGTGGTGCGCAACGACCTCACCGTGGATCGCTTCGGGCGGGTGTTGTTGTTGACCGGCTCGAACATGTCGGGCAAGAGCACCTTCCTGCGGACGGTCGGCCTGAACGTGGTCCTGGCGAACGCGGGGGGCGCGGTGCCCGCCGATTCACTGCGACTACGACCGCTGCGACCGTTCACCTGCATCCAGGTGAGCGATTCGGTGAACGACGGGATCTCGTACTTCTACGCCGAGGTGCGGCGTCTGGCCGCCCTGCTGCGCGGCCTCGAGGACCGGGACGCACATCCGCAGTTGAGCCTGATCGACGAGATCTACCGCGGCACGAACAACCGCGAGCGCTGGTCGGGGAGCCGCGCCTTCATCGAACACGTGGCCGGATCGAGGGGCGTCGTCCTGTTGTCGACGCACGATCTCGAGCTGGCCGCCCTGGCCGACACCATCGACGACGTGCGCAACCTCCACTTCCGCGAGGAAGTGCACGAGCAGCACATGGAGTTCGACTTCCTGCTACGCGAGGGTCCGTGCCCGACCACCAATGCGCTGAAGCTCATGGAACGGGAAGGACTGCCGGTTCCGGGTCCCGACGAGCGATCGGGCCTTTGATCAGGCGGCCGTTCCGATCCGCGCCCGCACGCGGCTGAGGGTCACGGCCACCGTCCCGGGCGAGCGGTCGCAGAGCCGTGCGACCTCGTCGTGGTCGCGCCGGGCGCCCGGCTCGTTGTACAGCAGCCAGATCCGGCGCCAGGTCTCGTTGGGCACCGCGCACTCGAGGGCCTCGTGGGCCAGCAGGGCCGTGGCCCCCGTCGGCCCTTCGACCAGTCGGCGGCTCGCGATCTCGAAGTCCTCGTGTGCGAGCTGGACCTCTTGCGGGCGTCGATCGCGACGGACCGACCGCAGCGCTTCGCGCCGGGTGATCGTGTACAGCCAGGTGGATGCGGCCCCGTCGCCGCGGAAGCGGTGACGGGCTCGCACGACGTTCAGCAGGGCGTCGTGGACGGCGGTCCGACGAAGGTGCGGATCGACCTGCGGGCCGAGCACCGAACGTACGATGGTGTCGACGTCGGCGAAGAGTTCACGGACGAGGTCGTCGTCGGTCGCGGTACGCAGCAGCGCCGCGATGCGACGCGCACGGTCGCGGGAAGCGGGCATGGAGATCCTCCGGGATCGCGGGACGTATTCGCGTTCCTGGTCGGAACCAGGGTGAACCTGGACACGTCCGGATCGTGGTTTCGGAGGACTTTCGCGGCATTGGACTTCCGTCCGCTCGGGGGCAACGGCCGATCGACCGTCGGGACTCGACACTCTCCATGAGAGTGTCCACTCGCCCGGGAGATTAACACGACCGGCCCGAAAGACCACGGGCTCCCGGATCGAGGCCTCCGGACCGGCCGTGTCGGACTCAGTCGATCCAGGTCATGCCGGTGGGGCGGAGACTCACCTCTTCGGTGTTGGCCAGCACCCGATGCCAGTCCTTCAGGCGCAGCACCCGGTGGTCGGGATGGCGGACCTTTCCGCGGACGAAGGTCTGTTCTTCGTCCCGGATCGCCTCCTCGACCACGTGTGGGCGGCCGCCGGCGGTGAGGCCGTAGCGCGTGTGGACGTGACCGTTGCCGAAGGCTTCGTCGATCCGAGCGCGGTGCTCGGCGCCGGAGACGGGAACGAAGAACCACTCGCCCTGGCGCTTCACCTTCAGCGAGCGTCGCGCGCGGTGGACCGCACCCGGAGCCAGTTTGCGGTGGGCCTCGGCGACCGACGACGCGCGTTCGCGCAGGGGACACACGAAGAGGTGCGACTCGTCCATGCCGACGAGCATGCGGCGTCGGGCCGCCTCGATCGCGATCTCGTGCTCGACGAGCACCATTCGCTTCCGGCGTCGCTCGTAACTCCAGGTCTTCAGCCGCGACGCGCCCTCGCGGACGTCGAGCAGGATCTGGCGATGACGGCGGTCGACATCGAGGACACCGACGTCGGCATTGCGGCCGCAGTGCATCAGGACGTACTCGATCGGCCGGCTGCGGCCACGACGGGAACGGATGTCGATCATGAACGCACTGTCGGCTGTCCGATCGGTGAGGACGCGGGAGAATTCCCGCGGGGACTCGGCCAGACGCAGCGGCACGTCGATACGGCGGAACTTCTCGCGAATCCGTGGATCCATCGGGCTCTCCCTCGCCTTCGAGGCTCGTGTCGAAGCATGGGAGGCATTCGCCGCGTGACTCCTGAACGACGGACGGGCCGGAAACGAAAACGCCCCGCCTCACGAGGAGACGGGGCGCGACCGGGCGTGGTTTCGTGGTGTTCGTTCAGCGGCTGCTCTGCCCGGAACCCGGCAGGATGACCTTGTCGATCACGTGGATCACACCGTTGCTCGTCATGATGTCGCTCTTGACGACCTTTGCGCCGTCGACGGTCAGCGTCTCACCGTCGAACTCCAGGCTGACCTTCTGGCCGTTCAGGGTGTCGCCCTCGTCGAGCGTGACGGCGACCTCGGCCGGCACCTTCGCGGGAACGACGTGATAGGTGAGGATCGAGACGAGCTGGTCCTTGTTCTCGGGCTTCAGCAGGGTCTCGAGCGTGCCCTCGGGAAGTGCGGCGAAGGCGGCGTCGGTCGGGGCGAACACGGTGAACGGGCCTTCGCCCGACAGGGCCTCGACCAGGCCAGCGGCCTTGACGGCGGCGACCAGGGTCTCGAAACCGTCGGCGGCGATGGCCGTCTCGACGATGTTCTTCTGCTTCTTCTCGCCGTAGCCCTTGTGGTCGTGGGCGAGCGCCGGGCCGGCGGCGATGGTGATGACGAAGGCAACGGCGAGGGCGGCGCAGAGACCGCGCACGAAGTGGTTCATGATTGCTCCGGGAGGGGGGGCGTGCGGGGCGACGGTTCCGTCGCCGACACCCACCCGTTTCGACGTCGGCCGGTGGTCGGATTCAGCGGGATGTTCCCCATTCCACCGATGGTTCCCGCAGCTGCGCCGGTTCGGGAGCCCACGGAGCCCGTGGTGGGGCATTCCTGGGTGCTCCCGGATTCCGGGGATGCCTAGCCTGGAACGGCTGGTGCGCGGAGTCCACGTCCACTCGGGGCCACGCACCGCGCGCCTTCGAGAGGGAAAGCCCCATGGCCCATGCCCACACCGACGACGACGCCGCGAACGAGCACGACCAGGGCTCGTCGGAACACTCCGATCACGGTGGACACGACCACTCGGCGATGATCGCCGACTTCCGCCGGCGCTTCTGGATCTCGCTGGTCCTGTCGATCCCGATCCTGTTGTTGTCGCCGTTGATCCAGTCGTTCCTCGGGATCGAGGGTGCTCTGGACTTCACCGGCGATTCGTACGTCGTCTTCGCCCTGTCGACGGTCGTGTTCCTCTACGGTGGTTGGCCCTTCCTCACCGGACTGGCCGGTGAGCTGCGCGAGCTGCAACCGGGCATGATGACGCTGATCGCCCTCGCGATCGCCGTGGCCTACGTCTATTCGTCGGCCGTGGTCTTCGGACTCGAGGGCAAGGTGTTCTTCTGGGAGCTGGCGACGCTGATCGTGGTCATGCTCCTGGGCCACTGGATCGAGATGCGATCGGTCCAGAGCGCGTCCGGTGCTCTGGAGGAGTTGATCGAACTCATGCCCTCGACGGCGCTGCGGGTGAAGCCGGGCGGCGAGACCGAAGAAGTCGAGATCACCGAACTCGAGGCCGGCGACCACGTGAGGGTGAAGCCGGGCGGGAAGATCCCGATCGACGGCACCGTGGTCGAGGGCCGGACACGCATCGACGAGTCGATGCTCACCGGCGAGAGCGAGCCCGTGGAGAAGGGCGAGGAGGACACGGTGATCGGGGGCTCGGTGAACGGCGAGTCGACGATCACGGTCGCGGTCGAGAAGACGGGTGAGGACACCTACCTCTCGCAGGTCGTCGACATGGTGCGCGAGGCGCAGCAGTCGCGCTCGCGGTCACAGGATCTCGCCGATCGCGCGGCCATGTGGTTGACCTTCGTGGCACTGGGAGCGGGGGCGATCACGCTGGCGGCGTGGCTGACCGTCGGACGCGACTTCCAGTTCTCGCTGGCGCGCATGGTCACGGTCATGGTCATCACCTGCCCGCACGCGCTGGGGCTGGCCATCCCGCTGGTGGTGGCGGTGTCGACCACGCTGTCGGCCAGGCACGGACTCCTGGTGCGCAACCGCTCGGCCTTCGAGCGGGCGCGCGACCTCGACGCCGTGGTCTTCGACAAGACCGGCACCCTGACCCAGGGCCGTTTCGGCGTGCAGCAGGTGATTCCCTTCGGCGACGCCTCCGAGGAACGGGTGCTGACGTTGGCCGCGAGCCTGGAGTCGCACTCCGAGCATCCGATCGGCGAGGGCATCGTCGAGGCCGCGCAGGAGCGTGAGCTCGAGCTCCACGAGGCGAGTTCCTTCGAGGCCATTCCGGGCAAGGGAGCCCAGGCCGACGTCGACGGCGAAACCGTGAAGGTCGTGAGCCCCGGCTATCTCGAGGAGAACGGGATCGAGGTCGACGACGACGCCCTGCGCGACGCGCGGGAGCAGGGCCACACCGTGGTGCACGTGCTGTCGGCCGACGAGCCGGTGGGCGCGATCGCCCTGGCCGACCTGGTGCGCGAGGAGTCGCGAGCGGCGATCGACCGTCTGCGCGAACTGGGCCTCGAGGTCATGATGATCACCGGCGACAGCGAAGCGGTGGCGAAGTCCGTGGCGAAGGAGCTCGGGCTCGACGACGTCTTCGCCGAGGTCCTGCCCGACGAGAAGGCCGAGAAGATCGAGGAGGTCCGCGACCGCGGTCTGCGCGTCGCCATGGTCGGCGACGGCGTGAACGACGCCCCCGCGCTGGCCACCGCCGATCTGGGTGTGGCCATCGGCGCGGGGACCGACGTCGCGATCGAGTCGGCCGACGTGGTCCTGGTCCGTTCCGACCCCCGCGACGTGCCCAGGATCATGGACCTCGCGCACGCCACCTACCGCAAGACGGTGCAGAACCTGTGGTGGGCGAGCGGCTACAACATCGTGGCGATCCCGCTCGCCGCCGGGGTGCTGGCCTGGGCGGGGATCATGCTCTCGCCGGCCGTCGGCGCGCTGCTCATGTCGATCTCCACGGTGATCGTGGCGATCAACGCGAAGCTGCTGGGGCGGACGGAGGTGACTACGACGTCTGCCGCAACCTGAACGCGTCCACCGTCACCGGCCGGAGCGGATCCTCGTCGCCACCCTCGGTCGGCACGTGGATCGCCACGAGCAGGTCGTCGAACAGGAACACGCGAGCATCGGCCATCCAGGCCGGCGCGCCGATCCGGACCTCGCCCACGAAGGCGCCGCTCGCGTCGAAGCGGTCGAACACGATGTTCTCGGCGGCGTCGCCCTCCTCGAAGTCCGGCAGGCTGCGGGGAGAGCGTCGGACCCACACCGAATCGTCGGGCCGGGCGAGGATGCCCTCGACGTAGGGAGCCTCGTCGGTCGGCACGAAGCGCATGCGCATGCCCGCGCCGGCCCGTTCCATGGCGGACTCGTTGGCCTCGATCATCTCCTGTTTCCGCGCGTCCGAGCGCAGGCGTGGTTCGTAGCCGGGACGTGTGAGCGTGACGACCTCTCCGCTCACCGGATCGCGGCGCCGGACGTCGTACTCGATGCGATCGCTCGCCCACACGACGGCTCCGGTCGGCGTGACCGTCCACGCCTCGTTGAAGGGCGACGTTTCGCCCTCGCGGACCACCGACTTGACCATGTCGATCTCGGTGGCGTGCCGCGTGAGCGTCCGCAGGTCACCGGTCGTGGGATCGAGGATCCCGAGCTGCGTCGCCTGCGTGACCGACTGTCCCTCGAGCTCGACGAGTGACATCTCGAGGACCAGCGCATCGTCGTGACGGCGCAGGCAGACGGGGACCCGCAGCCCTGCCCCGAGCTCGAGCGGCGTGGACTCGAGGACCGATCCGTCCACGTCGAAGCGCTCCAGGCGCGCCGGCGGCGTCTGCGCCACGGCGATCGTGCCGTCGGGCTCGAGGTGCAGGTCGAAGGGCATGGTCAGTTCTCCCGGGCCCTGACCTTCGCGCCCGATCTCGCGCAGAACGGTGCCGTCGGTGTCGACGACCAGGAGGTGGGACAACTGCTGGTCGAGCACCAGCAGCGATCCGTCGGGGTGCAGGGCCACGTCCACCGGACGTCCCAGCAGGACCTCGTCGTCGAGGCCGAGCGTGAACAGGGGATCGAGCTCGTAGGTGGTGGCGTTGGCCGTGGCGGAAGCGCAGGACAGCGCGACGACGGCGATCAGGACGAGGGTACGACCCATCGTGGACCGGCCTTTCCCGGAAGGCGTTTCGGGAGCCGGGAACGAGGGTGAGCGGGCGCACGCGGACGGGGCAACATCGAAATCGTGCTACCCCGTCCTGAGCGGTCCGCGAGGTCGGATCAGTCCGCGAGCGTGCTCAGGTCCCCCGGATCCTCGCCCAGCGACTCGGCCCGCAGCAGACGCCGCACGATCTTGCCCGACCGCGTCTTCGGCAACGAGTCGCGGATCTCGATCTCGCTCGGCGTGGCGATCGGTCCGAGGTCCTCGCGGACGTGGTCGCGCAGCGATCCCAGCAGACCGGCACCCGAGGAGGCATCGGCCTCGAGCACGACGAAGGCCTTGATCCGTTCGCCCTTCACCTCGTCGGGAAGGCCCACGACGGCGCTCTCGGCCACGGACGGATGGCGCAGCAGGGAGCCTTCGACGTCGGCCGTGCCGATGCGGTGGCCGGCGACGTTCATCACGTCGTCCATCCGGCCGAGCACCGCGAACCAGCCGTCCTCGTCGTGCACGGCGACGTCGCCGGCGGTGTACACCGGCTGTCCGTCCACGGTGATCTGGTTCCAGTACTCCCGGTAGCGATCGTCGTCGTTCCAGACCGTTCGCAGCATGTAGGGAAGCGGGCGCCGGATCACGAGGCGGCCGCCCTCGTTGGCGGGCGTGGGGTTGCCCTCGCGGTCGACCACGTCTGCGGCCACGCCGGGCATGGGCTTGCCGACCTTGCCCAGGCGGGCCTCGAAGCTCGGCAGGGTGCCGAGCACGGGGGCGGCGATCTCGGTCTGCCACCAGTTGTCGACGACCATGCCGTCGCTCTGGCCCACGAGGTGTTCCTGCGCCCAGCGATGCGCCTCGGGATTCAGCGGCTCGCCGGCGCACGCGACCAGTCGCAGGCGCGTGAGGTCGTACTTGTCGACCGCCTCGGACCCGTGACTCATCCACATGCGCAGCGCGGTGGGAGCGGTGAACATGAGGTTCACGCCGAAGCGTTCGCACAACTCCCAGGTGACGTCGGGGTTCGGGTAGTCGGGCACGCCCTCGCGCACGAGCACCGTGGCCCCGACCGACAGCGGACCGTACACGATGAAGCTGTGGCCCACGATCCAGCCGATGTCGCTGGTGCTCCAGTAGATGTCGCGGTCCTCGATCTGGTAGTAGGCGCGGCTCAGGTAGTTCACGCCGGTGAGATAGCCGCCGGTGGCGTGCACGACGCCCTTCGGCTTCCCGGTGGTGCCGCTCGTGTAGAGGATGAACAGCGGGTGCTCGCTGTCGACGATCTCGGGCGGGCAGTGGATCGCGTGCGGTCCCTGGACGTCGTACCAGTCGTGTTCGCGCTCGCTCTCGAACTCCACCTCTTCGTCGCCGGGTTTGCTGCCGCGCCGGTGCACGATCACGTGTTCGACCTCGGTGAGGTCGCGGACGGCCTCGTCGACGGCCGGCTTCAGGGAAATCGCCTTGCCCCGCCGGAACGTCGCGTCGCTGCACACCACGACCTTGGCGCCGGCGTCCTGGATCCGCGCCTTGAGCGCCTGCGTGCCCATGCCCGCGTAGACCACCGAGTGGATCGCGCCGATGCGTGCGCACGCCAACATGGTGATGATCCCTTCCGGGACCAGGGGCATGTAGAGGATCACGCGGTCGCCGCGTCCCACCCCGAGGCCGCGCAGGGCGTTCGCGAAGCGGTTCACCTCGCGGTACAGACGGTTGTACGTGTAGGTGCGCTCGTCGCCGTCCTCGCTCACCCAGATCAGCGCCGCCTTGTTGCGCCGGTCGGAGTACACGTGGCGGTCGATGCAGCTCACGGTGGCGTTCAGACGTCCGCCCACGAACCACTGGTGGTGCGGAGGGTCGAAGCGCAGCACTTCGTTCCACCTGGTCTCCCAGTGGAGCGCGTCGGCCTTCTCCGCCCAGAAGGTGTCGGGGTCGGATTCGGCGCGGCGCACCTCGCTGGCGTGGTCGACCACGCTGCGGGCCTTCAGCCAATCCGGCGGAGTGATGGGCGATTCGCCCTTGAGCAGGCTGTCGATCGTGGACTTCTGCGAGCCGGTGAGTTCGATGTCGGAGTCCGACACGGTGGGTCACCTCCGTGCGACCGGGCAGGGAATGGGTCGGGTACGAGAACGGGGTGCGCCAGGATAACGTGCGGAACTCCACTATCGGGGACGAGATCACACTTTCACAGACATCGTTACGGGAGTGTGCGCGTGGATGTGATAGCTTCGGAACCACTCCGAGATACGTACGCCCGGTCCCCGGGAGCGTGGATCGACACTTCCTCCTGCTCATGGGGTGATCCATCGTGAAGCAATGCGCCCGAAACCTCTTCGTTCTCTTCGTTGCGATGTCGTTCGTCGGCATCGGCGCCGACTCAGCCCTCGGTTGGGGGGCGGTCGACGAATGCCTGACGTGTCACGATGGGTTCACCGACGGATCGCCGTCGCTGCATTCGCTGCACATCGACAACATCAACGACTGCCAGGACTGTCACGCGGCCAGTGTTTCCGATCCGCTCCGCACGAACGAGAGCGCGAACTACGCCGAGTACTCGTGCAACGGCTGTCACGAGGTCGAGGGTCTGGCCACCGTGCACGGGGACAACGTCTGTGGACCGTGCCACACCGGCGTCATCGGGACGAGCGAGGGCGAGAACGTCCTGCCGTACTTCTACGTCGAGGGCCGTAGCAGCGTGGTGAACACCTGCCGCCTCGACCCGGCCAACGGTGGCGAGGACTGGGACGGCGACGGTCAGGGCCTCGACAACGACGGTGACGGCGCGTACGACGCGGCCGACAGCGATTGCGACGGCATCGTCGAAACCGACGAGTCGACGTGGACGCTCATGAAGGCCCTCTTCGGCGCCGAGTAGACCGCGTTCGACATCGATGCACTCCTGGGAGCGGCGGGGCGGAGGTCCCGCCGCTTCGTCGTCGTGGCCGCCACGGCCACCTGGGGCGCGAGGAAGGCCCGGTTCGGCACGGACTAGCCGGTCTCGCGCCGGGTGGGCATCTCTACGATCCCGTCGCGTGTGAACACCGGAATCGGCCGCCGCTTCTGCCCGAAGCTTCGTCGTAGCGATTCGGAGTGGCCGAAGTGGAACTCCCACTCGTCCTCGCTCCAGGCGAAGGCCTGGTCCCACATGCGCAGGCACTGGTCGATGTAGTCGGCGCGGATGGCGTACTTCGCGGCGACCAGTGGACAGATCCCCTCGAAATCGTAGTTCCACACCAGGCCGGCGAGCTGTCCGTCGTGGTCGAGGTAGGGTTCGAAGGGGAAGGTGCGGCAGGCCAGCGAGCGGTTGTCGCGCTCGCAGTGGGCCACGCCCTTGCACTCGCACAGACGGTCGCAGGCGCGCATGTCCTCGCGCAGGGTCTTCTGCTGTTCGGTGCGCGCGCGGAAGGGCCGCCACAGGTCGCTGCGTTCGCGCAGCAGGGAGTACTCGCTCCGGAACAGCACCGGCACCACGCGGTCGCGGTCGCAGCAGATCGGCACGCCGTCGTTGTCGGGCGCGCACAGGGTGCCGCAGTCGAAGTCGGTGACCGGGGCGTGCAGGGTGGCGAGCAGTTCTTCGATCTGGTCGGGCGTGAACATCAGGCCTCGTGGGGGAGTTCCCAGGTCTTCAGGCCGACCGCGTCCTCGTAGCCGCGCTCGAGGCGGGCGGTGCCGGTGAAGGCCACGACCTCGAGGGTGACGTGGACCTTCGCCGCGAACAGGTGTCCCCCGCGCACGTGGTTCTGCAGGTCGCTGAGCATGGCGTGGGCGTGCAGGACGGGCTCGCCGTCGGCCCAGCCGAAGTTGCCGTTGATCGACAGCACCTCCCAGCCTCCCTCGAGTTCCTCGCGCAGGTACTCGCGGCGCTCGAGGTCGTAGGCGCCGATCGTCACCTGCTCGATCGCACCGATGGCCTGGATCCACGCGTGGCCGACCTCGCGCTCGACGAGGGCGCGCGTGATCGACGCCGGGACGTCTTCCCCGCGGGACAGGGAGATCAACAGGCGGTCGGCGGTCTCGAGGATCCTCATGGTGGCTCCACGGCTGCGGGTCGGCGGCACCCTACCACGGCTCGGCCGCGGCGACGAGGGCGCCGGTGGCCACATGGTCGCCCGACCGCTAGACTCCCCGGACCGCGCCGCCTCCGGGCCGCCGTGCCCTCGCTTCGTCTCGCCCCCGAACCCTGGATCCAGCACCATGACCGACCTCCGCGACGCCTACGCCGGCAAGCGTGCCCTCGTCACCGGAGGGCTCGGCTGCCTCGGCAGCAGCCTGGCCATCGAGCTCGTCGAACTCGGCTGCGACGTCACCGTGGTCGACAACCACTTCCACATGTTCGGCGCCAACGACCACAATCTGGCGCCGGTGCGCGACCGCGTGCGCGTGAACGTCTGCGACATCCGCGATGCCGACGCCATGGATCACCTGGTGAAGGGACAGGACCTCCTGTTCCACATCGGCATGCAGACCAGCCACGTCGATTCGATGACCGATCCCTTCTGGGACATCGACGTCAACTGCCGCGGCAACATGGTGGTGTACGAGGCCGTGCGCCGGCACAATCCCGAGTGCTACGTGATCTACGCCGGCACGCGCGGACAGTACGGCGTGCTCGAGCACGTGCCGGTCGACGAGTCGCACCGCATGCAGCCCACCGACATCTACGGCGTGAACAAGGTCGCGGCCGAGGGATACGGATTCGTCTACAACCGCGCCTACCAGATGCCCTTCTGCAGCCTGCGCGTGAACAACTGCTACGGCCCGCGCCACCAGATGCGCCACGCCAAGTACGGCATCCTGAACTGGTTCATCCGCCTGGCCATGGACGGCCAGACCATCAAGCTCTACGGCGACGGCAGCCAGAAGCGCGACTACAACTACGTGGACGACGCCGTGCGGGCCTTCCTGCTGGCCGGCGCGAACCCCGACACCTGCAACGGCGAAGCCTTCAACCTGGGCAGCGGCAAACCGCGCACGCTGCGCGAGGCCACGGAGATGGTGATCGAGTACGCGCAGAGCGGATCACTCGAGCTCGCGCCCTGGCCCGACGACCGCAAGGCGATCGAGACGGGCGACTACGTGGCCGACTACTCGAAGTTCACCCGGGCCACGGGATGGCAACCCGAGGTCGAGATGGAGGACGGCCTGGCGAGGACGGTCGAGTTCTACCGCCAGAACCGCGAGCACTACTGGACGCCGGGAGAGATCGGATGAAGTTCGTCCTCGTGATCGATCGCAAGCTGCTGTTCCCCGGCCTGTCGCCCCAGGGCTTCCTGCCGCTCGACACCATCGACCTCGACGTGGTCGACCGCCACGGCTTCTTCGCCGAGCGCGACTACATGGAGCGCTGCTCGCACTTCAAGCAGTTGATCCCCTACGTCGCGCTCACCCTCGGCGACCGCGTGCTCGCCTACCAGCGGCAGGCGAAGCACAGCGAAGCGCGGCTGGGTGGTCTGTGGACGGTCGGCTTCGGGGGACACATCGAGCCCATGGACCGCTCCGACGCGCCCGGTGGGTTGCTGCACGCCGCCGGCCTGCGCGAACTCGAGGAAGAGACCGGTTTCACCGTCGCGTCCGACGCCCTCGTCGAGCGCGGATGCATCAACAGCGAGGCCGAGGACGTGAGCAGCGTCCACGTGGGCGTGTTCTTCACCGTGTCGCTCGACGCCACCGGACTCGACGCCGGGGAGATCGCCGAGAAGGTGACCGCCCAGGCCGAGCCCTACCGCGTGCAGTGGTTGGACCGCCGCGAGCTCGATCCGCTGCACGCCCCGCAGGACGGCGCGTGGGAGGACTGGACGCGGATCGTGCTACCCGTGCTGGGTGGCTGATCTGCTGGATCCACACGTGTCGATCGCTGCCGTGCGGTGTCGCCGCGTGTTGTCGGGCGGTGAAATCGTTCTTCGAAAAGCCGGATTTCGGGTTGTCAGCCGCCAACGGATGACAACGGCGAATGTCAGCCCCCAGAGGCTGACGTTTCCCTTCGTCAGCCCCAGCCGACTGACAACCCTGAACCCAGCCTATTCGAATGTCTTCGCACGCCGCCGATTCGACAGACGACGCCGGCAGCCGAAGACGGAGTCGACGACTCGCGCCCCGACGGGTGTCGCCGAAATGGAAAGCTCGTGGGTCGACCGTGCCAGAGACCGTGGCGGACTCGCCGCCCGTGAGCCCGTACGGGGATCAGGTGAATCGATCCCCACCACCCGCTCCATCCGGCCGGGGCGCTCGCACGTCACGACGTCACTTCGACCGGCGGCCCCGGTTTTCCAGGTACCACCAGCTGCCCACGTAGTTGGAGTCGTCCTCCATCCGCGTGACGTAGTTGCCGTTCTCGAGCCGCGCGCTCAGGGACCGATCGCTGCCCTGGAACTGCGTGCGCAAGCGGTAGGCCACCGGGCTCTCGCCGTTCTGCGGCGGAGTCGGCAGCGAGGTCCGGCCGCTCACGAACTCGAAGCTCCAGTACTGGCCCGTGAAGTCCCCGGTGGGCTGCATGTCCGCCAATCGGGATCCGTCCCAGCCCTCGAGCGAGTGGCCGTCGCCCAGGAAATTGTTGCGCAGCCGCCAGCTCCCGAACGCGGGGAAGCCGTACCAGTAGGTGCTCGAGAAGTCCGACGAGGTCGGGTAGAGCACGGCGACGTAGGTGTCGGTGAAGACTCCCAGCGCGAAGCTGTCGCCACGCAGTTCGTTCTTGACGTGGTACCAGTAGTCGGTGTCGAGG
>CAZQHE010000045.1:0-2912 GCA_964593155.1 uncultured bacterium
GTACGATCGCAGGCCCCTTTCCGCCGATCATTCCCCATGCGCCCCGGGGCACGCCCCAACACCCGCTGGTCTTGCGACCCCGCCCCCGGAAGGGGTGTGAACCCCTCACGATCCATCCCCACCTCGAAGAGACTCCCGTTTCCGGCCGGTGCCCCCCGCACCGGCCCGACCCCCTCGAACTCGGGAGTCACGAACGATGAGGATCTCGTCGATCGCCGTCGCGCTGGGCATCGCCCTGCTCGTGGCGGGAACGATCATCGCAGACGGACCGGGAGCATCGGCCATGGAGAGCCACGGCGGCTCGAGCACCGAGGCCCCGGATCCGGCGGAACTGTGGAGCTGGCTCGACGATGCCGAGTACGAGTACTGGGCTCCGTACCCCGGCCTGCCCGCCGACTTCTACGAGGGCAGCCGTCCGCACGGCGCACTGCTGAAGACCTACGTGAACCGGGTCGGCGCGGCGAATCCCGCCGATCCCCCGCACGGCACGGTGATCGTCAAGGAGAACTACTCGCCCGACGAGAAGCTGGCGGCGATCACGGTCATGAAGCGGATCGAGGGCTACGACCCCGAGCACCGCGACTGGTGGTACGCGAAGTACACGCCCGCGGGCGACGTGGCGAAGCAGAACGGAAACGCGGTGGCCGGCAAGGTCCCCTCGTGCCGGTCGTGCCACGCGAACGCCGGGGGCAAAGACTACGTGTTCGCCAATGATGACGGGCACTGATTCCCGGCGACGGCAGCACGGCATCCCGCGGTCTCCACGGACGTCAACGTCTCCGCGGCGTTCGTGGAGGACACCGGCCGTGGGGATGTTCGTGCTGACCGTCGCCGTCCTGCACGGCATCGGGTGGGCGTGCACCGCCACCGCCGCGGAGATCACCACCCCCGCGGATTCGGTCGTCGTCGAGATGACCGACACGCTCGACTACTCGCCGACCCACGTCACGGTGACGGTCGGCGGAACCGTGCGCTGGACCAACCCGGGGTCGGTGCCGCACACGGTCACGGCGGATTCGGCGAAGGCGCAGGATCCCTCCCACGTGCAACGACCCGAAGGGGCGCGCCCCTTCGACTCGGGTGACATCGGTCCGGGGGAGAGTTGGTCGCGATCCTTCGACGTGCCCGGCGACTACCGCTACTTCTGCATTCCGCACGAACGTGCCGGCATGGTCGGAACGCTGACGGTCGTCCCCCGCGGTGAGGCCCCACCGGCACGCTCTTCCGACGTGACTGCGGACTCCGCAGACGGACCCGGATTCCATCTGGGAACCCACGTTCCGGCGCGGCACGAGGAGATGCGATCACCCGACTCGACGGGCATGCGCCTGCTGTCGTGGTTGGGCACGTTCCATCCACCCATGGTGCACTTCCCCATCGGCCTGCTCGTCGCCGCGGCCCTGGCCGAACTGGCCGTCGTGTTCGGCTGGAGGACCGGGACGACCCGGCCGGCGGCGCGGTTCTGTCTGTGGTTGGGCGTGGTGACGGCGGTCCTGGCCACGGTGCTGGGATGGTTGTTCGCAGGCTTCCGGATCGACGACGGGGCCTGGATGCTCACGACGCACCGGTGGGCGGGAACCGCGTTGGCGCTGGCCTCGGTGGCGGTGCTCGCCCTCGGCGAACGAGCGTGGCAGAGACCGGAGCATGACGGAGCGCTCCTACGATACCGGGTGGGCGTCTTCGCGCTCGCCCTGATGGTGCTGGCAACGGGTTTCGTGGGCGCAGCCATGATCTACGGACTGTCGGCGCACGCTTGGCCGGGCTGACTCAGAGCCTCCACGCGCCCCGCTTCGGTCCCGGACGCCGCAGGCCCGGCTCCTCGAGTTCCCCGTCGATCCACACCCGCACGTCGCGCAGCAGCCGACGTGCGGTGTGGTAGCCGTGTCCGGCCAGGCCGTCCGCCTCGAAGGCCCACGGCGAACAGTCGATCTGGTGGATCTTCTGGTGCAGCTCGCCGGGGTGTGATGCCCCGCCCGCGCCCAGCCGCTCGGGATTCGCCTTGGTCGCGTCGGAGATCCGCAACGCGGTGTCGTGTTCGTTGAAGTAGACGTGCACGCGGTCGCAGGCGTCGGGCAGCCCGGCCAGCGGCTGGCCGTCACGGAAGACGGTGTCGTCGACGTCGGCGGCCACCATGAAGATCTGGTCGAACAGGCGGGGCAGGCGCGTGCCGGGCGAGTACATCGCCACGCGCTCGATCGCGTTCTGCAGGACGAAGTTGCCCATGGAATGGCACAGCAGGTCGATTCCGCGCTCGCAGCGGGCATCGCCGGGCAAGGTGGTCAGGTAGTCGCGCACCTTCAACATGGCGCGACCGAGCGCGTAGCCCGATGCCGAGGCGTCGACACGATCGCTGCGGTAGCTGATCCACGGGGTCTTGCGGCCGTCCGACGGCCAGGTGAAGAGCACGACGGCGGGATCGGGACGCGTGGAGTCGGCCTTGACGTCGGGCGCGGCCAGGCGCTCCTGCAGGGTGAGCGCATCGGCCACAGCGTCGCGGAAGCTCGTGTCGTAGCCGTGCACGTAGACGACCACGTCGCGGCCGGCGGTCATGGCCGTGCGCAGTTCCTCGAACAGCGCGATCGAGCCGTACACGACCTCGGCGCCGGCCTCGAACTCGGTGCCGACGTCGTCGAGGATCGACTCCTCGAACACCTTCATCCGGGCGCGGGCGATCTTGCGGGCGAAGGCGTCGCGCAGCGGCAAATTCATGAAGCGGCCCAGGTAAGGATAGGTCGCTTCCAGCCGCGCCGGGCCAAATAGATCGCGGCACAAGGTCTCCAGGCGGCGCTGCGTCTGCTCCGGGCCGGCCCCCGGCGCCAATTGCAGCAAATCCCGCAGCAGGCTGAGGAAAAGGTAGCCGCTCACCGTCTGCCCGTAGCCGGGGCTGAGGCCGCTGGCCCACAAGCCGGGAG
>CAZQHE010000045.1:2922-28220 GCA_964593155.1 uncultured bacterium
CATCGGCGTCGACGCGGAACCTCTTCAGCGTCGTGGCCGGGACGTCGACGGTGATGCGACCGAAACGCAGGTCCTCGGCGTCGCCCTCGCCGAAGCGGGTCCCGAACCCCGTGATGCGCTTCCCGCGCCCCTTCGGCGCGCGGTTCGTGACGAAGTGGACGGTACGCTTCGGCATGCACGGACTCCTGACACACGGATCACCGGTTCTCGACCTGCGAACCCACCTCGGGCTCGACCTCGGTGATGATCCGCGCGCCGCGCCGGAAGCTCAAGTAGTTCCACGCCCACTGCAGGATCACGAACACCCGGTTGCGGAATCCGATCAGGAAGAACACGTGGATCACCAGCCACGCCAGCCACGCGAAGAAGCCGGAGAAGCGGAACTTCTTCATGTCGGCCACCGCGCGGGCGCGGCCGATGGTCGCCAGCGTGCCCCGATCGACGTACCGGAAGGGCGAGCGCTCGCGGCCCTCGACGCTGGCCACGATCTGACGCGCGGCGTGCTTGCCCCCCTGGATCGCCGCCGGCGCGAGCCCGGGGACGGGTTCGCCGTCGACCTCGATCGCGGCCAGGTCGCCGGCCACGAGCACCTCGGGACGGCCGGGCAGCGACAGATCGGGTTCCACGCGCACGCGACCGGCCTTGTCGGTCTCCACACCGAGGCGTCCACCGATCTCCGAGGCCTTCACCCCCGCCGCCCACAGCACCGTGCGCGCGTCGATGCGGGTTCCGTCGCTCAGGGTCACCCCGCGGTCGTCGACCTCGGTCACCAGGTTGCCCAGGATCACCTCCACCCCCAGGTCCTCGAGCTGGTGCTTCGCACTCTGCTTCAGGTCGTCGGGATAGGCGTTGAGGACCGAGTCGAGTCCCTCGACCAGGACCACGCGCGCCGACGACGGATCGATGTGGTCGAACTCGCGCGCGAGGGCGTGCACGGCGATCTCGATCATCGCTCCGGCCAGCTCCACGCCGGTCGGGCCCGCACCCACCACGACGAAGGTCAGCTCCTCCTCGGCGTGTTCGGGATCGCGCTCGGCGCGCTCGAAGGCGGCGAGCACCCGACGCCGGATCAACAGCGCGTCTTCCACCGACTTCAGCCCCGGCGCCGTGTCCTGCCACTGGTCGTTGCCGAAGTAGGAGTGCGCCGCGCCGGTGGCGACCACCAGGTAGTCGTAGGGAACGCGCTGGCCGTCGTCGAGCACCACGGCCTTCGTCTGCAGGTCGACCGACTCGGCCTCGGCCCACAGGATGCTGCGCACGTTCTCCTGCTTGCGGAAGATGCCGCGGATGGGCTGGGCGATGTCCGCCGGATTGAGCGCCGCCGTCGCCACCTGGTAGAGCAGCGGCTGGAAGAGATGGAAGTTGCGTTTGTCGATGATCGTCACGTCCACTGGCGCGGACTTCAGCGCCTTGGCGGCGTTGAGTCCGGCGAAGCCGGCTCCGATGATCACCACGCGCGGTCGGTCGGACATGATGGATTCCGTTCGGGGGAAAGAGGGTCACTCGTTGGCGGCGCGCCGCGGCTCCTCCACGACCCGCGGCCGCGCCGGCCGAGCCCGGGCCGGACGACCGACCATGGTCGTGCCGGCGGGCACGTCGTCGATCACGGTGGCCGCGGCGCCGATCCGGGCACGCGCCCCGACCGTGACCGGGCCGAGGATCACGGCGTTGCCTCCGACCATCACGCCGGGCTCCAGCGTCGGATGCCGCTTCACCGCCGCGCGCGCCACGCCCCCCAGGGTCACGCCCTGGTACAGCGTGCAGTCGTCGCCGATCTCGGCGGTCTCGCCGATCACCACGCCCCCGCCGTGGTCGATCACCACGCGACGGCCCACGCGGGCGCCGGGGTGGATCTCCACCCCGGTCAGCATCCGCGTGAGGTGGGCACCCAGGCGCGCGGACACACGCAGGGCGTGACCGATCGCGCCCATGCCCCGGGTGCACAGGGCCTCGCCGGCCACGTACACCGGATGCCACACGCGATGCGCCCACAGCGCGTGCATGCCGGGCATGCACAGCACGGCCTCGACCCAGGTGCGCGCGGCCGGGTCGCGTTCGCGGATCGCCCGCAGGTCCTCGGTCATGCGTCGCAGCCACCGTCTCACGACCGCGCCTCCACCGGGTCGGCCTCGTCGGAGTCCTCGGCCGGCCACAACGGCGTGGACAGGTAGCGCTCGCCCGTGTCGCAGAGGATCGTGACGATCCACTTGTCCTTCATGTCGTCGCGCCGGGCGACCTCGCGCGCGGCGAAGACGTTCGCACCGCCGCTGATGCCGGTGAGGATCCCTTCGGCCCTCGCCAGCTCGCGCGCGGCAGCGACGGCGTCGTCGGCCGACACGCGGATCACCTCGTCGATCCCTTCGCGGTCGAGGATGCACGGGACGAAGCCCGCGCCGATCCCCTGGATCTTGTGCGGACCTGGATCGCCGCCCGACAGGACGGGCGAATCCTCCGGCTCGACCGCGATCGCGACGAAGTCGTCGCGCCGTTCGCGGATCACCTGCCCGACCCCGGTGATCGTGCCGCCGGTGCCCACACCGGCCACCAGCGCGTCGACACGGCCGTCGGTGTCCTCCCAGATCTCTTCGGCCGTCGTGCGCCGATGGACGTCCGGATTGGCCGCGTTCTCGAACTGCTGCAACAGCACCGCGTCGGAGTTCTGTTCGAGCAGCTCGTGCGCGCGGGCCACGGCGCCGTTCATGCCGAGCGGCCCGGGCGTGAGGTGCAACTCGGCACCCAGCGCGCGCAACAGCCGGCGGCGTTCCACGCTCATGGTGTCGGGCATGGTCAGCACGAGACGGTAGCCGCGGGCCGCAGCCACGAAGGCCAGGGCGATCCCGGTGTTGCCGCTGGTGGGTTCCACGATGGTTCCGCCGGGCGCCAGGCGGCCGTCGTGTTCGGCGGCGTCGACCATCGCCACGGCGATCCGGTCCTTCACGCTCGACAGCGGATTGCAGAACTCGGCCTTGCCCAGCACGCGGCCGGGGAGGCCGGCGGCGAAGCGGTCGAGGGCGATTAGCGGCGTGCGGCCCACGGCCGCGGTGACGTCGGATGCAATACGGGTCATGGTGACCTCCGGTCCGGGCCCCGGTGGGGCGCGTTCACGTTCACGGGGGGCGAAGGCGGCGGCGTCCGCGAGCCGTGTCGTGTCGGAGATCGTTCTCCACGCGTCGTGGCGTGGAATCCGGAGACGACGAAGCCCGCGGTAGCGGCCGCGGGCTCTCGGTGCGTCGGGAGTCGGGCTCGGATCAGTGTCCGAGTCGCCCTTCCAACCCACACGGGCCCGCGACCGCGGCGTGACACACGCAACGGCAACAGGCGCAGGTGCGGGCGGGGTGGTGGTCCATGGATCGACTCCGGGGGTTCGGTTCGTGCGCTCGACGATAGGGACGGCCGGCGTCTTCGGCAAGACCGGACTCACTTCACGAGAACCGCTTTCCGCGTTCCGGTGAAGCCCTCCGTGGTCGCTCGGGCCAGGTACACACCGCTGGCCACGCGGTTTCCGCGGTCGTCGCGCCCGTCCCACCTCAGACGCAACTCTGCGGCCGACGCGGTTCCGTCGAACAGTACGCGCACGCGCTGTCCGCGGACGTCGAAGACCTCGACGCAGGCCTCGACACCGGCCGCCGGGAGGACGAAGACCACGGTCGCCGAGGGGTTGAAGGGGTTCGGTCCGATCGTGAGCGACGGCTCGCGGCGCACGGGCACCGCGACCGGGTCGGTGGGCGTGGTGGGCGCCCCGAGAGCGTTTAGCACCGTCCCGAGGAAGCGCGTCCGCACCCCGATGCTCGGGACCTCCCTCGATACTGCGTCGACGACCGTCGGCAGGGCGAACGGGAAGGTCAGGTCGACCTTCCGGCCGCCGTCGACCGTGCGCACGTGCGACACGCCCGCGGCGATGGCGGCGAACGGAGCGCCCGTCGCCGGGTCGACGAAACCGTGCGATCGCGTCGCTCCCGGTGCCGCCTCGACGTGATCGAAGGTGCGGGACTCGGGACAACCGCCGAGAACCACGAAGGCCTCCGCCGTCGGATCGACCGCCTGCACCATGGGTGCGGTCTGCCCGCCGATCCTCGGACCGACGTCCGGACCGACGAGCCGAACGCCCATCGACCCCGCGACGTAGGCGGCCCCGACCTGCGGGCTGTCGCCGGCCACGGCCGAGGCGACGGCATCGCCGAAGTGTGCGATGCCCCGTGAACCGGGCAGGTCCTTCCACGCCGTGAGCAGTTGCAGGTCGGGACTCTTGTCGTCCTCGCGGTCGTTCGATCCGTCGCTGAGGAGACGGCTCGACCGATCGCCGGCGAAGTAGAGGATCGCGGAGTAGCCGGCGAGCTGCTCCACCGTGGCCCCGTGACCGCGACGATCGCCGAGCGGCGTGACCGCGCCGGCCGACGCCAGGCCATTGGACAGCCCCCACTGCGCCGCCTGCGTCGTGAAGGTGTCGTAGTGCACACCCTCGACCAGGCCGAGCTGCGCGAGGGCGGGAACGAAGAAACCGGCACTGCCCTCGCGGCCGGAATCGTCGTGGACCAGGACCGGCGGCTGGGTCCCGCTGGCGTCGGTGATCGTCGGCAGAGCACGCATGGTCCAGGTCCGTTCGTACGCACTGCGGCCGTTCGCGTCCCACTCCCCGAATCCGGAGACGTCGGTCGGCAGCGTGGTGACGCGCCCGTCGGAGTCGGTGGCCTCGAGGTGGTAGTGGAGCACGTCGCCGGGGTAGAGGAAGTCGACGTCGGGCAGATCCACGAAGAAGGACCCCGCGCGCGCGACGCCGTCCGGCGACCGAGCGCTGTCGGCGAGTACTTCGCCGGTCCAGACGTCGGCCCCGTTCACGACCCCACCGGTGACCACGTTGCGATCGGCGGCACGAGCGGGTGGCGCGCGAAATGGTCCCTCGAACGTGGGGTTCAGCCGCAGCGCCCACTTCATGCGCAGATCCGCGATGCTCGTGCCCGGGATCACCGGATGGGCGGCGAAGACCACCGAATCGCCGGGCACGTTGACGTCACCGCGTCCGTTGACGTCGCGCGCCATGTCGAAGCGCACGTCGAGCCGGTCGCGCGCGACCGGAGTTCCGGCGTCGATCCCACCGTCTGCCGGAAAGGCGTCGTTCGCCAGGTCCATGGTGCGGGTCGACAGGTGGATCCCCCCGACGCGGTACTTCGCGAGGCGCACGTCGTCGAAGAAGGGTGCGGGTGTCGCGTCGACGCCGGGAAAGCCGAACAGGATCGACCAGTCGTAGCACTGGAAACGGACCTGGACCTGCTCGACTCCGACCGGGATGAGGTCGGTCACGTCGTGCTGGAAACGTACGTACTCGGCGTCGTCGCTGTAGTAGGCCGCGGCCCGGTTCCGCCATGCGCCCCAGGCTCCGTCGACCTTCGAGCGTACCCCCCAGTTGAAGAAGATCGCATAGACGAGCGGGTTGTGACGGTAGACGTCGTAGGCCAGGAAGGCGCCGACCACGTCCGGGCCGTCGTCGAGGGCTCCGGGCAGGTCCCAGTCGACGGCCGGGCTCCGCACGGCGGCATCGAGCCGGACACCGTCGAGACCTCCGCTGTGGTTGACGACGTATCCGCCCGGGACCGCATAGCCCCACCGCTCGGAGACCGAACCACCCGTACTGCTCTCCCCGTTCTCTCCCGGACCATTGGGCACCTCCTGACCGCGGTCGACGAAGGCCAGCTGCGGTGTGAGGTTCGTGGCGCAGGGATCGACATCGCGCGCGAGGCCGAGCACCAGCGCGAAGTCCCCGCAGATGGGATCGGGGGCCGGCGCGAACAGGTACGGCCCCGGCCCCTCGAAGTCCTCGCCGAAGCGTCCCTGGCTCGTACGCAGGACGACGTCGTCGATCTGCACGGCCCCATCGCCGTCGAACAGACCGTCCTCGTCCGACCGGGCTCCGTCGGTCTCCACGCGCAGTCGAATGCGGATCCGGTCGCCGTCCGGACCGCCGTAGTCCTTCCCCGCGAAGAAGATCGCCCGTGACGCCACGTCGGAGAAGCGCACGCCGGGGACGGGAAAGTCACCCGTCACCGGATCGCGGTTCGCGCCCGAGACCGAGGCCACCCCGACCCAGGTCCCCGCCGAGTCGTACTCGACGTGCAGGAAGTCGAAGCCAGCTTCGACGTCGTGGTTGAACACGAAGTCCAGGCTCACCGTCTGTCCCGTGCTCGGGTCGGCCAGCGGGGCCGACTCGTACAGGAGCACGTCGTTCCAGCCGTTGCCGTAGCCGGGCGCGGCACTCCAGCCGACCGTCTCCGGCGCGTCGGCGTCGAAGCCCGACCACAGGGCACGGTTGCCCGTGCCATTGCCGTTCAGGTTCGCGGCGTTGAAGGTCGCGACCTGCCAGGCTCCGACCTCGTCGGTGCGGTCGACGCCGGTCCAGTCCTCGGGGCTCGCACTCAGTCCGCGCGGGCGGTTCCCCGACAAGTCCTCGAACCTGCCCTCGACGTATTCGTCGCCGGTGTCGGGCAGACCATCGGGATCGCGGAGGCGCCGGGCCGGTCCGCCGTACAGATCGAAGGTGTCGGGGCCGGCGGACTCGCGGTGCAGCAGATGCCGGATCGTGGCATTGCTGAAGAGCACTCCGTCGGATTCGACGATGGCAACGCGGGGGCCGTCGCGGAGGACGGGTGGCGTGGTCGCTACGTCGGAATGCGAGGGCCGGACGAGAGCGAACGCGGACACGAGCAGGGCGACGACGAAGGCGGGTCGCATCGGAGGTCCCTCCGGATCGCACGGGTCGGACGGGAGCCGTGGGCGACCGCGGCAGTGTACCAGCTTCCGACGTCGCGCCCACCGGAATCCACGGGGGGCGGAACGCACGTGATGCGAGTTCACCACGGCCATCGGGCTGCATCGGCTCCACCTTGGGAACGATCGTCGTCCCATGCCTCCGTCGAAGGACGATCCATGCAACGTTCCGTCCTCCCCCGCCTCGGGACCCGTGACCTCGCCCACCGGACCGCTGACGGCACCGTCGTCGTCGACGTCCGCCCGCCCGACGCCTACAACGGCTGGCCCCTGCGCGGCGAAGCCCGCGGAGGACACGTGGCCGGAGCGCGCAGCCTGCCCGCCAAGTGGTGCGACTACCTCGACTGGATCGAGGTCGTACGAGCCAAGGGAATCCGGCCGGAGCACCGGGTCGTGCTCTACGGCTACGACGACGAGGCCGAGCGCGCGGCGCGGCGGTTCCTCGGTTCGGGCTGGAACGACGTCGCGGTCTACCCGCACTTCGTCGACGAATGGAGCGCCGACGCGTCGCTGCCCATGGACCGCCTGGCACGGTGGAATCATCTCGTGCCGCCGTCGTGGCTGTCCGACCGGATCGAGGAGGGATCGATCGGCGCCGACGACGGGCACATGGCCCTGTTGCACACCCACTACCGCAACCCCGACGACTACGCGATCGGCCACGTGCCGGGCGCCCTCGAGGTCGACACCAACAGCCTCGAGTCGACGGAGACCTGGAACCGTCGTTCGCCCGAGGAGGTCGCCGAAGTGCTGGCCGATCTGGGCATCACGGCCGACACCACCGTCGTGCTCTACGGTCGCTGTTCCCACCCGCGACCCGAGGATCCCTTCCCGGGCAGCAGTGCGGGCCACATCGCCGCATTCCGCTGTGCCTGGATCCTGTTGTGGGCCGGCGTGCGTGACGTCCGCATCCTCGACGGTGGCCTGCAGTCGTGGATCGACAATGGCCGGCCGGTGTCGACCGAACCGTCACCGGCGCCGACGCGACGGGAGTTCGGGCGCACCCTCCCGGCCGAACCCGACCTGGCCGTCGACCTCGACGAGGCCCGCCACATGCTCGCCTCCGACACCGCCGACCTGGTCTGCGTGCGCAGCGAGCCCGAGTACCGCGGCGAGGTGAGCGGCTACGACTACATCGAGCGGCGCGGACGCATCCCCGGCGCCGTGTTCGGCCACTGCGGCAGCGACGCCTACCACATGGAGAACTACCGCAACCTCGACCACACCACGCGCGAGTTCCACGAGGTCGAGTCCGCGTGGACCGCCGCCGGACTCGCGCCCGGCCGTCGCACCGCCTTCTACTGCGGAACGGGCTGGCGGGGCAGCGAGGCCTTCTTCAACGCCTGGTTCCAGGGCTGGCCCGACGTGGCGGTGTTCGACGGGGGCTGGTTCGAGTGGAGCAACGATCCGTCGAATCCGGTGGAGGCCGGGAACTAGACGCGCCCCCGCACCCGCTCGAACTCCTCCTGGATCTCCCTGCTCGGCGGCCCGCCGGACAGGCTGATGATCACGATCGCCGCGACCGAGATCACGAAGCCCGGAACGATCTCGTACAGGTCGTAGATCCCGCCGGTCTGGTTCTTCCACCAGATCACGGTCACGCCCCCGGCCAGGATGCCGGCAATCGCGCCCATGCGCGTCATGCGGCGCCAGAAGAGCGACAGCAGGATGATCGGCCCGAAGGTCGCCCCGAACCCGCCCCACGCGTAGCTCACCAGCTCGAGCACCTTGCTGTCGGGGTCCATGGCGATGGTGAAGGCGATCAACGCGATGCCGATGACGGCACCACGGCTCACCCACACCAGTTCGCGCTGGCTCGCGTCGCGTCGCAGAAGGACCTTGTACAGATCCTCGGTCAGGGCACTCGACGACACCAGCAACTGACTGTCGGCCGTCGACATCACCGCGGCCAGGATCGCCGACAGCATCACGCCGGCGAGCAGCGGGTGGAACACGGCGTCGATCAGCAACATGAACACGCGTTCGCTGTCGGCTCCGGCCAGGTCCTGCGGCAGACCGGCGCGGCCCACGATGCCCACGATCACGGCCATCAGCAGACTGATGGTCACCCAGACCATGGCGATGCGCCGCGCGTCGGTGATCTGCTTCGGATCCTTGATCGCCATGAAGCGGGCCAGGATGTGGGGCTGCCCGAAGTACCCGAGCCCCCACGCCAGCGACGACACGATCGCGATCGCGCCGATGAAGGTGCCGTCGGCGCTGCTGAGCACGTCGAGCAACTCGGGATTGATGTCGAGGACCGTGCGGAACGTCCCGCCGAATCCACCGCTGAGCGACATCCCGAAGAGCGGGACGGCGATGATGGCCACGAACATGAGCGAGCCCTGGATCAGGTCGGTCCAACTGACCGCCATGAAGCCACCCAGGAAGGTGTAGACGATGATCACCAGCACGCCGATGACCAGGGCCGACGTGTAGGAGAAGCCGAACACCGTCTCGAAGAGCTTCGCACCCGCCACGAACCCGCTCGACGTGTAGATCATGAAGAAGATCAGGATGAACACCGCGGCGACGATGCGCAGGATCTTCGAGTGGTCACGGAAGCGCGACTCGAAGTAGTCGGGCAGGGTGATCGAGTCGCCCGACGCCTCGGTGTAGTCGCGCAATCGCCGCGCCACGAAGCGCCAGTTCAGATACGTTCCCACACCGAGCCCCAGCGCGATCCACAGCGCCTCGAGCCCCGCCAGGTAGGCGAAGCCGGGCAGACCCAGCAGCAGCCAGCCGCTCATGTCCGAGGCCTGGGCGCTCATGGCGGCGACCCAGCGGTTCAGCCCGCGACCGCCGAGGATGTAGTCGGACAGGTTGCGCGTGCGGTTGTAGAAGTACCAGCCGATCCCCAGCATCACGACGAGATACAGGACGAAGGTCACGAGGACGCTGGTGGTATCGCTGGTCATGGGTCGATCCCGGGCTGGGGGCTGCCGTGAACGCGATCACGGCAGGCGCGGATCGCGGCGACGATCCGCGCGGAGCGATCATGCCATGCGGCGGCGATCACGCAAGACGCAAGAAACACGGCGCGACGCCGGAATCCGAGCGCGCGGGCTTCAGCGCACCACGGTGATCAGCTTCGTACGGATCTCACCACCGTCGCGCCCCACCGCGAGGCGTCCCACGTACGTTCCCGTCGCCACGTCGCGTCCCCGGTCGTCGTGTGTGTCCCACACCACGCGGTGCGTTCCGGCAGCGCGTGTCTCCGCCGACACCGTGCGCACGCGACGCCCACGGAGATCGTACACCGACAGCTCCACGTCGGCGCTGACCGGCAGCGTGAAGGCGAAGGTCGTCCGGCCGGCCGCGGGGTTGGGCCATGCTCCACCGAATTCCACGCTCGCGGCGTCGGTGGTCGAGGTGGGCTCGACCGAGGTCGGCGTTGCCGGCGCGCAGTCCGCACACCCCGACCGGGCACGGTCGTGGCCCGATTGTCCCCAGCGACGCGCGGCACTCGCCAACGGCGCGACGCCCATGTCCAGGGTCCAGAGCTGCGAACCGACCGGCAGGACCATCTCGGTGCGTCCGTCGAGATCGAGATCGCTGAGCGCGGCGGCCCGCACGGGGCCGACGAGGAAGTCGCGGGGCCAATCGCGCGGCGTGGAACCGTCGGCGGCGTGAACGTGGACGCGAGCATCACTCGCCCCCACCACCAGTTGTGGGCGATCGGCGACCGGCCGCGCCACGCGCGAGATCAGGGGTTCGCCGAAGTTCGCCCCCGTTTCTCCGTCGAGGGACAGCGGATATCCGTTCACGGGCGTGCCATCGGTCCGCAACGCGAACAGGTTCGAGTCCGTTGTGAAGACGAGTGTCGGCGTCCCGAACGTCACCAGATCGGCCACCGCCACCGCGGACACCGGCGCGCCGGTCCCGGTGTCGTACGGAAAGGCGGGATCGAAGGTCGAGCCATCGTGGTGGACGAGCAGCAGAAGCCCGTCCTGCATCGGCCCGGCGATCTCGAGGTCGCCGTCGTCGTCGAGGTCGGCGAGCGTCACACCGGTCGACGGGACGAAGGGACCCTGCAGCACCCGCTGGACCGTCCCGTCGTGGTTCAGGATCGCCACCCCGGTGGTGAAGGCGGCGACCACTTCGGTGGTTCCGTCTCCGTCGACGTCGCCCAGAGCGGCCCGGCCGACCGCCACTCCGCTGGGCGGCGACCACGGCCAACCGGTGCGAGCGAGCCCGGCGTGGTTCCAGACGTGCACCGCATTGCCATGGGTCGCGACCACCTCGCCGTACGCGTAGCCGCTGACGGGCCCCACGCTCAACCATGTATCCCCGGAGCTCGGAAGAGGCACGGGCCAGCCTTCCAGGTCGGCCAGGTCGTGGTCCAACCCCAGCACGGCACCGTCGGCGAGTCCGACGAAGATCTCGAGGTCGCCGTCGCCGTCCACGTCGAACAACGCCGGCGCCGAGGCCGCCGACGTGCGATCGATCTCGCGGAACGGCAGGACACCGGGGCCGGGCGGACCGTCGGCCACGCTCACGTACGAATCCCCGGTGATGTCGCTGCGCGACGTGACCACGACCTCGCGGTCGCCGTCGCCCTGCAGGTCACCGATCGCCGGCGCACTGTCGACGTCTCCGAACACGATGGCCGGCTGGTCGCCTTCGATCTGCCCGTAGCCGGGAGCATCCCTCCAGGTGCCGTTGTACAGGACCGCCTTCGGAGTGCCCAGGTACCCCTCGGACACCGTGATCGCCACCTCGCCCGGACGCGACGGGTCCGAGGCGACCGACCCCGCCCCCACGGCCGCGTCGGCGGTCCGCAACAAGGTGCGCCCACTCCACGTTCCGGTGAGGGCTCCGTCGGGCCGGAACTCGGTGAAGTACGAATCCCCGAGGCCGGGATCGGATTCCACCACGAGGACGAAGCCGTCCAGATCCCAGCGCACGCGCGGCTGCCGGGGCAGACCTTCCGTGTCGATCGGAACCGGCGGGGCCCAGTTCGCGCCTCCGTTCTCGCTGACGAAGAACTCGAGCGTGTCGCCCTCGGCGGCGAAGACCAGGTCGTCGCCGTCGATCTGCGCGGCGAGATCGATGTCCTGCAGCGTCACGCTCCGGCTGGCCACGGTGATGAGGGGATCGAAGCCTCCGACCACGCCGTAGTTCGTCGCGGTGGTCCACAGCACGTCGGCCCACTCGGTCGCACCCTCGTCGGCGCCCGTGGACACGAGCACGTACGCGCGGTCGTCGCCGCCGAAATCGCCGACGGCGACCGCGATGGCCGGAGCGGGCGTCAAGGCGGGGTCGTAGGTCTCGCTGTAGAGCACCTGCTGGGTCGTGAAGGCCAGGCCCGAATTGAGCGACGACGCGAAGCGCCACTCGAAGTCGTCGGAGGCGACCTCGATCACCGCGCCGACGACGACCGTGGTCTGACCGTCGTCACCGACCGCGAGGTCGTAGTCCTCCACGCCGGGCGGAACCGCACCCGTGTAGTCGATCGCGGTGCGGACCGTCCACGTGGGCACGGTGGCGTCGGCGTCGGCGTAGGCCACCTGGATCTCGTCGGTCGTACCCCGGACCCGGTAGGCCACCACGACCTCCTCGGCGCCGGTGCCCCGCCCGATGATCTCGATCCGCGGTTCGTCGTGGTCGTCGTCGCCGACCGGATCGTCGAACACGTGCCACAGCTCCCAGGTGTCTCCTCCGTCGACACTGCGGAGCACCTGGGTCGTGTACGGCGCCAGCGTCTCGAGCTGTGCCGAATAGGCCACGAACTGCGTGCCGTCCGAGGCGATGGCCAGGCCGGGATCGCTCGGCGACTGTTCCGGCAGGCCGGGGAGGAAGAGCACCTTGGGCGGGTCCCCGCCGTCCAGCGGGGTCTGGGCGACGACCCGCGGCGGGAACAGGACCGAAATCAAACAGAAAGCGAAAACGACACGAGCGATCCGTGGGCGCACGGCGAACTCCTGGATGTGGCGAGGGACCGCAGGGGGAGACGTGGCGTCCGAGTCTAGCACCTCCGGTCGACCTCGTCCGGGTGGCGCGGGGAGGCCAGGCCGGGGTCCGCCAAGCGACCAAGGAAAACCCGTTGACCGCAGCGCCCGTCTCGGGCAACTTTGTTCGGTAGTCGTACAAAGATCGCGCCCTGCTCCCCGTCCCAGGACGTTCGCCCATGAGTCCCGCCCAACGCGCCACGGCCCCCGAGGACCGGATCCCTTTTACACAGCGGATCGTCTACGGCCTCGGTGCCTTCGTGAACAACCTGCTGGGCGCGGCCACCGGCGGCATGATGATCGTGCTGAACCTCGGCTTCGGCGTGAACCCTGCCCTGGTCGGGCTGCTCGGCGCCCTGCCGCGGCTCACCGACGCGTTCACCGATCCGGTGATGGGCTACATCTCCGACAACACGCGCACGCGCTGGGGCCGCCGGCGTCCGTTCATCTTCGCCGGGGCGATCCTGGCGGCGATCCTGTTCGTCGTGCTCTGGGCCCTGCCCGAGGGCAAGGGCGAGATGTGGTACTTCTGGTACTTCCTCGCGGTCTCGATCGTGTTCTTCGCCGCGTACACGATGTTCGCCACCCCCTGGGTCGCACTCGGATACGAACTCACGCCCGACTACCACGAACGTACGCGCGTGATGGGAACACAGAACTTCATCGGACAGCTCGCCTTCACGGCGGCGCCGTGGTTCCTGTGGATCATGAATTCGGGGGCGATCTTCCAGAACGAACTGGGCGAGCCCGATCAGGTGGAGGGCGCGCTGGGGCTGGCCGTGGTGATCGGCGTGGTGACGATCGGGCTGGGAATCCTGCCCGCGCTCTTCCTGCGCGAGCGCATGGCGGACGTGGCCCGGACCGAAGCCGCCGCCCATCCGCGCCCGGGGCTCGTGGAGAGCCTGAAGGCGTTCTTCTCGGGCTTCGGCGTGACGCTCAGGTCACGCCCGTTCCAGAAGCTCTGCCTGACCGCGTTCCTGGTCTTCAACGGGTTCATGATGGTCGCGGCCTTCCAGCAGTACGTGATCATCTACTACGTGGCCGAGGGCGACCAGATCGCCGGTGCCAAGTGGTTCGGTTGGGCGGGCACCTCCGGCGCCGTGGCGAACTTCCTGATCGTGGCCGGCATGACCTGGCTCGGCACGCGCATCGGCAAGCGCAAGGCGCTCATGTTCGGCATCTCGATGTCGATCCTGGGCTTCCTTCTCAAGTGGGTGTGCTACCGGCCCGACTTGCCATGGTTGGTGCTCGTCCCGCAGCCGTTCATCTCGTTCGGGCTCGCCAGCCTGTTCACGCTGGTACCGGCGATGATCGCCGACGTGTGCGACGCCGACGAACTCGAGACCCACGAACGCCGCGAGGGCATGTTCGGATCGATCTTCTGGTGGATGATCAAGCTGGGCCTCTCGGCCGCGCTCGCGCTGAGCGGGTACCTCCTGAACTCCACCGGCTTCGACGTCGACATCGGCCCCGACCAGACCGAACGCACCATTCTGCTCATGCGGCTGTTCGACATCTTCGTCCCCGTGGCGACCTCGGGGATCGCGCTGTGGGCGATCTACCGGTTCGAGATCACCGAGGACCGGGCCCAGGAGATCCGTCAGCAACTGGAGGCACGCCGCGGGGCGGTGTGATCGGTCACGATCGACGACGGCCCGTCTCGAGCTCGAAGATCCGCTCGAGCTCGTCCATCTTCGCGCCCAGCTCGAAGTGCGCGTGCACCCGGCGGCGGCCGGCCTCGCCGTGTTCGCGGCGCAGGGCGGGGTCGACGAGATAGCGCCGCAAGGCCTCGCGCAGGCCGTCGGCATCGTCGTCGGCGAAGGCGAAGCCCGTGACGCCCTCCTCGATCACCTCGGGCAGGCTGCTGGCGTTCGTGACCACCGTGGGGAGTCCGCAGGCCATGGCCTCGGCCACGGCGAAGCCGAAGCCCTCGACGTGGGCGGTGTGGGCCAGCACGTCGCCCGCGTTCAGCAGGTCGGCCACGTCACGCCGGAAACCGAGCAGGCGAACGTGATCGCCCACGCCCAGCGCCTCGATCTGCTGCTGCAGGGCTTGGCGTTGATCGCCCTCGCCCACGAGCAGGACACGCATCCCGGGAAACTCGCGCGCGAGGTCGGGGACGACAGACACCAACAGTGCGGCGTTCTTGCGCGTGGTGAGTTCTCCGACGTTGAGCACCACGAGGTCGTCTTCGGACAGCCCCAACTCGGCGCGGACCTCGGCCCGCGGCCGCGGGTTCTCGTAGGGACGCAGGTCGAGTCCGTTGTGGAGCACGTGCACACGTCCGCGCGGGCGCCAGTCGATGCCGCGGCACAGCGTGCGCTCGGTCGCGCGCGAGTTCACGACGAGCGCGGTGGCCACCACCTGGTACTGGAAGCGGTAGTTCAGGTGACCCTTCAGGGGGAACTCGCTGCCGCGGCGCGGGATCACCGCCCTCACGCCGGCCAGTCGGGCGGCCAGACCGCCCACGCGCAGCACGCGGTCCATGTTCAGGCAGAAGACGCCGATCCGCCGCCGGCGGCAGTGCCGCCACACCCGCAGGAACGACACCGGATCGAAGTCGCGGACGAAGTCCACGGCGAGGGTCTCGATCGACGCCGGCGCGCGCGCGAGCAGTTCGGATCGGGTGGGCGCACACAGCGACACGCGATGGCCCCGCTCGGCCATCGCCTCGGCGGCGGTGAGCATCCACTTCTCTCCGCCACCCCAGTGCGAGAGATTCGATCCGAACAACAGGTTCACGACGGCGCAGCATGCGCGAAGGCAACGGCCCCGGCAACGCTCGACTGCACGGAGTCACACTTGATCCCGGGCGCGGGAGCGGGCAAGGTACGAGGTCGGTCCCCTTCCGGAGCCCACCGTGAGCGAGTCCCGACGCGTCCGCGAGATCTTCGAAGCCGTAATCGATCTGAGCCCGGTCGAGCGCGCGCGGCGTCTCGACGAACTCGACGCCACCACCCGCGGCGAGGTCGAGAGCCTGCTCCGTCACCTCGAAGCGGCCGGCGACTTCCTCGACGTGGGCGAGGAGGATGCCGGCGACGACCTGCCCTTCGCCGTACTGGGCGACGTCCGACTCACCGCCGAGATCGGCCACGGTGGCACGGGGACCGTCTACCGCGGGATCGACACGACCACGGGCGACGTCGTCGCCCTGAAATTGCTGTTCTTCGGTCTGGCCAGCACTGGCACCGGTCTGGTGCGCTTCGAGGGCGAGGCCGAGCGCATGCAGCGCTTCGACCACCCCTCGATCGTCCCGCTGTTGCGCTCGGGCAACGAGCGCGGCGCCCACTACCTGGTGATGCCCTTCGTCGAGGGCTCGAACCTGGCCGACGAGATGGTCGTCGACCGCCGGCGGGGGCTCGGACCCGACCCGGACGATCCGCGCGCGATCGCCGACTTCGTCGCCCGGATCGCCGACGGCCTGGCCCATGCCCACGACCACGGCGTGATCCACCGCGACGTCAAACCGGCGAACGTGCTGATCGACCGCCAGGGCCATCCACGGCTCACCGACTTCGGCCTGGCCCGCGACCTCGAGGCCGAGGGCCCCACCCGCTCGGGTGACGTGACGGGCACGATCCAGTACATGAGCCCCGAGCAGCTCCTGGGGCGCCGCCACGAGATCGACCATCGCACCGACGTGTTCTCGCTCGGCGTCGTGCTGTACGAGCTGCTGACCGGTCGCCGTCCCTTCCTCGGCGACTCCGCGCTCGACGTCGCGCGCGACATCCACCAGCGCGAGCCGACCTCGCCCCGGCGCCTGCGCCCCGACGTGCCGCGGGACCTGCAGACGATCTGCCTGAAGGCGATGGAGAAGAAACCGGACGACAGGTACGGCTCGATCGACGCCATGGCGCGCGACCTGCGGGCCTTCGCGCGCGGCGAGAGGATCGAGACCCGGCCTCCGTCGGCACTGCAACGCGCCCGCCGGTTCGTGGTCCGTCGTCGACGTCCTCTCACCGCCGCCGCCATCCTGCTCCTGGCCGTGGGCGTGGCCTGGTGGACCGGCGCGAGCCGTGGTCCGAACACCCGCACGCCGATCGTGCTCACGTCGGAACCGAGCGGAGCGCGGACCTGGGTCCGCCCCTGGAACGTCGAGACCGGCGAGTACGACGCGCCGGTCGAACTCGGCACCACGCCGGTGCGGACCTCACTGGACCCCGGCCTCGTGCGCCTCGTGTTCACGGGCGACGACGGCGCCCTGGCCGAACTCTCCCGCGAGATCCCGCCGCCCGACGAGACCGATGGCGCGCGGCAGGTGGAGTTCCACGCGACCCTCGTGGACACGACCGGGGTGTTCGACGGCATGGTGCGCATTCCGGGCGGCCGTTTCGTGGTGGAACACTGGGCGCCCGACACCGATGCCATGGTCCGCGAGCCGTGGACCGGCCCGGCGTTCGCCATGGACCGCACCGAGGTGACGATCGGCGACTACCTCCGTTTCCACGAGGCGACGGGACATCCGCTGCCGGAGGACTGGGAGGACTCGGGCCTGTCGTCGCTGAAGGACCGACCCATGGTCATGGTCTCCTGGACCGACGCCCAGGCGTACGCGGAATGGGCCGGCAAACGTCTTCCGACGCTCAAGGAGTTCCAGCGCGCGGTCGGGGGCACGGCGGGCAGAGAACTTCCCTGGACCCGCTACCGCGCGGACGTTCCGCCGGAATCGCTCGCGGTGCTCGCCGCCGTGAGACGGCGTGGCGATATCGCGCGGAACGATGTCGACGAAACGATCTTCGTGCGCAAGGTCCCGCCGGTCGGGTCGCATCCGACGGACCGCAGCGAGGACGGCGTGTTCGATCTCCTGGGCTCGGTCCGCGAATGGCTCGACGCCTCCTGGCGCCGTTACGACGCGGATGCGCAGCGGTTCGAGGTCAATTCCGATCTGAAGATCGCCATCAGCGCGGCCTGGACAGACGATCTCAGACACACGAACCCGCAGCTCATGCTCCCCGTCATGCGGGACCTGCCTGCGAGCCTCGCCGTCGGCTTCCGCTGCGTCCGCAGCGTCGATCCTCTCGCGACGCTCCGGCCTCTCGACGACGACACGTCGCGGTGATCGCTCCACCGGACGGAACGATCGCGGCGTAGACTGTTCTGCCGGAGGTTCCCGTTCTCCGTCGCACAGGATTCCGAACATGACGACCTTTCGCCCCGAACGCGTCCACTGCGATCTCGGTTACGACTGTTCCTCGCTGAACGACAGCGCACATCGCCTCGAGCGGAGCCCCGAATTCAAGCGGGCCGCGGCGCGGGACTTCGCCGCGAACTTCGACGTCTGGCGGCAGGACCGGAGTTTCCGGTCGCCCTACGCCGGTACGGTGCCCCCGACGACGACCCTCCGGCCCGGCGCCTACGGAGACGTGGATCCGGCCGACGTCCTGGCCCTGGCGAACGAGCATCTCGGCAACCACGTCCGGGGCACACGCGTTGCAGCAGCGACGAACGCGGACGAGAGCAAGTGCATCTGGGATCCCATTCTACGAGAGTGGGTCAACATCGGCGGCTACCACATCGAACTCGACGGGCAGCCGTACACGGCCGCCGAAGCGGTCACCGAGTTCGACGCCGCCTACCGCTCGAACCGGCCGCAGCTCCCGGTCGGCTACGACGACGACCTGAAGACCTTGCGGGCGATGCGCGTCTCGCTCTTCGTGAGCTGGCCGGGGTAGCCGGCGTCGCCGGCGCATCCGCCGCCGACGGCACGCCGAACTCGACGAGACACCCCGGACCGAGGAGTGTCCCGTCGTGTTCACCGCCCTGTTGCTCCTGGTGATCGGATCCGCCATGACCGTTCCCCCGCTCGTGCTCGACGACTTCGAGGATTCCCTGGGCGTGTCGACCTGGGGCGCGCGCTGGACCGGCTTCACCGACCGGGTCATGGGCGGGGTGAGCGACATGAGCGTCGAGCGCCACGGCGACGCCGACACCCCGCACCTGCACATGACGGGCGAGGTGCGCCTGGAGAACAACGGCGGCTTCGTGCAGGTCGCCCTGCCGCTGGACGGCAGCGGCGAGCCGCTCGACGCCAGCGCGTACCGCGCCATTCGACTGCGGGTGCGCGGCAACGGCGACGGCTACTACGTGCACCTGCGCACCGACGACACCCGCCGCCCGTGGCAGCACTACGCGGCTCCCTTCGAGGCCCCCGACACCTGGACCGACGTCGAGATCCCCTTCGACCGCTTCACGGCCCAGTCGCTGCGCGCACCGCTCGACACCGGCGCGCTGCGTCGCATCGGCATCGTCGCCGCCAAGCAGCGCATGCAGGCCGACCTGTCGATCGCCCGCATCGAACTCGTCCCCTGAGGCCCCTCGGACGGTTCCCCATGGGCGGCGCGGGCGGCGCGCGGTAGGGTCGGGCGCACGATGTCGGGGACCTCCTACACCAGCGTCGCCGCGTACTACGACGAGGTCTTTCCGCCGCGTCCGAAACCGCGCGCGTTCGTGCTCGGCCTGTTGGGCGAACGGGCGGCCGGGGCCACCGTCGTGGACGTCGGGTGCGCCACCGGCGGGCTGCTGCGCGGTCTGGGCGATCATATCGGGCGCGGGATCGGCGTCGACGCCGACCGCGAGCTGCTGCGCGTCGCGCGGGGTCACGACCACGGATCGTCGTCGGAGTTCCTCCGCGCCGACATGGCGCGCCCCGGCGACAGTCCGGTGCTGCGGTCGGTCGAGGCGGACGCGATCACCTGCTTCGGCAACACCCTCGTCCACCTGACCGACGAAGCCGACCTGCTCGCCTTCCTCGGATGGGCGCAGACGCACCTGGCCCCGGGCGGCTTCCTGGCCGTGCAGATCGTCCACTACGATCGCCTGCTGCGCGAGGGCTCCAGCGCGCTGCCCCCCATCGACACGCCGCGCGTGCACTTCGAACGCGCCCTGGACTTCGAGACCCGGCCGGGGCTCGTGGAGTTCCGCACCACGCTCACGGTGAAGGCCACCGGCCGGCGCGTGGAGAACTCCACCTTCCTCCGGCCCCTGCGCGCGCGCGAGCTCCTCGACCTGCTGCACCGCGCCGGGTTCGCGCGGGTCGACCTCTTCGGCTCCTTCGACCGCGATCCGCTCGAGGACGACAGCCCGGCCGTCGTGGCCGCCGCGGGCCGGTGACGACGGGCGCGATTCCGGCTAGGCTCGTGACCCCGTTCCTCGCGCCCCCTGGATCCGGAGGACTCCGGTGCCCCGCATCGACGCCCACCCCCACGGCCACTTCGGCTGGTTCGATCTGTTCTCCAAGGACCTCGACGCCTCCAAGGCCTTCTACGCGGGACTCTTCGGGTGGTCGGCCGAGGACCAGCCCGCCGAAGCGGAAGGGTCCGAGCCGTACACCATGTTCACGCTGACCGGTGATCACGTCGCCGGAGGCGGTCAGATGAACGCGGAAATGCTCGCCGGCGGCGCTCCGCCGTCGTGGAACGCCTACGTCTGCGTCGACGAACTCGAACCCGTGCTCGAACGCGTGACCGCCCGTGGCGGCAAGGTCCTCTTCGGGCCGATCGACGTCTTCGACCACGGCCGGCTGGCCTACTTCGCCGACCCCGAGGGCGCGGTGATCGCCCTGTGGCAGGCGAAAGGACACGGCGGGACCAGCCGGGCCGACGAGGCCGGCACGGTGTGTTGGACGGAACTGGCCAGCCGCGACATGCACGCCGCCGCCGACTTCTACGGTTCCGTCTTCGGCTGGACGAACACCGAGAACCCCTATGCGCCCGGCCCCGGCTACCGCGTTCTGATGAGCGGGGACTCCGAGGTCGGCGGCATCCTGCAGATGACCGACGAGTGGGGCGACCTTCCCGCCCACTGGGCGCTGTACTTCGAGGTCGACCACGCCGACCGCAGCGCCGAGCAGGTGCGTGCGCTCGGTGGCGAGGTGAAGCACGGCCCCTTCGACACGCCCGTGGGCCGCATCGCCGTGTGCACCGACGACGGCGGGGCCTTCTTCTACCTCATGCAGCCCGCCGACACCATGAAGGAGAATCGATGAGCGATCCCATCGAAGGCTTCCTCGACTCGTTGCCCGACGACCGCCGGGCCGCGATCGAGGCCGTCCGCCGGCTGATCCTCGAGCGCCTGCCCGTCGGTTACGAGGAAACGGTGAACCGCGGCATGCTGGTCTACCAGATCCCGCTTTCGACCTATCCCGACACCTACAACGGCGAGCCGCTGGTGTACGCGGCGCTGGGGTCGCAGAAGAACCACATGACCCTGTACCTGAACAACGTGTACATGAGCGAGGAACGCCGCGCCGAGTTCGAGCGGCGCTTCGCCGAGGCCGGCAAGAAGCTCGATGCCGGCAAGAGCTGCGTACGCTTCCGCAGTGTCGACGACCTTCCCCTCGACGTGATCGGCGACACCATCGCCTCGGATCCGGTCGAGGGATTCCTCGCCCGGTATCAGGAGGTACAGGGCGCACGGGCGACCGCCGCCCGCAAGCAGACGGCGACGAAGAAGAAGTCTTCGGAGAAGACCGGCACGAAGAAGAAGCGAAGCGGACGCCGGACCAAGTAGCCCTGCGTCCGACCGGGTCCCCGCGGCGAAGTCTCCGGACGGGAGCGCCCCCTCCGGAGACTCTTCGTCGTGAACCACGCACGCGCGCGCCTGTGGCTGGGAATCACCAGCGTGGGCACCCTGGTCGTCCTGGCCATCGTCGCCCTGGTCCTGGACCTGCCCGCCCGACTGCTTCCCGGCCCCGACGCCGGCTTCGTCGTCGAACTCGGGGCGCTGGCGGCCGCCTTCGGTGTGTACGTCGCGGTGTCCCTGCCCTTCGACCTGTTCGGGGGTCATGTGATCCCACGGCGCTTCGGCCGATCCGGGCGGTCTTCCGGTGCGTTCCTGACGAGCTGGCTGCGTGGCGTGCTCGTGCAGGGCGTCTGGTGGATCGGGCTCGGGCTCGCCGTGATCCACGCGTCGCGCGCCGTCTCGCCGTGGCTCGGGTTCGTCCTGGTGGTGGCCGCCACCGCCGCGCTCGTACTGGCGCAGGGTACGTTCGCGCGCTGGGTCGGCGGCCTCCGTCCGTCGGGCCGGCCGGTGCCCACGACGGGTCCAGCCTCCGAACTGCTCGGCACGCGCCGGGTGCTGGCGATCGAGCACGACGACGTGGGATTCACCGGAGGCTGGGTCGGACGGCCCGGCCGCGAGGCTCTTCTCGTGCCGGCCCGATGGGTGCGCGACCTCGCGTCGGATCGGCTCGAGGCCGAACTCGTGCGCCGGGGATCGGTCCTGCGTACCGGCGCCCGCGAGCGCGGGCTGGTGCTGGCCGCGGCCTTCGACCTGATCGGCTTCGCCCTGGCCGTTCTCGTGCTCGGCGGCTCGCTGACGAGCGTGGCCGGACTGGTCACCGTGTCGCTGTGGGTCACGCTGTGGTCGTTCGTGGGCGCGCTGGTCCTGCCCTCGCTGAGTCGACCCGGCGTGTACGGGGCCGACCGCGCGGCCTCCGAACGCGGCGTCGACCCTGCGATCCTGCGAGAGACGGCCCGGCAGCTCGACCGCTGGCAGGACGACGAACCACGCCGCCCGCGCGGCGTGGAGACGATCTTCCATCCGATCCCCGCGGTGGAACACCGGGTCGAAGCGCTCGATCAGCGGCGGCCGGCCGGCCCCGGAGCGTGGCACACCGCCCGCGTGGCGTTGTGGCTGAGCTGGGCGTCGTTCGGACTGCTCGGCCGGGCCGTGCACTGCAACTGCGGGCGGCCGGAGCTGTGGGTGTTGTTGCCGGCGGATTGAGCGCGCGGCGACACGAGGTCACTCCGGGACGTCTCCGACCTGCAGATCGGCGGCCGTGATTCGTTTCGAATCGAGTCCGAGCCACTCGAGGGCACGCGACAAGGTCGAGAAGACCTCGACCCCGCGATCGCGGAACTGACGTTGGAGGAGCATCATCAGGGCCGTCGCCCCCGGATCGCGAACGAGATAGGCCGCCCGCGGATCGAATTCCCCGTAGGCCTCGCGCAGCCAGGGAGCGAACTCCTTCGTGAGCCGGCTGTCGAAGGTCACGTCACCCACGACACAGAGGATCACCGTCTTCGGGCCGAGATCGCCCGAGGAGATCTCCTGGAGCTTCACCGACTTGACCTGGTCGAGCTCGACGTCGCCGTCGAGCTGCTCGACGATGAGGTCGTGGTCCGGAAAGTACGCGTAACGCAAGCCCATGCGTGGGATCCTCCGTAGGCAGGAACGGACGGACAGACGGGCATTCGCATCGTGACAGGTTTCACCGGCGGTCGCCATGCTCGGATTCCGCATACCGCCCTCGGAGACGCGTATTTTCGGCGAAAGTAGGCGCGGTCCGCAAGCTGCGTGCAAGATCCGATCCGATGGCTTAGATTCTCCGCTCTGCGCGCAACCTCCCCCGGGCTCCCACCATGGACAACGCCGCTCAGCGCCTGATCGTGCGCCGTCACCCGTCGATCAACCACCTCTGGCAGGTCCTCCGCAACGGTCATGACGTGGCCCTCGCCCACGCCCCGAGCCGCGCCGAGGCCGAGATGATCGCCCAGGACATCGCGCGCAAGGAGGGCGCCGACGTGGTCGTCGAGGGCGATCGCAGGACGGCCTAGAGTGCCGCCGATGGCCTTCAGGACGGCCGCCACGGAATTCCGCTAAGGCTTCTGCCCCGCGCGACCGATCGCGAACGGAGGAACGGCACCGCCCGGCACACCAGCCCGGCGCGGAACGCCGCGAGGCCGCCCTGCCTCGGCCCTCCCTCGCGCTCTCGGGACGTGCCATGACCATTCGTTCGAGAATCCTGATCGCCACCGTCGCGCCCATCGTCGCGGGCATCGCGGTGCTCGTCGTCGTGACCGCGCTGTCGGTCCGCGAACAGACCCACGAGCGGATCGAGACGGCCCGTGACCGCTACGAGGCCGCCGTGGTCGACCGCCTCCGGGCGCAGGTCGAACAAGCCGCCGCCGCCATCGCCGGCGCCGAGGCGGCCGGAGCCGACGCGGGCGAGGAACTCGAGCGGGTCCGCCACCTCGCCCACGGCGATTCCTACGTGTGGATCCACTCGCTCGATCGCCGTGCGCCCGACCGGGCCACGATGGTCATGCATCCGATCGCGACGGAGCTCGAGGGCCGCGACATGTCGCAGATGCGCGATCTCGAGCGCGTCGAACGGATCCACCACGAGGGCACGGTGCACGACTTGTCCGACCCGGAGGTGGCGGACGTCGAGGAGACGAACCTGTTCGTCGACGCCAACCGGGCCGTGCTGGAATCGCCGACCCACGACGCCGTGCTCCGCTACTACTGGCCCAAGCCCGGCGCCGCCGAGGGAACCGGATACCCCAAGCTCTCCTACGTGCTGCATCTGCCCGAACACGGATGGGTGCTGGGGACGGGCGAGTACGCCGACTTCATCGACGAAGAGGTCGCCGCGATCAGCGACGCCACCTGGGCACGCGGTCGACGGCTCGTGGGTTCGGTGGTTCTCGTGGGCGCCGTGATCGCGGTCACCCTGGTCGGGATCGCGATCTGGCTGGCCGGGCGCATCGCCACGCCCCTGCGCAACACCACGGAGCGATTGCACGAGATCTCCGAGGGCGACGGCGACCTCACCGTGCGTCTCGACGAGACGGGCGACGGCGAGATCGCCGAGATGTCGCGCTACTTCAATCGCTTCGTCGAGAAGATCCGGTCGATCGTCCACGACGTCGGCGAATCCACCGTGCAGGTCAGCGCCGCGTCGACCGAGATGGCCCAGACGTCGACCGCCATGACCGAGGCCGCCGAACGCACCTCCCAGCACGCAGTGTCGGCGAGCAGTGCGTCCGAGCAGATCAGCAGCAACATCGCGTCGGTGGCCACCGCCGTCGAGGAGATGGACGCGAGCATCCGCGAGATCGCATCGCAGTCGAGCTCCGCCGCCACCGATGCCGGTCAGGCCGTCGAACGCGTCGACCACGCGAGCGCCACCGTCCAGAACCTGAGCCAGAGCAGCGACCGGATCGGCAGCGTGATCCAGATGATCTCGGGGATCACCGAACAGACCAACCTGCTCGCACTGAACGCCACCATCGAAGCCGCACGCGCCGGCGAGGCCGGGCGCGGTTTCGCCGTCGTGGCCACCGAGGTCAAGAACCTGGCCAAGAGCACGGCCGAGGCCACCGAAGAGATCACCGACCGCATCACCGGGCTGCAGGGCGAGATCCACGCCGCTTCCGAAGCGATGGGTGCGATCACCGACGTGATCCGCCGGATCAGCGACGCCCAGTCCACCATCGCCGGTGCCGTCGAGGAGCAGAGCGCCACCGTCGCCGAGATCTCCGGCAACGTGAACCAGGTCTCCCTGGGCGGCAACGAGATCTCCGAGAGCATCTCCACCGTGGCGTCGGTCGCCAGCGAGACCTCGGCCGGCTCCGCTCAGCTCCGCGCCGCGTCCGACGAACTCAGCCGGATGGCCGAGAGCCTGAAGGCGCTGGTGGTGCAGTTCCGCGTGTAGCGAGGCGTCGAGGGCACCGGACCCGGCGCAGTCGGCGGAACGTCCCCAGGTGGGGATGTTCCGCGGCGGAAGCGGTGGGCTTGTTCCCAGGACCTATCCGGATCGTCGTGACGTGAGGGGGATGGATCGGTCCGCTCCGACCGCCTCCC
>CAZQHE010000046.1:0-28051 GCA_964593155.1 uncultured bacterium
TCGCGGCGAGAATGCCGATGATCACGACGACGATCATGAGCTCGATCAGCGTGAAACCGCTGTTGTTCTTCATGTTCCCAGGGCCTCCAGAGTGCGGAAAGCATGGATGCGTGGTCGCGGATGCGACACGCGGGACTACACGGTTGCCCGGGACGCGAGCATCCCATGTGCCATGTCGGGGTGCTTCCCCGCCGTTTCTCGCGATGGCGCGATCCGTCGCCCGGACAAACGAAACGGGCCGCCGCAGCGGCCCGTCCCCGTTCGCATTGCAAGGCCGCCCTTGCAGGCTGCAGCCCGCCGCATGGTCCCTCATGTCCCCTACGACTCCACGGTCTCCAGATCTTCCGCTTCGTCGTTCTCGAACGTGCCGCCCGGTGGCACCAGGCCGTAGCTCTTGATCTTCCGGTAGAGCGTCGACGGATTGATTCCGAGGATCTCCGCCGCCCGTTTCTTGTGCCAGCCGGTGTCGTTGAGCACCTGGATCATGTAGCGACGCTCGAGCTCCTCGAGCGTGATCCCGGACTCGCTCACGGGCCCGTCGCCGCCACTCTGCCGTTCGCCGACGACCTTGTCGGGCAGATCCTGCGGCGAGATCAGATCGCGCTCCTGCAGGATCACGGCGCGCTCGATCACGTTCTCGAGATCGCGGACGTAGCCCGGCCACGAGTAGATCACCAACAGGTCGAGGTCATCCGGATCGAGCACCGCGTTCAGATCTCCGCCCTCGTACTCACACTTGTACCGGCGAAGGAAGTGATCGACGAGCAGAGGCACGTCGTCCGGACGGTCCCGCAGCGGCGGCAGCGACACCTGGATCACGTTCACCCGGTAGTACAGGTCCATCCGGAAGTTGCCGAGTTGGACCTCTTCCTCGAGGTCGCGGTTCGTGGCCGCGATGATCCGAACGTCGACCTTGATGGGCTTGGTCCCGCCCACGGGGATGATCTCGCGCTCCTGCAGCGCACGCAGCAGCTTCACCTGGATCCCGGGCGAGGTCTCGCCGACCTCGTCGAGCAGGAAGGTCCCACCGTTGGCCACCTTGAACAGGCCGTCCTTGTCGCGGATCGCCCCGGTGAACGAGCCCTTCACGTGACCGAACAACTCGCTCTCGAGCAGGCTCTCGGGCAGTGCACCGCAATTGATGGTGACGAAGGGACCTTCTGCCCGGTGGCTCTGGTCGTGGATCGCGCGCGCGATCAGTTCCTTGCCCGTGCCGCTCTCGCCGTGCAACAGGATGTTCGAGTCGGCCCCGGCCACGCGCTCCACCATGCGGAACACCGCGTTCATCTCGTCGCTCTTGCCGATGATGCTCTTGGGCTCGACCCGGCGGGTGTGCACGAGCTCGCGGCGCAGGTCGTTGTTCTCGTTGCGCACCTGACGGACCTCGATGGCGTTGCGAATGACCATCTTGATCTCGTCGTTCTTGGCGTGCTTGTCGAGGTAGTGGAACGCACCCTTGTTCACCGCCTCGATCGCCGTCTGCTTGCTGGCGTAGGCGGTCATGATGATCACCGGGACCGTCGAGTCGATCGCCTTGATCCCCGACAGCACCTGGATTCCGTCCATCCGTGGCATCTGGATGTCGGTGATGACGACGTCGGCACCGTTGCGCTGCATCTCGCGCAGGGCGTCGGCACCGCTGGTCACGGCGGCCACGTCGTAGCCCTCGCGTTTGAGCATGATCGAGAGGAACTGGCACATTCCCTCTTCGTCGTCGACGATCAGGATACGTCCTTCGGTCATCGTTGCCGGTCCTTTCCGTACGTTCGCATGCTCGTCGACATCAGGCCGTTCCCTCGGCCGAGTCCACGCTCGCGTGCGAGGCATCGGCGGCGAGTGCCTCGAGGGCCTCGTCGCCGGTGATCAGATGGCCGTCGCGGAACAGTCCCACCAGCGGCAGGTGGACACTGAATTCCGCCCCTCCGCCGTCGACGCTGCGGGCGCGCAACTGACCGTCGTGATTCGTCACGACGCGGTGCGCCATCGGCAGGCCGAGGCCGGTTCCGTTCGGCTTCGTGGTGAAGAAGGGCTCGAAGATCCGCGCCGCGGTCTCGTCGTCGATGCCGTCGCCCTCGTCGATGAACCGCACCACGACCTCGGGCGGAAGGTGGTTCGGGCGCACCGCTACGCTCACGCGCAGCTCTCCGGTATCGCCCATGGCGTCGAAGGCGTTCAGGGCGAGGTTCAAGAACACCTGACGCATCAGTTCCTCGTCGACGTGGACCACGACGTCGAAGTCCTCCGACAGCACCCGCAGGCGCTCCCGCGCGTCGATCGATTCGTGGCTGTGCAACAGTTCCTCGAGGTCGCGGATCACGTCGTTCAGCCGGCAGTTGCGGGGCTGCGGCGGGCGCATGCGGGCGTACTCGAGGAAGTCCTCGATGATCCGGTTCAGGCGCGCACTCTCGCGGTGCACCAACTCGAACAAGCGGGAGTTCTCCTCGTCGAGATCGAGCTCGCCCTGCAGCATCTCCACCGAGCCGCGAATCGAGGCGAGGGGGTTTCGGATCTCGTGGGCGATGCTCGCCGACAGCTCGCCCATGGCGACCAGGCGGTCGTTGCTGCGCATGCGTTCGCGCATGCGGAAGACGGTGCTCAGGTCCTGGAAGACGGTGACCACGCCACACCGATTGCCCTCGGCATCGCACATCGGGTTCACGCTGAGACCGACCGGGACGACCGATCCGTCCTGGCGCTCGATGTGGACCTCCACGCGGTCCGCGTTGCGGCCCTCGACCACGCACTCCATCAGGTGCCCCACCAGGATCGGCATGATGGCGCCCAGGCCGTCGGCCACGCGCCGGCCCTCGAGGGCGACCCTGTCGATCCCCAGGATGTGTTCCGCCGCCGGATTCATGCGCAGGACCTTGCCCTCGAGGTCCAGGGTCATCACGCCGGATCCCATGTGGTCGAGAATGCTCTGGGTCTCGCGCCGAACCTGGTCCAGCTCGTCGCTGCGGTGCGCCAGCAGGCGTGCCTTGCGGTCGAGCCGGCCCGCCATCTCGCCGGCCACGTAGCCGACCACCAGCAGCAGCGACACGGTGACGTGGGTCCCGATCAGCGATCCGTTGCTGACGACGCCCTCGCGGAACAGCACCTCGGGCGGAACGATCCGTTCGGCGGCCACCAACAGCGTGTAGGCCAGCGTGAGCGCCGCGGCGAATCCCGCGGTGTACAACGCCCCCTTCTGACGCAGCTCGTAGGCGGCAACCACCAGGGGGAAGAAGTACAGCAGGGTGAATCGGCTCTCCAGCCCGCCCGTCAGATGGACGCAGACCGTGATCACCAGGACGTCGACGACGATCTGCAGCGACTGAACGATCTTCCGGGGAGCGCCGAGCACCACCGACACGAACCCCACACCCACGGCGAGGTACTCGACCGCCAGGACGCGCTTCAACGCGCCGATGGGCAGCTGCTCGGCCGCCACCCACAGCAGACCCACCCCGGCCGTCAGCACGAGACAGGTCATCGACAGGCGCAGGAACAGCCAATGCCAGATCCCGCGTCCGTCGTCGTCGCTCCTGCGCACCCAGGTGTCCACTGCGCGAACCCGCTCCTTCGTGCCGCCTGGCTCAGGCGCCACCCATCACGCTGGCCATCTTGAACATCGGCAGGTACATGGCGACCAGCATCCCGCCCACCATCACGCCCATGACCACGATCATGATCGGCTCGATCACCGAGGTCAGCTGCTCGACCGCCGTGTCGACCTCGTCGTCGTAGAAGTCGGCGATCTTGGCCAGCATCTCGTCGAGTGCGCCCGTCTGCTCGCCGACGGCGATCATCTGCACCACCATCGGTGGGAAGACCTGGCTCCTGCGCAGCGGCTCGGCGATCGTGTCGCCCTGACTGATCGAGTCGCGCGTCGCGGAGATGGCCCGCTCGATCACCAGGTTGCCGGCCGTGCGCGACGTGATGTCGAGGCCCTGCAGGATCGGCACGCCGGATCCGACCAGGGTGCCCAGCGTGCGGGTGAAGCGCGCCACCGAGCCCTTGCGCAGGACGTTGCCGATCACCGGCGATCTCAGGAGCATTCCGTCGATCTTGTAGCTGATCGCCGGGTTCCTCCGCGCCATCTTCCAGCCGAAGATCGCCGCGGCGATCCCTCCGGCCAGCACGTACCACTGCGACCGCAGAAAGTCGCTGAGGCCCATGACGACCTTCGTCGGCAACGGAAGCTCGCCGCCGAAGTCGCTGAACATCTTCGCGAACACGGGGATCACGAACATCAACATGAACACCGTGGCCCCACCGGCGACGATCGCCACGATCGACGGGTAGGTCATCGCGCTCTTCACCTTGCGCTGCAGTGCGTCGGCCTTCTCCAGGTACACGGCCAATCGGCCGAGGATGATGTCGAGGATACCGCCCTGCTCGCCGGCGTCGACCATGTTGGTATACAGGTTGTTGAAGATCTTCTGGTGCTTGGCCATGCTCTCGGCCAGCGTGTTGCCGCCCTCGACGTCGAGCATCACGTCGTTGATCGCCTTGCGCAGGGTGTCGTTCTCGGTCTGCTTGCCGAGGATCTCCAGACACTGCACGATCGGCAGACCCGCGTTGATCATGGTGGAGAACTGGCGGGTGAAGATGCTCATGTCCTTCACCTTGACCTTCTTCGGTCCTCCGATCCGGATCTCCCGGCTCGTCGACTTCGGATAGATCGACTTGACCTGGATCTTCTTCTTGCGCAGGTAGGCGGCCACCTCCTGCTTGTTCCCAGCCTGGTACTCGCCGTTGATGGCGTCGCCCTTGGGCGTGGTACCCTTCCAGACGAACGTCGTGGCCACGTCGGTTTCCTCCTCCGGTCGGTCAGACCGTCACGGACTCGCCGATCATCTTCAGCAGTTCCTCGCGGTCGCTGCTGCGTCCGATCGCGTCCTCGTACGAGATCCGCTTGTTCGCGTAGGCGGCGTACAGGCTCTGATTCATGGTCTGCATGCCGAACTTCTGCCCGGCCTGCATGATCCCGTAGATCTGGTGGACCTTGTCGTCGCGGATCAGCGACTTGATCGCCGGCGTGCAGACCATCACCTCGCTGACCATCTCCCGGCCCTTCCCACGGTAGCGCGGGATCAACTGCTGGGTGATCACGCCCTCGAGCACGAAGGCCAGTTGGGCCCGGATCTGCGGTTGCTGTGCGCTGGGGAAGACGTCGACGATACGGTTGATCGACTCGAAGGTGCTGTTCGTGTGGAGAGTGGCCAGGCAGAGATGGCCGGTTTCCGCGATCGTGATCGCCGAGGCGATGGTCTCGCGGTCGCGCATCTCCCCCACCAGGATCACGTCGGGGTCCTGGCGCAGCACGTACTTCAACGCGTTCGTGAACGTGTCCGTGTCGCTCTTGATCTCGCGCTGGTTCACCATGCAGTTCTTGTGGTGGTGAACGTACTCGATCGGATCCTCGATCGTCAGGATGTGCGCTTTGCGGCTCTGGTTGATGAAGTCGATCACGCTCGCCAGCGTGGTCGTCTTCCCGGAACCCGTCGGCCCGGTCACGAGCACCAGACCGCGTGGCAGCTCCGCGAACTTCTTCACCGCCGGCGGCAGGCCCAGCTTGTGGAAGTCGAGGATCTCGTAGGGGATCTTGCGGATGGCCATGGTGGTCACGCCGCGCTGCACGAACACGTTCGCACGGAAACGGCTCATGCCCTGCACCCCGAAGCTCAGGTCGAGTTCGCGGTGGTTCTCGAAGGTCTTCTTCTGTTCGTCGTTCAGCACCGAGTACGCGAGCTGGCGCGTGTCCTCTGGCGACAGGGCCTCGAAACGGGACGACACCAGGTGACCGTCCACGCGGTACATCGGCGGTAGCCCGGCGGTCAGATGAAGATCACTGGCCTCGTGCTTCATCATGTCCTCGAGCAGTTCGCGAAGACTGATCATCGTGCCTCCTGGCCGCGTGGGCCTAAGCGTTGTCGGACGTCTCGCGCAGCACCTCTTCGATGGTCGTGGTCCCGCGCTCGACGTTGCGCAGGCCGTCCATGCGAAGGGTGAGCATGCCGTCCTCGATGGCCTGGTTCCGGAGTTCCTCGGTGCTTCCGCGATCGAGGATGATCTCTCGGATGGCCTGCGTGATCACCATGACCTCGTACAGGCCCTGGCGTCCCTTGTACCCGGTGCCGCCGCACTCGTCGCAGCCGGCGCCCTTGTAGCACTTCATGTCGGGGGCGAGCCCCATGTCCTTCCGCACTTCGGCGGGTATGTCGTCCACCGTCTTGCAGTGCTTGCAGATGCGGCGGACCAGTCGCTGGGCGAGGATGATGTTCGTCGACGTGGCCACCAGGAAGGGCTCGATGCCCATGTCGATCATGCGGTTGACCGTGGCCGGCGCGTCGTTGGTGTGCAGGGTGCTGAGGACGAGATGTCCCGTGAGCGCGGCCTTGACCGCGATGCCACCGGTCTCCAGGTCGCGGATCTCGCCGAGCATGACGATGTTCGGATCCTGGCGCAGGAACGCCTTGAGCGCGGCGGCGAAGGTGAGTCCGATGTCCTCCTTGACCTGCACCTGATTGATCCCGTCGAGGTTGTACTCGACGGGATCCTCGGCGGTCATGATGTTCACTCCGGCCTTGTTCACCCGGCTCAGACAGGAGTACAGCGTGGTCGTCTTCCCGGAACCGGTCGGCCCGGTCACCAGGACCATGCCGTACGGCAGCTCGATGGACCGCATCAGCGACTTGAGCGCCGGCGGGTAGATTCCGAAATCGGCCAGGTCGAGCTTCAGGTTGCCCTTGTCCAGGATACGCATCACGACCTTCTCGCCGAAGATGCAGGGCAGGCTCGACACGCGCATGTCGACCTTCTTCTCGCCCACCTTCAGCTTGATCCGGCCGTCCTGCGGGATGCGCCGCTCGGCGATGTCCAGCTCGGACATGATCTTGAGCCGTGAGATGATCGCACTCTTCATCTTGATGGGCGGCTGCATCACTTCCTGCAGCACACCATCGATGCGGTAGCGCACCCGCATGTGCTTCTCGTAGACCTCGACGTGGATGTCGGACGCGCCACGCTTGACGGCGTCGACGAGGATCGAGTTGACCAGCTTGACCACCGGCGCGTTCTGGCTCTCGGCGCTCAGACGGTTGGCGTCGGAGTCCTCTTCCTCTTCTTCGACGATCTCGACGTCGTCCTCGAGGTTCTCGAGGACCTCCTTCAGCGAATCGGCCGAGTCGTAGTACTTGTCGATCGCCGCCTTGACGTCGCTCTCGGTGCAGACCACGGGCTGGACCTCGAGGCCCGTGATGAACTTGATGTCGTCGATGGCGAAGATGTTCGACGGGTTCGCCATCGCCACCTTCAACACACGCCCCTGGCGGGCCACCGGCACCACCTGGAAGCGGGTCGCCACTTCGGCGGGGATGAGCGAGGCGACCTCGTCCTGCACCGTCATCTCGGCCAGGGCCACGGTCGGCAGGCTGTACATGCGACCGAGGAAGTCGGCGTAGGCGACCTCGGACAGCGCTCCGGTGCGGACCAGGTTCTGCCCCAGGCTTCCTCCCTCTTTCTTCTGGGAGTCGATGGCCTTGTGCAGCTGATCCTGGCTGACGAGGTTCGCTTCGAGGAGTTTGCCGGCGATCTTGTCCTTCAAGGGCGACCTCGGGGCAGCGGGCTCTGGGCGGCGGACGGGGGACGACGGCGGGGGCGTGTCGCATCGTGCAAAGGGCATGCCCCGCCCCGGCGTGCCCGTCCTGCGACGGCACGCGACGTCCCGTGTTCCTCCGACCACCCGTGGGCGTCGAACGCATGCGAACTGCAATCGGCGCGCCGTCCGGCATCGCGGATCGCAATCGCCAGATCAGGGTTCCGTCGTGGACGTATCGACCGCTGCCGGCGCCGACTGCAGTCGAATCCAGGGACGCAGGCCCTCGAGCTTCTTCGGGCCGATTCCGTGGACCTCCTGCAGGCGCTCGACCGAGTCCACCACCCCCACCGTGTCGCGCCACGCCAGGATCCTCGCGGCGGTGACGGGTCCGATTCCGGGAAGTGCCTCGAGTTCCGGCGAGGTCGCCGCGGACAGCTCGACCGGAACCGGCGACCGCTGGCGGGAAGACCTTTCCCGCGTCCGGGGCTCGGGCGGAGGCGGTCCCTGCCCGAAGGGCTGCAGGAGAGGATCGGCGCGGATCCAGGCCGGATCGCGGTGCTCCAGCCACCCGGCCAGCACCGAGAGGGCGATCAGGACCGTCATCGCCACGAGCCGGCGATCGAGTCGCACGATCGGCGATCCGTTTCCGGGAGGGCGGGGCTCGACTCAGTTGAAGAAGGGCCAGACCAACTGCCACCGGAGCTGGCGGCCGCGGCGCACGGTTCCCAGCACCTCGTCGCGCTCGCGGTCGAGCGCGTTGTCGAGGTTCAGCGACATCTCCGCGTCGCGCACGCGCAGCCAGATGCGGGCGTTCGTCCACCACGACGACGGGAGCTCGATCGGCTCCAGCGGGCCCAGGCCGTCGTCCCGGTGCGCGCCGTGGCCCGCGAACTCGACGTCGACGCCCAGCCGATTGCGCGGCGAGAAGAACTCGCGGTCCAGACCCATGCGCGTCCGACCGTGCCAACGCGGATACCCCAAGCCACGACTGGCCTCGACGTCGACACCGTCGGGCACCCACTGCCCCTGCCCGAGCAGTCGGAACGTCCATCGTCCCCCGAGCAGGTCGAAACGCGTGCTGCGGGCGACGCGACCGCGCAGCTGCCAGGCCTCGGTCTCGATCCCGGCCTCGACCACGGCGCGTCCGGTGGCCGTGTCCGCCCGCCAGCCGATCCCGTCACGCAGACGCCAGCGGTCGAGCGCCACGTCGAGCGCCCACGCACCCAGACGACCGCGCAGGGCCACGCCGGCACGCTCCTGGCGCTCGAAGTCCGGAGCGCGCCGCGCGTCCCACTCCCACACGCGGGCCTGGTAGGCGAAAGACGCCCCTTCGGGGGTCAACGTCCGCAGGCGTTGCCATCCGTCGGTCTCGAGCAGAGTCGGGGGTCGCAGCACGCGCTCGGCGCGCAGGACGAGATCCCATTCGCCCAGCCGGCGGCGCACGCCGGCCCGCCCTCCGAGGCCCAGTTCACCCGACGAGTGCTCGGCATCGGCCACTTCGAAGCGGAACCAGGGCCACCACGCCGCCTCGGGATCGCCCTGGACGAAGGCCGCGGTGCGTACCACCCGCGACGGATCGGCCCGCACGAGCGTGTCGGCGGTCGCCGTCTGCATGGCCCATCGCTCGACCCGCAGGTCGAGTCCCCAGCCGGCGGACTCCGGGCGCCGTTGCCAGCGCAGTCCCTGCCGCGAGGCGTCGATGTCCTGGTCGAGCCGGCGGTCGTCGTCGTGGAAGTCGAGGTGCCAGGCCGAGATCGTGTGCACCACGCCGTCGCCGAAGGTGTCGACCACCACGCCGAGCTCGCCGGTCCACCGCTCGCGGGTCCCCGCCCCGAGTTCGTCGCCGCGGGAGTAGCGCCGGCCCCGGCCGAAGGTGAAACGCACGCGTGCTCGGTCGAACTGCAGGTCGGCGCCCAGCCGGAACCGGCGCATCTTCACCCGACCACGCGAGGGATCGGACACCACGGCCGGGGCGAAGGAATAGTCGTAGCCCTCTTCGGTCTTCCATTCCTCGAAGTCGAAGCGCAGCACCCGGTCGGTGGCCGCGGTGGTCGCGGCCAGGGCGCGGTCGAAGGTCTCGCTGCTCGTCGTGCCGAAGCGTGTGAAGGCGTGGGTGCGCCCCACCAGTGCGGGCCGCTGCCGCAGGTCGACGTGCGGAGATCCCCCGACCGGCCCGACCGCCGACACCGACGAGCCGATGCCGTCGAGGGCCACCGCGCTGCGATCCCACAGACCGGGATCGTGGTCGCCCGGGCTGCGCGTGGGGATCCCGTCGATCCAGACCTCCGGCGACCGCGTCCCGACCGGCGACAGCGAGTGCCAGGCGCGCATCCCGCGGTCGCCGGCGACGCGGACCGAGGCCTCGGGGAGGAGTTCGACCGCTCCCTCGAGACTCTCGGGGCGGTACCACGCCAGGAGATCGTCGCCGACGAGGACCGGACGCAGGGCCCGTAGGCGGCCCTCGCGCACGACGTATCGCTGGCTGGCCTCGGGCTCGGCGTCGTCGACGCGCTCGGCCGCGGCCAGGCTGTCCGCGGCCACGCTGTCGGCGACCACGCTGTCGGGCGGTGCGAGCTCCACGCCGAGGCTGTCGACCGCGCCGACGTCGACGTCGACGCTGTCGACGACGGTACTGTCGACGGCCACGGAGTCGGCAGGTACGGGCAGGACGGCGTCGCCGAGCGGATCGGTCTGGGCGCGCGCGGCGACCACCAGGCCGAGGACGGCCGCGAACGTGAGCCCGAGAACCGGGCGACGGGAACGAGGTTTCATGCGCGGTTCTTCGGACGGCTGCGGGGCGTGCAGCGCAGCCTAGCCCACCGACGGGCACCGGGCAAGGGCGTGGACGCGGGGGGTCAGGCCGGGTCGCCGGTCGACGCCCGCAGCCGGGTCAGGCGTTCCTCGACGTCGAGGAAGTCGGCATCGACGGCGCGGACGCGCTCGAAGGACTCCATCGCCTCGGCCAGATCGCCTCGGCTCTCGTGCCCGAGCCCGACACCGTACAGGAGTCCCAGGTAGGCCTGACCCGGATACCCGGGCACGGCGAGACCTTCCTGGAACACGGCCATCGCCTCGTCCACGCGATCGAGCCGGAGCAGGCAGGTTCCCTTCATCTCGAGTGCGCGCAGGCGCTCGTCGTCGCCCTCGCTCGCGAGATCGAAGGCCGCCATGGCCTGCTCGTACAGGGCCAGGTCGAGATAGACCATTCCCAGCTCGTACTGACCGGCGTGATCCTCGGGGTCGACCTCGCCGGCGATCTGCCCCTCGACGTCCTGCGTGATGGTGTCGACCTGGCTCTTCTCCGCGGCTTCGACGTCGAAGCCACCGTCGGCGAGGATCTCGTCGAGCAGATCGACCGTGCCCTGGGGTTCGGGTTCGGGCTCAGTCTCGGGCTTCTCGGGTTCCGACTCGGCTTGCGGCTCGGGTTCCGGATCGGGTTCCGGATCGGCCGTCTCGATCGACTCGTCGTTCCCGCGGTCGAACGGACGCACGATCTCGATCTCCTGGTCCGGCGTCCCGGAATCCTCGCCGGCCTCGGATGCGGCGTCCGCATGCTCGCCGTCGGGAATCTCGATCTCGGGGATCGTGTCCGAGCTGTCCGTGTCGTCGGAGTCGAAGCCGGCCACGGCTTCGACCGATCCCGAGACCTCGTCGACGGACCCGCTCAGTGCGTCCATGTCGAAGTCGAATCCCAGATCGATGTCGGTGTCGGCCAGATCCACCCGCGTCGACGGCGAGCCCCCGTCGTCGAAGCCCTCGGCCGGCGGCGCGTCGAAGACCGGTGAATCGACGTCGTCGAAATCGAACCGGGTCTCCTCGTCGTCGTCGCCGAGAACGATCGTCCCACTCTCGTCGCTCTGGAAGTCGGCGCCGTCGTCCGGATCGGTCGCCACGCCCTCGATCTCCTGCTGGAGCTGGACGTACTCCGACAACGCGTCGAGGTGCTCGAAGGCCGCGCGGGCGTGCTCGAGGTACTTGTCGCGCACGTCGACCTCGCCCGCCTGGTGGGCGAGGCGGGCCTTGGCCACCAGCACCCGTGCCCGGTCCTGCCCGAAGTCCCACTGGGCGAAGATGGTGTCCAACGCGCTGAGGATCTGCGGGTCGTCGCCCATCAGATCGAGCAGCTGGAGCCCGCGGGAGACGAAGGCCTCGCGTTCGCTCTCGACCACGCTCGGATGTCGCGACAGGAAGTCGAGGAACGCCGCGCTGGCCTCGGCCTCGAGGCCCTGGTCGAGCCGGATCTCACCGAGCACCCACAGGCTGTGCAGGTGGTTCGGGTCGTGCCGCAGGATCTTCTTGTGCACGGCCACGGCGTTGTTCGTCAGGCCGAACTCGAGGTACAGGCGCGCCGCCTCCTGGAAGGAGGAGATGGCCCGGTCGATGTCGCCGGTCTTGAGGAAGACGTCGCCGAGTTCGTTGCGGGGAGTTCCGTTGCCGGCGTCCTGGGAGCAGAGGCGCTCGTAGAGCTCGACGGCGCGGTCGAACTGCTTGGCACGGACCGCTTCCGTCGCCTGACGGCGCAGATCGCTGGTCTTGCTCACGCGCTCTCCTCGATCCTCTGTCCGGCCGGCTGACGGCGGTGTGCGCGTCCGCACTCCGGGCCGGCCGACCCTGGTGTCGCGTGGAGCGCTCGAAGCCGCGCAGCGACCGCCGAGGTGGCGTCGGCCCGGATCGGACACGCTCGTCCACCGGTCCACTAGCAAGTCCGTGACCAGCCGTCGCCCCGGGAACGATTCGGACGCTCAGACCCCGATGGGCGCCCCGTGGTCCACGACCACCCGTCCGTCCCGGACGACCTTCTGCAGGGGATCGAGACCCAGGTGATGGGCCAGGGAGTCCACCGAGTCCCCACGCAAGATGTTGACGTCCATGGACTTCCCCACGGCGAGGCTTCCCACGCGGTCCGCGCGCCGGAGCGCGTGCGCGGCGTTGATCGTGGCCATGGTCAGCGCCTCGTGCGGGTGCAGATGCAGGCGCGTGCACGCGATGGCCAGGGTCAGGGGCATGGATTCGCACCAGTTGCTGCCGGGGTTGAAATCGGTGGCCAGCGCCAGGGCCACACCGGCGTCGATCATCCGGCGCGCGGGGGCCTGTTCGTTCAGGCCCAGGGAGAAGATCGTGCCGGGTAGCAGGACGCCGACGGTCTCGGAATCCGCCAGGGCGTCGATCCCGGCGTCGCTGATCCGGCCCAGGTGGTCGGCGCTGTCGGCGCCCAGCTCCGCGGCCAGTTCCGCCCCACCACTGCCCTCGAGCTCGTCGGCGTGGACGGTTCCCCGCATCCCGAGAGCGGCCGCGGCCTCGAGCACGCGCCGCGACTGCTCCACCGTGTAGACGCCCGGTTCGCAGAACACGTCGGCCCGCTCCGCCAGCCCCTCGGCGGCGACGGCGGGCAGGATCTCCTCGCAGACCAGACGGACGTACCCGTCACGGTCGTCGCGCCACTCGTCGGGGAACTCGTGGGCGGCCAGGCACGTCGCGACCAGGTCGGGCAGGTGGGGATCTCCCTGCAGGCGCTTCACCACGCGCAGGGCGCGCAGTTCGCTCTCGAGCTCGAGGCCGTAGCCGCTCTTCACCTCCACGGTGGTGCTGCCGTAGGCCAGCGCCGCGCGCAGGCGGCGTCGGGTCCGACGCACGAGCTCGTCCTCGTCGACCTCGCGGAAGGCCCGCACCGTGGCCCGGATGCCGCCGCCGGCCTCGGCGATCGAGGCATAGCTCTCGCCCACGAGCCTTCGTCCGAACTCCCACGAGCGCGGGGCGTCGAAGACGGCGTGGGTGTGGGGATCGACGAAGCCCGGGATCACCGCTCCACCCTCGGCGTCGATCTGCTTCGCTCCCGCGAGGATCTGCACACGCCGGCGGACGTCCTCCTCGGCCCCCACCGCAACGATGCGTCCGGCGTACGCGGCCACGGCTCCGTTCTCGACGAGACCGACGCGCCCGACGTCGCCGCGCCGGCGCGGTCCCGGACCGATACCGTCCTCCTCGAGCGTGTACAGCTTGCCGATCCCGTGGATCAGCAGATCGACGGGCTCTCGCGTGGACATCGGAATCACTCTCCCGCCCGCGGCGCGGGCATCGGCATGTGCAGGTCGTTGCGCGCGGCGAAGTCCGCCGCGTGCTGGTAGCCGGCGTCGTAGTGGCGCGCCACTCCCATCAACGGATCGGTGGTGAGCACGCGCTCCAGACGCCGTGCCGCCGCGTCGGTGCCGTCGGCCACGATCACCTGGCCGGCGTGGATCGACAGACCCATCCCCACGCCTCCACCGTGGTGCACACTGACCCAGCTGGCACCGTTCACGGCGTTGATCAGGGCGTTGAGGATCGGCCAGTCGGCAACCGCGTCACTACCGTCGCGCATTCCCTCGGTCTCGCGGTAGGGGCTGGCCACCGAGCCGCTGTCGAGATGATCCCGACCGATCACGATCGGCGCCTTCACCCGGCCGCTGCGGACCAGTTCGTTGAAGGCCAGCCCGGCGCGCGCCCGCTGCCCGTAGCCGAGCCAGCAGATCCGCGCGGGCAGCGCCTGGAAGGCGACCTGCTCGCGCGCCATCTCGATCCACCGGCGCAGGTGCGGTTCCTCGTCGCCGAAGAGTTCGAGGATCACCTCGTCGGTGGCGGCGATGTCGGCCTCGTCGCCGCTCAGCGCGACCCAGCGGAAGGGTCCCTTGCCCTCGCAGAAGAGATCGCGGATGTAGGCGGGCACGAAGCCGGGATAGGCGAAGGCCTCGTCGAAGCCCGCGTCCTGGGCCATGCCGCGCAGGTTGTTGCCGTAGTCGAAGACGATGCTGCCGGCCTTCTGCAGACCGACCATGGCCTCGCAGTGCTCGCGCATGGCGCGCATCGCCTCGCGCTGGTAGGCCTCGGCATCGCGTTCACGGAGCTGCTCGGCCTCGACCAGGGTCATGCCGTTCGGAACGTAACCGAGCAGTGGATCGTGCGCGCTCGTCTGATCGGTGACCACGTCGATCTCCTCGCCACGCCGCAGCAGCTCGGGCACGACGTCGGCGCAGTTGCCGAGCAGTCCGACACTGTACGGACGCCCCTCGCGCTGGGCTTCGCGGCAACGCTTCAGCGCCTCGTCGAGGTCGTCGGTCGAGTCCATGAGGTAGCGCGTCTCGAGCCGCCGCTCGATCCGGTGCGGGTCGACCTCCACGCACAGGGCCACGCCCTCGTTCATGGTCACCGACAGCGGCTGGGCACCGCCCATGCCGCCCAGTCCGCCCGTCAGCACCAGCTTGCCGCGCAGGTCCTCCCATCCTTGCGCCCGCGCGCAGGCGGCGAAGGTCTCGTAGGTGCCCTGCAGGATCCCCTGCGTGCCGATGTAGATCCACGAGCCGGCCGTCATCTGGCCGTACATCATCAGGCCCTTGCGGTCGAGCTCGTCGAAGTGCTTCCACGTGGCCCAGCGTGGCACGAGCAGACTGTTGGCGATGAGCACGCGCGGCGCGTCGGGGTGGCTCGGCATCACCGCCACCGGCTTGCCGCTCTGCACGAGCAGGGTCTGGTCGTCCTCGAGGTCGCGAAGGCTGGCGAGGATCGCGTCGAAGCTCGCCCAGTCACGGGCAGCCTTGCCGCGGCCCCCGTACACCACGAGCTGCTCGGGGATCTCGGCGTTCTCGGGGTCGAGGTTGTTCTGGATCATGCGGTAGGCGGCTTCCTGGACCCAGCCCTTGCAGCTGAGTTCGGTGCCGCGCGGAGCACGCACGGTGCGGACGGTCGACATGATGGCCTCCTCGACTGGAGTCGACCCCGGAAGTCTAAGCCTCAGTCGCGTTCGTTGCGACCGCGCAGGAAGTCCACGGTGCGACGCGCGACCTCGTCGAGGTCGGGCACGATGTCGCAGATCCGCGGCAGGGAGTTCAGGAAGCGCACACCGTAACCGCGCGACTGCAGACGGTGGTCGAGCAGGAGAACCGCGCCGCGGTCGTCGCTGGTGCGCAACAGTCGCCCGACGCCCTGCTTCAGGCGCAGCACGGCATCGACGAGCGTGACGTCGTGGAAGGGGTCGCGCCCGAGGCGGCGCGCCCGCTCGGTGCGTCCCTCGACCAGTGGATCGGTCGGCACCGAGAAGGGCAGACGCGGGACCACCAGCACCTCGAGCTGGCGCCCCGGGAAGTCCACCCCTTCCCAGAAGCTGCCGGTGGCCACCAGCACCGCGGCCTCGGCCAGGCGGAAGCGCTCGGCCAGCGCCGCCCGCGCCAGCCCCGGCCGCTGCACCAGCAGCGTCGGTCGCACGGGCGGAACGTCGGCGAAGAGGTCGTCGTCCGACGGGGCGAGCCGATTGGCGAGTTCGGCCTCGAGCTGGTCGACGAAGCGATAGCTCGTGCTCAGCACCAGGATCTTCGTCGGTACCGCCGTCGCGATCGCGGCCACCGTCTCGGCCACCCGCGTGGCGAAGTGCGCATCGTCGGGCTCGGGCAGGTCGATCGAGGTCAGCACCAGACTCTGCCGCTCCGCCTCGAAGGGACTCGGGATCTGCAGGCTCTCGGTGAACCGATCCGCGCGCGACAGACCGACCGATTCCGCGAAGGGCAGGAAGTCCGACTCGACCGCCAGCGTCGCGCTGGTCATGACCACGCTGCGGTAGTGGGCGTTCCACAGACTCCCGAGCGGGTCCTCCACCGTCAGCGGCGCGGCCACGAGTCCGCGCAGACCGCCGCGCCCGGCCCAGTCGAGCCAGTACACCCAGTCCTCGTCGTCGGCCGCCGCGCAGAAGGCGATCTGGGCGCGGAAGTCGCGGTGGAACTCGAGCAGCGAGGCCAGTGCCTCGCGCTCCTCCGCGATCGATGCTCCCTGTTCCTCGATCTCGGCCCCGAGCGTGAGCAGCCGCGCGAGGTCGCGTTCGAGGTCCTCTCCCGCCGCGTGCAGGGCGGTGCTCCGGTCGCGCAGGGGCGCGAAGGCCTCGTCGGCGTCGTGGATCCGGTGCGTGCCGGGGCGGCCGGCATCGGACCCCAGACGTGCCGCGACCAGCTCGGCCAGCGCCGTGTACCAGATCAGGAAGGTCTCGAGGAAGTGCTCGAGCGCTCGGTCGGTCGCCCGTGCACAGGCCTCGGTGTCGGCGTTGCCGCCGGCCGCACGCACCACGTGCGTGAAGACCTCGCGCAGGGCTCCGGGCGTGCTCCGATCGCCCGTGAGGTTGCGATACACCTCCAGGCGTTCAGGCGCGATCCAGTGACTGAGCGCGCGTGTGGCCACGTCGTGCAGGTGGTGTGCCTCGTCCACCACGAGCACACGCGCCGGTCCGACCAGCGACTGGCCGCTGCGCAGGTCCATCATCAGCAGGGCGTGGTTCACCACCACCACCGGCGCCTCGCGCGCACGGCGCCGCGCACGTACCACGAAGCACACCGGATCGCGGTGGCAGATGTGCGGCGAGCACGGTTCCACCGAGTCGAAGAAGTGCAACCAGTGGTCGGAGAACCACGGGTGGTCGGCGAGTTCCTCGCGACGGCCCTCGCGGCTGTGCCGGGCCCAGAACACCAGGGCGAACTGTGCGAGCGCCTCCTCTGTGGACTCGACGCGGGCCTGCGACACGCGCCGGAGCTGGCGGCGGCACAGATAGTTGTTGCGTCCGAGCAGCAGCCGGACCTCGCCGGGATAGCCCAGGCGTTCGAGCAACGGGAGATCGTGGTCGATCAGCTGCGACTGCAGGTTGCGCGTGTGCGTGCTGATCACCACGCGCTCGCCGCTGCGCCCTCCGTGCAGGAGCGACGGCACCAGATAAGCCAGGGACTTCCCGATCCCCGTTCCCGCCTCGACCATCAGGTGTTCCTGGCGGTCGAGGGCCTTGGCCACGCTCTCGGACATGTCGCGCTGGCCGGCACGGAACTCGAAACCGTCGCCGATCAGGCGCGCGAGCGCTCCGTCGGGACCGAGGATCTCCTCGGGCGTACGCTCGTTCCAGGCGGCCCAGTGCTCGTCGTCGACCTCGCGGCGCGGCGCCTCCGACGCCAGGTCCGGAACCAGGCCGTCCGGAGGATCTGCCACCGTCCGTACCGGGGTCGACTCGAGCAGGTTCGCCAGCCACGGAGCGTGGGGCGACAACGAACGGAGCCGGGCGTGCCTCCACCCGTCGTCCTGCCGGCGCCAGTACTCGACCCAGCGCACGATCAGCGCTGCCGTCGCCTGCAGAGCGGCCTCGAGGTCGAGGCGATTGTCGATGCTCCCGAGTCCGTCGACGTGGTGGCGCATCACCTCGGCACGCGCGGGCCACAACGTGAGCAGCAACGTGGTCAGGTCGGGTTCGGTGTCGAGGGTGACGTGGTGGCCGGAGGGAAGCGTGCCGTGGGCGTCGACGAAGGCGGTGTCGGATCCGTCGAGAGGGACGCACACCCGAACGCCGCCTGGACGCGCGATCGGGGCCGTCAACCACACCTTTGCGGTCACGCGTCCTCCTCCTCGCCGAGCTCCCGCAGGAAGCGGGCCTCGTCCCAGATCTCGACGTCGAGTTCCTGCGCCTTCGCGAGCTTGCTGCCCGCCGATTCGCCGGCGACCAGGACGTCGGTCCGACCGCTCACGCTGCCGGTCACCTTGCCGCCGAGCTCCTCGATCCGCGCCTTGGCGTCACGGCGTTCCATGGCCTCGAGCGAGCCCGTCAGCACGAAGGTGCGGCCGCTGAAGGCGGTGTCCTCGGCGGCCGGCGTGACGACCTCCTCCTCGGTGCCGAGCAGGCCGAGTTCGACCAGTTCGTCGTGCACGGCGCGGTTGCGCTGCAGCTCCTCGTACAGGCTCTTCGCCGTGATCGCCCCGAAATCCTCGACCGCCTCGAGATCCTCGACGCCGGCGGCGCGCAGTCGCTCGAAGCTCCCGAAGTGCCGCGCGAGCTGCCGCGCCGCCGCGATGCCCACGTGCCGCAGGCCGAGCGCGAAGATCTGGTTGCCCAGCGGTCGCTGCTTCGAACGCTCGACGAAGCCCAGCAGTTTGTCGGCGCTCTTCTCGCCCCAGCCGGGGAGCTCGACGAGGTCCTCGCGCCGCAGACGGTACAGATCGGCCGGACCTTCCAGCATGCCGCGTTCGAGCATGAGGTCGACCCACTTCTCGCCGAGTCCCTCGACGTTCATGGCGTCGCGACCGACGAAGTGCAGGATGCGTCCGCGCAGCTGCGCCGGACACACGGCGTTCAGGCAGCGCACGGCCACCTGCCCCTCTTCGCGGTAGACCTTCGAACCGCAGCTCGGACAGGTGTCGGGCAGGTGGTAGGGCTCGCTGTCGGACGGTCGCTTCTCGAGCACGACGCCCACCACCTTCGGGATGACGTCGCCACCCTTCTCCACGATCACGGTGTCGCCCTCGCGGATGTCCTTGCGATCGATCTCGTCCTGGTTGTGCAGCGTGGCCCGCGCGACCGTGGTGCCCGCGATCGGAACGGGATCGAGGTTCGCCACGGGAGTGACCACGCCGGTCCGCCCCACCGAGGCCTCGATCGACTCCAGCCGCGTGACCGCCTGCTCGGCCTCGAACTTGTAGGCCAGGGCGTAGCGTGGGCTCTTGGCCGTCGATCCCAGGTCCTCCCAGCGCGTGGCGTCGTCCAGCTTGATGACCGCGCCGTCGATCTGGTAGTCGAGATCGGCGCGGCGCTCGCCGAGGGCCCGTAGCGCCTCGAAGAGTTCGTCGAGGGTCGTCACGCGCCAGCGGTCGGGAACCGGGAAACCCAGCTCCTCGAGGGCGTCGAGTTCGGCGGCGTGCGTGCCGATCGCCGGCGCGCCGGGCACGGCCATGGCGTAGGCCCAGAAGTGCAGTGGACGCTTGCGCACCTCGGCCACGTCGAGGGTCTTCAACGATCCGGCGGTGGCATTGCGTGGATTGCGGAACGGCTCCAGTCCCTCGGCCTCGCGTTGCTCGTTGAAGGCGGCGAAGGCGGCCGTGGGCATGTACACCTCGCCGCGGATCTCGAAGAAGGGACTGTCGCCGAAGCGTTCGTGCGCGCGGTCGGTGTCGATCGCTCCGGGAACGTCGTCGACGGTCCGCAGGTTCTCGGTGATCACGTCGCCGCGCGTGCCGTCGCCCCGCGTGATGCCCAGGGCGAGCTCGCCCTCGCGGTAGCGCAGCGCGGCGGCCACGCCGTCGATCTTCGGTTCCACGACGTAGCCGTCGGGCTCCTCCCCCAGCAGGCGAGCGAGTCTCTGGTGGAAGGCCGTGACCTCGTCGGCGTCGTAGCTGTTGGCCAGCGAGATCATCGGCACCGAGTGCTCCACCCGCTCGAAGCTCCCGGCCAGGTCGCTGCCCACCCGCTGGGTCGGCGAGTCCTCGGTGAGCAGTTCCGGGAAGCGGCGCTCGAGCGCGGTCAGCTCCTCGACCAGCGCGTCGTAGGTGCGGTCGGAGACCTCGGGCTTCGCCTTCACGTAGTAGAGCTGGTCGTGGCGGCGGATCTCGGCGCGCAGCCAGGCGACGCGGTCGCGGGCGGTGTCGAAGTCGACGTTGGGATCGGCATCCACGGACGGCGGCTCCTCGGCGGGAGGCTGGACGAGCGGTCAAGATGCCAGAAGGCGCGCGCAGTGGCCAGGGAACGATCCGGCTCAGAAGCCCCGCACAAGCACCAGGTGCAGCTTGCCCGCGTCGAAGCCGATCCGCTCGGCGAAGCCCAGGCTCAGGTCGATGGCGCCGAGCGTGGTCGGCGAACGCAGCCCCACGCCGAAGCCCTGCAGCCACCGTTCATCGACGGTGTCCTCGCGCGTGGTCCGGACCCAGCCCAGGTCGAGGAATACGAAGCCCTGCCCACCGCCGTCCGGCCCGAGCACGACCTCGCTCCCGCCCCAGGCGATCCGTTCGCCCAGGAAGCGCTCCTCGGCGTAGCCGCGGACCGTGGTCGCCCCGCCCAGCGCCCACTGCTCGCTACGCGGCAGCGGAAGGGTGCCGGTCTCGGTGGAGCGCCAGTGTACGTCGACGGCCAGGGCCACGTTGCGCCCGAACGCGGTGGCCAGACGGCCGTCGAACTCCACGAGCGTCTGGGCGGTCGCGGCCTCCACGCTCTCGTCGCCCTCGGGATCGCGGATCCGGTCGACCACCCGGGCCGCCTCGACCGCCGAGCGGAAGGTCCCGTAGAAGCCGGTGGTGCGCGGCCGCTCGGCCGCGAAGCCGACGCTTCCGCCGAAGCGCTGCCGCAGACGCACCCGACCCTGCTGCCCGATGAAGGTCGTGCGGTCGGCACCGATCGAGAACGACAGCAGGCGCCCCGAGGCGTCGGGCAACTCCACGCGCAGGTCGCCGCGCACCAGGTCGAAGGAGTCGTCCTCGTGCCGTTGCCCGGCTTCGAGGCGCAGGTCGAGCCCCGTTCCGAACACCGCGGGCTCGAGGTAGGCCACGTCGAGCCGGCGACGCGACCGACCGTCGTCGCTCCAACGCCCCTCGAAGGCACGCGCGGTGCCGAAGAGGTCGAGCAGGACGAGATCGACGCTGCCGCTGATGCGGGTCTCGTCTTCGTCGTCGCGCACGGCCCCGACGGCCGCCGAGAAGGATCCCGTGGTCGGGGGCTGCTCGACGCGCAGGACCACGTCGACCTCGTCGGGCTCGCCGGGCCGCGGCCGCAGACCGACGGTGTCGACCGAGCGCACCAGACGCGACCGCCCCTCGAGGCGCGCCCGGGATTCCTCCAGCGCGGACTCGCGAACCCAGTCGCCGACCTCCAACCCGCTCAACCGCGCCAGGACGTCGGGCCGGGTGTGCGTGGCCCCCTCCACGACGACCGCGCCGATGCGCCGGCGCGGACCGGAAACCAGCGAAACGGTCAGGGCGACCCGCCCGCTGGCGGGGTCGGCCGTCTGCTCGACGACCGTCGCGCTCGCGAAGGGATGGCCGCGTTCGCCCACCGCGCGCAGGCCGCGGCGAAGCGCCGACTCGAAACGCGCCGGGCGCAGGAGCACCCCTTCGCGCAGGCCCGCCGCCTCGCGCCAGACCCGCGCCAGCTCTTCGTCGGACGACCGCACGCGCACCGTTCCCACCCGCGCCCGCCGGCCGGCGTCGGCGCGCACGCGGGTCGTGTCGCCGCTCTCGGTGACGGCCACCCGGGCCCAGAGCCAGCCCTCGCCGCGCAGGATCTCGTAGGCGCGCCGGGCGGGATCGCGGCCACGACCGACCACCAGCCGCTCGCGAAGGACCTGCGCCGCCTCGTCGTCGCCCACGACCAGGGTCGTGGCGGCGAGAACGTCGGTGGCCACGATCAGCAGCACGCCGAGGATCCACGGGCACCTAGAACCGCGCACGAGTCTCCACCCCCAGGTCCTGCCGCAACGGGCGATCGGGTTCGTCGCGGACGGAGTAGCGCAGGCTCACCGACAGATCACCGCGCCCGCCCCACTGCAGGCGGAACGAGGCCGACCGCTGCGTGCCCGGCCGCTCGAAGAAGAAGGGACGGTTCACCGTCACCGCGTCGGCCTCGCGCACCTCGGCCAGCCGCGCCTGCACGGTGGCCTGCAGACCGAGCAGTCCGGTCGTCACCGACGGCGACACCGCGAGGATGGTCTGTTCGATCCCGGCGATGGCTTCACTCCGGTCGGTCCACCGTCCCTCGAGCTCCAGACGCGTCGAGCGGTCCCGGCGCCAGCGCACCGCCGTGGCCGCCGTCCGGTCCTCGACCTCGTAGCTGCGGCGCAGTGGATTCGTGGTGTCGGTCGACGAGCGCTCGCGCGTCTCGACCCCCGCCTCGAATCTCAGCGCGAAGCCGGCCGTGATCTCGCTCTCGAAGCGGATCTCGGTCAGTCGATTGCGGCGTTCCTCCGGTCCGTTCCGGAAGCGCTGGTCGAGGCCGTCGCGCCGCTCGTGATCGATACGCAGGTCGAAGCGCCGGATCCGACGCAGCAGGGTGAGCTCGTTGCGCAGGCGCTGCTCGCCGAAGAGCGTCACGTCGGGATCGCGCAGCACGCCGGGATCGAGCAACAACAGGCGCGTGGTCTCGTCGGTGCGGCTGCGCTCGGTCACCTGCCACAGCAGCGAGTTGCCGAAACCTCCGAAGCGCGTGGTGCTCGGCTGCACGTCGAGACGCGCCGACCACTCGACCTCGGTCGCGCGCACCAGACTGTCGGTCGGCGTGAAGACGACGTCGTAGTCGCCCTGGTTGACGCCCACGGGATTGCCCTCGATGTCGAAGTCGCCCTCGCCGATGCCGACGAACACGATCTCGCGACCCAGCACCCGGTTCTGTTCGTTGCTCACCCGGTAGTCGAGGTCGAGCGAGATCCCTCGCGCCCGGTCGCGGCGATCGTAGCCGATCGCGGCCAGGCGCGTGGTCTCGGCAACGTCGCCGGGCAACTCGGCGCGCCGCCAGGTGAGATCGACGTCGAAACGCGATGCCGCGCCGCCCACGCCCACCCGCCCGCGGACCTGACTCACGTCGCGAGCGAAGACGAAGTCCGAGCCGTCGGTCTCGAGCGAGTCGGCGACCTCGTGCATCCACGCCACGCCGCCGATGCCCGCCCACTGGCTTCCCAGCTCCACGGTTCCACTGCGGTAGCCCCGGGCCCGGGCGCGGCGTCGGTCCTCGAAGCGTTCGGAGCGGAGTTCGACGAAGGGGATCCAGCCCGTGTCGCTCCACTGCAGTCGAAGGCGACGATCGTCGCGGTCGCTGGCGCCTCCGCCCTCGCGGTCGGCCCGCGTCGAAGCCAGGGCGTGGCGGAAGTGGACGGGGCCGAGCAGTCGGCCCGCCCCGGTGGTCGTCCAGCGTTGGCCGCTGTACTGCGCGCCGCGGTCGAGCAGCTGCCATGAGGCGTCGACGCGGCGTTCGTCGCTCGTCCACTCGCCACCGACGTCGACGTGGTCCTCGGCCGTGTCGCGCGTCTCGGCCTGCAGGTTCCAGGCTTCGTAGAAGAACGGAGCCCGCAGGCGACCCAGCGCGAAGAAGCGCTCCTCGATGCGTTCGGCCCGACCCCGCAGACGCAGTCCCGTGGCGTCGTCGTCGCTGCCGAACAGACGTGGTGTCATGAACTCCACGCCGTAGGCGGCCCCGGTGTTGTCGGCGTCGTCGAGCGCGCTGAATCGGTTCGCGTCGTGCGCCGTGCGGTCGAGTTCGGCGCGCAGGTAGCCCGTGGTCTCGTCGCGACCCCACTGCGCGTGCGCGACGAGCACGTCGGTCACCGAGGGCAGCGGCAACGCACGTCCGATCGCGTAGTCGCCCGCCCCCGCACCCACGAACTCGAAGGTCAGTTCTCCCTCGGCGTCGGCGCCGAGCACGCGGTACGAACCCTCGTTCCGCCCCACGTAGAGGAAGTCGACGTCGAAGTCTCCGCCGTTGCTGTCGGCCAGGGCGAAGAAACGCACGCCGTCGGCGGTGAAACGCTCCTCGTAGGCTCCTTCGCCGGGGTCGGCGCGCCGCACGCCGGCACTGCGGGCGGCCTCGGGGTCGTCGCCGGCGGCCTCGAGCACGGCGATCTCGGAGTCCTCGAGCGAGCGATCGCGGGGGCGGTCGGGGTCGTCGCCCTCGCGCAGAGCCACGAGTCCGAAGCGCAGGTCTCCGACACCCACGCTGTCGACCCTCGCTCCCACGACGTTGCGACGGTAGCCGGTGTCGGCGGCCTCGTAGTCGATCGCGATCCGCGTGGTGGCATCGATCGGCCGACGCGAGGTGAAGGTGATCGTCCCGCGGACGTAGTCCACCGTGTAATCCTGGTCCTCGCCCCGGGTCATGCGCTCGCCGTTCACCCACACGCGCTCGCTGCCGGCCACGATGAAGGTCGTCCCCACCTGGCGGACGTCGAGCAGTTCGTAGGGTCCCTGCACGGCCTCGCGCCCGAAGATCTCCACCTCGATGCGCCGGCCCTGCGGCGCGCCCCCGATCAGCTCGACGCGGGCACGCCGATCGATGCCCTCGAGGTTCAGTCCCTGCAGCTTGCGGCTGTAGGGCACGAAGCGCCCGAGCCGTCGGTCGACACGGAAGTCACCGAGCGTGGCCCGGCCGCGCGGTCCGAACAACTCGATGCGTACCTGGTCGAGATCGCTCAGTTCCTCCGTGTTGCCCTCGGGCGTGATCGGCAGGTTCTCGTCGCTGATCTCGGCGCGGACACCGATGGTCTCGGTGAGTCGTCCGGTGACCGACAGGTTCAGGCCCTGGTCGACGGTCGCGTCGCGATTCGTGCCCCCCTGCACGCTCACGGTCTTGCTGCCGCGGATGTTCAACAGCCCGGGCGACCGCAGCGTCTGCGTGGTGTCGCGTGGGCCACGGGCGGGCGCGGTGTCGCGGTCGTCGGGACGGTCGTCGAGGGGTTCGCGCAGCTGCACGAAGCCCGGCAGACGGATGGGATCGAAGCGGTAGCGCACGACGACCACGGTGTCGGCCGGTCGCGCCTGCCGCAGGACGATCGCTCCGGCCGGCCCGAGCACGCGGTAGCTCTCGGCGCCGACGCGGGTGCCGTCGAGCCACACGTCGAACACCTCGACCACGGGACGGCGCCGCAGATCCACCCGCGCCTGCAGGGCCTCGACCGTCAGCGTGTCGGTGCGCACGGCCAACGACGAGGGCCCACGCCAGCGCAGCGAATCACCCGACGCGGTGGCCGCCGCCTCGGCCGACCACACGCCGGCGAGCACGACGACGAAGACGATCACGCGCGTGCGCACACCGCCCCCTCCCGCGGACCGGATCGGCTCAGGGGTACACGATCTCGTAGACGACCAGGGCCTTGCGCTGGTCGTCGGCGACGTACAGGCGATCGTCGGGACCGATCGCGCAGTCCACCGGCCGCCGCAGCCGCCCGTCGTCGAACTCGTCGGTGCCGATGCGGGCGATCACCTGCAGATCGGGCGAGAAGACCACCACGTGCTGGCCGCCCGTGTCGGCCACGTACACGTTGCCCCAGCGATCGCAGGCGATCCCCGTGGGCGCGATCAACTGCGGGTCGATCTCGTCGATCGACCGCGTGCCCAGCAGGAACACCCCGTTGCGATCGAAGGCCTGCACGCGCCGATTGCCACGGTCGGCCACGTACAGAATCCCGTCGAGGCCGAAGGCCACGCCCACCGGCGTGTCGACCTGGCCGTCGAAGCTCCCCCACTCGGCCACGACCACGTCGAGATCGAGGAAGGGACCGGTGACCAACACCTCGTGGTTGCGCGCGTCGGCCACCGCCACCCGGCCGTCGCGGTCGATGGCCACGGCCGAGGGATCGATGGTGTTGCGCCGCGTGAGCTGACGAACGTCGAGGAAGACGTCGCGGAACACCCCGTCGGCGGTGAAGCGCAGCACACGACGTTCGGCGGCGTCGAGCACGAACAGCAACAGTCCGTGTTCGACCAGGTCGATCGGCACGAGGTTCGACGGGCCGTCGAGCCCTCCCACGTACAGGCCGTCGCGGTCGAAGTGGTGGATGATTCCCTTGGCGCTGTCGGCCAGGAAGAAGCGGGCATCGGGCAGGACGGCCACCGCGGCCGGAGAGCTGATCGGGCCCCACGGCGCGTCGCGGCGACTCTCGATGACGTCGACCACCTGGAAGGAGGTCGGCGCGACCGGGTCGGTGGATCGCAGCAGGTCCTCGGGCACGGGCGTGTGGGCGGGACGGCACCCCGACAGCAGGAGCCCCCCGGCGAGCAGACCCGCCACGGCGAGCCGCACCGATCCCCGCGCGGCGCCGATCAGAAACTCCGCCCCAGCCGGAGCGTGGCCGAGGGATCGGCAGGGCCGGGATCGAAGTCCACGTCGACGGAGAAGCCACGGCTCTCGATCAGTCCCTGCGGCTCGGGCGCGCCCACCGGCGCGCTGCGCACGGCGTCGGCGAAGGCGACCACGCGGTTGAGCAGCGCGAACAACAGCACGAAGTCGGCCCGGTCGTAGGCCGAGATGGCGTCGGACCGCCGCTGCAGGTACTCGCGGCGACGCCGCTCGCTGGTCCACTCCCAGCTGTCGGACTCGGAAATGGTCCCGTCGTTCAGTCCCACCGTGACCGGCTCGCCGTTCAGTTCCTGCTCCTCGGCCGCGGCCCGGTTCTCGCGACGGATCTGCTCGTTGTACTGCTCCGAGTCGACGTACACGCCGACCGACCGCCAGTAGTCGTCGTCGTCGCGACCGCTGTCGACCCCGGCGAAGGTCCCCGCGAACTCCTCGTACTGGTCCTCGCGGTAGCGGCCCTGGAACTCGCTGAAGATCCAGCTTCCCCAGACCACGGCCTCGACCGAGGCGAAGGCGATGGCCCGCGTGGTGTGCCCGGCCCGGTACTGGCTCCACCCGGGGATCAGCAACGACCAGGCGCCGTGGCCGATCCGCTGCAGACGATCCTGCAGCAACGACGGTTCGGCCTGCATGAGTGCGGCATCGGACTGCGGCGTGGTCGCCGCCACCGCTTCGCGTGACACCGATTCGATCCGCGCCCGGGCGCGGTCGGATTCCACCGTTGCGGAGGCGGGCGGAGCGCTGACACACACGGTGACGAGAGCGATCACGAGGACTGGGCGCATCATCAGTAGGTCACCTTCCAGGCGAGACCCGCTCCGCTGACCCCGAAGGGGCGCACCGCGGGACCGTGGGACACCGGGCCCTCGCTCGCGGGAACGGCTCGATCGTAGCGGTTGCCGATGAAGCCTTCCAGGTAGGCCATCTGCAGGAGACTGAACACACGCGTGAGCAGGGCCACGTTGGTGAGCGTGTCGCGCGTGTCGAAGGCGTCGTTGCTCTCGTTGCGCATCGCCTGGTAGCGGCGGCGCAGCGGCGTGGCGAAGGGATCCTCGGACTCGAACCAGGTGCCCGGGTCGTCGGGCTGCGGGCGGTAGGCGCCGCCACGCGTCACGTCGAAGTTGTTCTCCTCGTTCCAGGCCGGATCCCAGAACTCGCGCCAACCCCAGGCGAAGACGTCCCACTTGCCCAGGTTCTCGAACCACTCGCGCTCGTCGTCCTCGCGCGAGACCCACAGCGGGATGTCGAGGAAGGTCTCGGCGTCGGTGGCGCCCACGTCCTCGGCCCACTGCCGGAAGTTCTCGTCGATGTCGCTGTCGGGTGTGCCGCCCACGGAGGCCTTCCACTGCTCCTCGCTCCAGTGCTCCAGGGCGAACGCGCGGTAGTCCTCCTCGAGGTCGTCGCCCTCGGCGTTCTTGTCGAACCACACCGTCCACACGGCGACGTCGGCCGCGATCAGGGCACCGCCGCGGACGTAGCGACCGGTCAGTGTCTCGCCCAGTCCCGGAACGGCGGCCGAGGCGAGCAGCGCCCACCACCGACGCGGCGCCGCCGTCTCGGCCACTCCGCCTCCCTCCCACTGTGACTCCGACGAGACGTCCTGGAGCAGGACCGCGGGATCGACCACGCCGAGATCCACCCGCGGTGGCGTCTCGGCCGGAGCCGGAGCGAAGAGGTCCCGCTCCACCGCGCCCAGCTCACCCGCGTCCACGGCAGGCACGCCCGTCGCGAGCAGCAGGACCAGCGACAAGGAGAGGATCGACTGCAGCTTCATGATGCCCTTCAACGTTCGATGTAGAGGGTCATGACGTCGGTGGTCCGGCCATCGGCGCCCACGTAGTCCAGACGACAGAGATAGGCCCCCGAGTGCAGGCCCGTGG
>CAZQHE010000047.1:0-28014 GCA_964593155.1 uncultured bacterium
GATCGCACGTCTGGCCGAACTCTGATCGGACTCAAGTCGGCCTCCCCGGCGGCCGAACGACAGGGTGAGCGTCCAAGATCCTTCGAAAGGTATCACCGTGCGGCTCCCATGCTCGGCGCTCGCGCCGCCCCCGGCCCGGCCGGGGACGGGGTGTTCGGCACCCGCTCCTGCTGGCCCGATCCGGATCGGGGTCGATCCCCGGCCCGCTGACGCCTTCCAACACCTCGTGAACGAGCGCGCCCCCCTCGACGAAGAGGGAGTCGACGCGCTCGTGGTACGCGAGGGAATCGTTCACCCGCAACCGCTTCGTGACCCGGAACGCTCATGATCGGTCGCAATCGTTTCTCGCTGAGGAACCGCCTCGTCGGCACCATGGTGGCCATCGCGCTGGTGGCGGCGGGCGTGGCGGCGTGGTACCAGGCCTCGCACCTCCGGCAGGATCTCGAGCGCTTCGAGACCCGTCATGGACGCACGGTCCTGCGCGCGCTGCGGGTCGAGGCGACCTCGGGGCTGCGCGATGACCAGCTGCGTCGCGTGGTGCTGGCCCACGCCGCGACCCGCGACGTCGATGCGATCCACGTGCTGCGTGGGGTGCCGCCCCGCGTCGAGATCTCGTCGCGGGCCCGCTCGGAGGGCGCGAGTCCGCCCGTGACCATCCCGAAGGGTGTGCGCGAGGCCCATCGACAGGGCCGATCCCATCGTTGGAGCAAGAACAAGACCCTGATCCTCTACGAACCCACCGCCCTCGGCGGAGCCCACCCCACCGAGGGCGGCCCCGAGCGCTCGGGAATCCTGGTCGTCTTCGACACGCACGACATCCGCGCCGCCGTCCAGCGCGAGGCCCTGGTCGGCGCCGGTGTGGCCTTCCTCACGATCATGGCGCTGACCGGCTGCGTGATCCTCCTCCTGCAGTCGAGCCTGTGGAACCGGATCTCGCGGATGACCCGGCAGCTCGACTCGATCGAACGCGGGGAGGTGGATTCGCGGATCGACGTGTCCGTCGACGACGAGATCGGACGCCTGGGCCTCGCCGTGAACGACCTGCTCGACCGCGTCGAGGGCGAGCAGACCCGCTGGCGTTCGGTGATCGACACCGCGGCCGAAGCGGTCGTGATCATCGACTCCATGGGCACCGTCCGTACCTTCAATCCGGCGGCCGAACGCATGTTCGGCCACGCGGCCACCGACATCGTCGGCCGGAACGTGTCGACGCTGATGCCCAGCCCCCACGCCGAACAGCACGACGATCACATCGACCGGTACCTCCAGTCCGGCCATCCGCGCGTGGTCGGCCACGGCCGCGAACTCATGGCCCTGCGCCGCAACGGCGAGGTGTTCCCGATCCACATCGCGGTGTCGCGCATGTCGATCGATGGCGAGGTCTACTTCACCGGCCTGATCCGCGACATCAGCAGCCAGAAGCAGATCGAACAGGAGCTGCGTGCCCAGACCGAGGCCCTGGAGGCCGCCAACGCGCGAGCACTCGAGGCCACCGCGGCCAAGAGCGCCTTCCTGGCCAACATGAGCCACGAGATCCGCACGCCCATGACCGCCATCCTGGGCTACGTGGACCTCCTGCGAGACGAGGACACCACCGAGGAACAGCGCGACGAGTACCTCGACACCGTGCGCGCGAACGGGCAGCACCTGCTGCGGCTGATCAACGACATCCTCGACCTGTCGAAGGTCGAGGCCGACCGGGTCGAGGTGGAACACCTCGAGGTCTCGCTCGCGGGATTGATCCAGGAGGTCGAGAAGATCGTCGCCTCGCGAGCGCAGGAGAAGGGCCTGAGCCTCGAGTTCGCGGCCACCGGCGAACTCCCCCGCACCATCCGCACCGATCCCGTGCGGCTGCGCCAGATCCTGGTGAACCTGATCGGCAACGCGATCAAGTTCACCGAGACCGGCGGCGTCCAGGTGACCGTCCGCGCCGGCCACCGCGCCGGAGAACCGATCCTGCACTTCGCCGTGCACGACACCGGCATCGGCATGACCGATGAGCAGATCGGTCGCCTGTTCCGCCCCTTCAGCCAGGGCGACGCCTCCACCACACGGCGGTACGGCGGCACCGGCCTGGGCCTGACGATCTCGCGCCGGCTCGCCCGACTGCTCGGCGGCGACATCGAGGTCGAGAGCACCCCCGGACTGGGCAGCGTGTTCACCGTGAGCATCGATCCCGGTGTGACGCCGGGCGACGACACCATCCGCGAGCTCCGCTCGCCCGACGGCGACGAGGTCCCGACCGACGGCGACTCCGCCGACGAACCGCTCCGCGGTCGTGTGCTCGTGGCCGAGGACAACGCCGTCAACCAGAAGCTCGTCCGCCGGCTGCTCGAGAAGAACGGCCTCGAGGTGGAGGTCGCAGACGACGGAGCCGCGGCGGTGCGCAAGGCCCTGAACGCCCGCGACGAGCGGAACATCCACGACCTCGTGCTCATGGACATGCTCATGCCGGTGGTCGACGGCTACGAGGCCACGCGCATGCTGCGCGACGAGGGCTACCCGTCGCCGATCGTCGCCCTGACCGCCAACGCCATGGCCGGCGACCGCGACCGCTGCCTGGCCGCCGGCTGCGACGACTTCCTGGCCAAGCCGATCGAACGCCCCGAGCTGCTCCGCGTGCTGCGCCAGACCTTCGCCGCCACCGAGCCGGTCTGATCCCGGGCATCCGACCACCGCGGCCCGGCGAATCCCCCCTCGACCGGAGGTTCCCCGCAACACGTCGAGGTGTTCCATGCGCCCCTTCCTGATCGTCACGGCCGCCGTCTTCACCGTCGGCATCTCGGTCTTCGCCCTCACCTACCGCAGCACCGTGGGCGGCGAGGTCCAGGCCGCCGAGACCCCGGCCGAGGCCGGCTCGTTCTACGCGCTCGAGACCCGCACCCTCGAGGGCGAAGCCGCGTCGTTGTCCGACTACGACGGCCGGGTGGCACTTGTGGTGAACGTCGCCAGCAAGTGCGGCCTGACCCCGCAGTACGAGGGACTCGAAGCCCTGCACCGCGAATTCTCCGACCGCGGATTCACGGTGCTGGGATTCCCGAGCAACGACTTCATGAACCAGGAGCCCGGCTCGCCCGAGGAGATCCTGGCCTTCTGCTCGGACACCTACGGTGTGACCTTCCCCATGTTCGAGAAGGTGCACGTGAAGGGCGACGCCCAGGGCCCCGTCTACCAGCACCTCACGCGCGAACTCGAGGAACCGACCTGGAACTTCACCAAGTATCTGGTCGACCGTGACGGCCGTGTCCTCTACCGGTTCCCACCACGGACCGCTCCCGACGACGCCGACCTGCGGGCGAAGATCGAGCAGGCGTTGACCGGCTGAGCACGGACGGGCACCGATCGCCGGACGTCACCGGTCGCCGAACGTCGCCACCTGGGTTAAGGTGGCGACGTCTTCGTACGGGGGCCGACGGTGCGGATCCTGATCCAGAACAGCGTGTTCTACCCGAACGTGATCGGCGGCGCCGAGCAGTCGAGCTGGATGCTCGGCCTGCGCCTGAGTGCTCGCGGCCACCACGTGGACGCCGTGGCCACTACCGGCCGCCGCCGCGACGCACGCGACCGTCTGTACGAGCGCGAGCTCGAGGGCCTGAGCGGCCGCGTGTACGAAGCCGCCTCGCACGGATACCTCGACCTGCTCGACACCGGCGGCGGCAGCCCCGGGATCGGACGCAAGGTGGCGCACCACGCGGCGAACGTGCGGTCGCGCCGGTGGCGACGCCTCCTCGACGACCTCTTCGTGCGGCTCCGCCCCGACGTGGTGCACACGAACACCATCGTGGGGATGACCGGAGTGGTCTGGGACGCCGCCCACGCCGCCGGCGTGCCCGTGGTGCACACCCTGCGCGACTACCACCTGCTGTGTCCGCGGACCACGCTCCTGCGCAGCAGCGGGGTGGAGTGCGTCGACGCTCCGTGGCCCTGCCGCGTGTACCGCCGGTTCAAGCGGGGATCCACCGCGCACGTCGACGTGGTCACCGCCCCGTCGCGCTTCGTGCTGCAACGCCACCTCGACCACGAACAGTTTCCGCACGCCCGGCCCGAGGTCGTCCCCAACGCCGGTCCGCCCCGGGTGGAGCCGCGGCCCCACCGCCCGCCCGACACCACGGTCACCGGTCTGTACCTCGGTCAGCTCGACGCGCACAAGGGCGTGGGCGTGCTGCTCGACACCCTCACCGAGTGGTTCGAGGATCGCAGCCGTCCCGAGCTGCACTTCCGCTTCGCCGGAGCGGGCCCCATGGCGTCGGAGGTCCGCTCGTTCTGCGGGCGCTGGCCCCACCACGCGCACTTCGACGGCTTCGTCGAGGACTACGCCAAGAACCACCTGCTGTCCGAGGTCGACTTCCTGGTGGTCCCCTCGATCTGGAACGACAACTTCCCGCGCGTGATGATCGACGCCTTCCGCTTCGGCCACCCCGTGATCGGCGCGCGCCGTGGCGGCATTCCCGAGGTCGTCGAACACGAGGTCAACGGACTGCTCGTCGAGCCCACCGTCGCCGAGCTGCGCAACGCCATGCGCCGGCTCGTGGATCGCCCCGACGAACGCGAACGGCTGGGCGCGCGGGCCCACGAGGACGCGCGGAAGTACGAGCTCGAGGCTCAGGTCGACCGCTTCGAGAAGATCTACACCGAGCTGGCCGGGGCCCGGCGCGCATGAGCCGCTACGCGCTCGTGGGCCCGCTGCCGCCCTACCGCGGAGGCATCGCGCACTTCTCGCTGCGCACCTGGCACACCCTCGTCGACCGCGGCCACGAGGTCACTCCGGTGACCTTCACGCGGCAGTACCCCGGGCCGCTGTTCCCCGGAACGACGCAGTACGAGACCGAGCCCTCGCCCACGCCGTCGCTGGTGTACCGCTGGATCGATTCGATCGGACCGTGGAGCTGGTGGGCCACCGGCCGGCGACTGCGACGGATCGCGCCCGACGCCATCGTCTTCAACTACTGGATGCCCTTCTTCGCCCCGTCGTACGGCACGATCCTGCGCACCGCGCGGCGACCGGCGATCGGCCTGATCCACAACGCCATCCCGCACGAGCGCCGGCCCGGCGACCGGCCGCTGGGCGCGTGGTTCCTGCGACGCTGCGCGGGCTGCGTGGTGCTCAGCGCGGAGGTCGAACGCGACCTGCGCACGCTCGGCGTCGAGGCGCCGATCCGACGGATCCACCACCCCATCTACGACCACTTCGGCCAGACCCTGCCCCGCGACGAGGCCCGACGGCGGCTCGGCCTCGATCCCGACCGGCCGCTGCTCCTGTTCTTCGGCTACGTCCGTGCCTACAAGGGCCTCGACCTGCTGATCGATGCGCTCGACCGGCTCCGCGCGCGGCACCCGGCGGTGCAGCTGGTCGTGGCCGGGGAGTTCTACGAAGACGAACGGACGTACCGTGAGCAGATCGCCCGGCTCGGCCTCGAGTCGCGCGTGCATCTCCGCTCCGGGTACGTGCCCGACGGCGACGTCGGCCTGCTCTTCTCCGCCTGCGACGCCGTGGTGCAGCCCTACCGCACCGCCACCCAGTCGGGCGTCGCCCAGGTCGCCTACCACTTCGGCCGGCCCATGGTGCTGACCGACGTGGGCGGGCTGTCCGAGATCGTCCCCCATGACGAGGCCGGTCTGGTGGTCGCCCCCGGCGACGTCGGGGCCCTGGCCGCTGCCCTCGAACGCCTGTACGAGCCCGGCACGCTGGAGCGCCTGGAGCGCGGCGTGGCCGCCCGGCGTGCGCTCTTCTCGTGGGACCGCCTGGCCGAGGCGATCGAGGACCTCACGATCTCGCACTGAAAAGGCGCTCAGGTTCCGGGCAGTCCCTTCCGACATGCCGGATGAGTGTCGACCGCTCCCGAAGCGCTCACCGCCCTGTCGTTCCGGAATCCGGAACGATCCGGCCACGGAGGGGCCCCTCTTCGTGGTGACAGCGCACCACGTCGTTCCCCGTGATGGCGGCGAAGGGCGCGAAAGGGCTTCCGATGGCGCGGTCTGGTCCCGGTCTTGCGAATCGAGGACGCGTTGCGGATCGCGGATTCCCGTGCGCGGGAGCCGCCCGCACTCCCTCTGAAGCCGCCGCGGAGAGTGTTTCCATGCCCACCGCTTCGAAGAAGACCGCCTCGCGGAAGACCTCGTCCCGGGCCCGGGCCGAGAAATCTTCTGCCGACCCCCCGGTCGATCGCGACCTGGTCTGGACCGGTGCGCTCGACCTGACGCGCGCCGCCGAGTTGACCGAGGCCTTGAAATCGGCGCTCGAAGGCAACGACGCCGTGACCCTCACCCTGCGCGACGTCGAAACCGCCGATCTGTCCTTCGTGCAGATCCTCCTGGCCGCCACGCACACCGCCAAGGGCGCCGGCAAGTCTCTCCGCCTGGTCGACGAGAGCGACGAGGTCGAGGGGCTCTGCCAGGAGGTCGGCTTCGGCACCGTCTACCAGCGTCTGATCGGCCAGGAACCGGAGGTCACCGCGTGAGTGTCAACCCCACCGATTTCGCCGCGACCTACAAGCTCGAGGCCGAAGAACTGCTGAGCGAGCTCGAGGAGACCCTGCTGGAGCTCGAGGAGTCGCCCGAAGACGAGGAACTCGTGGCGCGTACCTTCCGGGCGCTGCACACGATCAAGGGCTCGGGCGCGATGAACGGCTTCGACGCCATCGCCGAGTTCACCCACGACATCGAGACCATGTTCGACAAGGTCCGCGAGGGCGAACTGAGAATCGACCGCGAGATCGTCGACCTGGGTCTGCGGGCCAAGGACCACATCCGTGGCCTGCTGAACGACGAGGCCGACGAGGGAGCCGGCTCGCCGATCCTGGTCCGTGTGAAGCAGATCATGGGTGGCGACGCGACCGGCGGCCCCGCCCAGGTCGCGGCAGCGCCGCAGAAGACGGAACCGGTCACCTACCGTGTGCGCTTCAGGCCCGAGCGCGGGATCTTCGCGAACGGCACGAACATCGTGCCGCTGCTGCGCGAGCTGCGTGGTCTGGGCGACTGTCTGGTCTTCGGCTACGACGACGAGATCAACACCTTCGACGACTTCGACCCCGAGCAGTGCTACGTGTGGTGGGACGTCCTGCTGACCACCGACAAGGGCACCGACGCGATCCGCGACGTGTTCATGTTCGTGGACGACCGCGCCGAGATCGACATCTCCGTGGTCGACCAGCCCGACGACGGCGACATCGACGAGCGCAAGCTCGGCCACATCCTCGTCGAACGCGGCGACATCACCGGCGCCCAGATGGACGAGGCCGTGGCCGCGCAGAAGCGCTTCGGCGAGATCCTCACCGAGAGCGGCGTGGTCAGCGACACCACGATCGAATCGGCCCTGGCCGAGCAGCAGATCGTGCGAGAGAAGCGCCGCCAGCGCAGCGACGAGAACCAGAGCATCCGCGTTCCCGTCGACAAGCTCACCCTGCTGGTGAACCTGGTCGGTGAGCTGGTCACCGCCCAGGCCCGCCTCAACCAGATCGCCTCGGGCTCGCACGAGCCCGCCCTGCTCGGGATCACCGAAGAGATGGAACGTCTGGTGGCCGACCTGCGGGACAACGCACTGAGCATCCGCATGCTGCCGATCGGCACCACCTTCAGCCGCTTCCGCCGCGTGGTGCGCGATCTGTCGGCCGAGCTGGGCAAGGAGATCGAACTGCAGACCACAGGCGCCGAGGTCGAGCTCGACAAGACCATGATCGAGCGCCTGGCCGACCCGCTGGTGCACCTGATCCGCAACTCGGTCGACCACGGAGTCGAAACGCCCGAGACCCGCACGGAGAGTGGCAAGCCCCGACAGGGCGTGATCCACCTCTCGGCCGAGCACTCCGAAGCCCATGTCGTGGTGACCATCCGCGACGACGGCGCGGGCATGGATCCCGAGAAGATCCGCGCGAAGGCCGTGAAGAACGGCCTGATCAGCGCCGACGATCCGATCCAGCCGCCCGAGGTCTACAAACTCATCTTCGAACCGGGCTTCTCCACCGCCCAGTCGCTCAGCAGCGTCAGCGGGCGCGGCGTGGGCATGGACGTTGTGAAGCGCTCGGTCGAGGCCCTGCGGGGTTCGGTGTCGGTGGACAGCGAACTCGGCAAGGGCACCACGGTCACGCTCAAACTCCCGCTCACCCTGGCCATCATCGAGGGCCTGCTCGTGCGCGTGGAGGACGAGCGCTACGTGATCCCGCTGAGCCTGGTCGACGAGTGCAGCGACCTGACGCAGGAAGACGTCCAGCGTGCCCACGGGCGCGAGGTCGTCGAAATGCGAGGGCATCTGGTGCCCTACACGTCGCTGCGCAGGTTCTTCCACGAGGACCGGCCTGCTCCCGCCGTTCAACAGCTGGTGATCACCCATTCCGACGGCCAGGGCTTCGGACTGGTCGTGGACGAGGTCGAGGGACAGATCCAGGCCGTGATCAAGAACCTCGGCCGCATGTACGAGCACATCGAGGGCTTCAGCGGCGCCACGATCCTGGGCGACGGGACCGTGGCGCTGATCCTCGACGTACAGGCATTGAGCCGCGGCGCTCAACGCGAGGAACTCATGGCCGTCGGTCAGACCTCGTGACCATCGATGACGTTTCCGGGACGCCGCTGATGCGACGCCCCCAAATCCGGAAAGGAAGATCGTCGTGATCAAGAACATCAAGATCGGGGCGAAGCTCGGGGCGGGTTTCGGTCTCTTGATCGCTCTGACCGTCGTGCTCGGCGTGATCGCCATCTCGAGCATGAGCCGAATCAAGGAGAAATCCAACTGGCTGGCCGATGAGTACGTTCCGGAGGTCCGGATCGCCAACCAGCTCGAGCGCAACAGCCTGTTGACCATGTACGCCATGCGCGGCTACGGACTGACCGCCAACGAGGCCTACTACGACGACGCCACGAGCGCGATCGGGGAAGTCACTGGCGCCATGGACCGGGCCGGGGAGCTGGCGGACAACTCCACCCAGCTCACCCTGCTCGAGAGCGCGATCGGGGACGTCCGGGAGGCGGTCACCACCTACGACGGTCTCAAGGAGGACACTGCGGACCGCAACGTCGAGCTCGACGAGGCGCGTAACCTGCTCGACGAGGCCGCCGTCGACTACATGGAAGCCACGCGGGCTCTGCTCGCCGTGCAGACGCAGCGTCTGAAGTCGGAGATCGCCGCGGGCGACCCGCCGATGAAGGTCGACGAGCGCCGACGCAAGGTCGAGCTGCTGAACGACATCATCGACGTGGGCAACGCCACGCGCATCGCCGCCTGGAAGGCCCAGGCGAACCGCGACCCAGGAGAGCTGCGCGAGGCCTACGACAACTTCGAACAGATGGACACGATCTTCGCCGACCTGCGCAAGATCACCCGCCTCGACGCCGACATCGCCAAGATCGACGCGACCGAACGGGCCGCGGGCCAGTACCGGGAGGGCATGCAGGACCTCGAGGCCGCCTGGGTCGCCTTGAACGACCTCGGCAAGCAGCGCGACGTCGCCGGCGGAGAGGTCCTCGACAAAGCCCAGTCGATCGCTTCGAAGGGCATCGAGGAAACCGAGCGAATTGCCCAGGAGGCCCAGGCCGCCCTGCAGCAGGCGTCTGTCGTCCTGGTGACCGGCCTGAGCATCTGCGCGGTCATCGGGATCGTCTTCGCCGTCTTCATCACGCGCACCATCACCGGCCCGCTGGGCAAGGGCGTGGCCTTCGCCCGCGAGCTGGCGAACGGCGACCTGACGCAGAACATCGACATCGAGCAGAAGGACGAGGTCGGTCTGCTGGCCAATGCGCTCAACAGCATGGCCGAGCAGCTGCGCAAGGTCGTGGGCGACGTCAAGTCGAACGCCGACAACGTCTCCACCGGCTCCGAGGAGCTGAGCACCGCCTCGCAGAAGGTTTCGCAGGGTTCGGCCGAGCAGGCTTCGTCGATCGAAGAGGTCAGCTCGAGCATGGAGGAGATGGCCAGCAACATCCGTCAGAACGCCGAGAACGCGTCGCAGACGGAGAAGATCGCCACCCAGGCCAGCCAGATGGCCACCGAGGGTGGGCAGGCCGTCGACAAGACCGTCGCCGCCATGAACCAGATCGCCGAGCGGATCAACATCGTGGGAGAGATCGCCGGCCAGACCAACCTGCTGGCCCTGAACGCCGCGATCGAGGCCGCCCGGGCCGGCGAGCACGGCAAGGGCTTCGCGGTGGTCGCCAGCGAGGTGCGCAAGCTGGCCGAACGCAGCCAGAAGGCCGCGGCCGAGATCAGTGAGCTGTCGACGAGCAGCGTCGAGGTCGCCACGCAGGCCGGCGAGATGCTCGGCAAGATCGTACCCGACATCCAGAAGACGGCCGACCTGGTCCAGGAGATCAGCGCCGCCAGCAGCGAGCAGAACGCCGGCGCCGACCAGATCAACCTGGCGATCCAGCAGCTCGACGAAGTGATCCAGCAGAACGCCTCGGCGAGCGAAGAGATGGCCGCCACGAGCGAGGAGCTCGCCGGCCAGGCCGACAGCCTGCAGCAGGGCGTGGCCTTCTTCCGGATCGACGAGAGCAACCGTGGGGTGCGCGCGCGTCCGGCGGCGAAGCCGGCCGCCGCGTCCGCTCCGAAGCCCGCGTCCACGCCGTCCCCGAAGCCCGCGCCGAAGTCGGCGCCGAGCCCGCAGCCCAAGGCCGAGGCCGAGAAGGTCGAGGACGCCGTGGTCGGAGTCGCCCTGGACATGGGCGCCGATGACGACGACGACGGCTTCGAGACCTACTGATGCCGTCCCGAGGATCCGTTCAGGAGGACCAGACAGTGAGCGTAGCAACCACGAACGCCACTTCGCAGTACCTGACCTTCCGCCTCGGCGACGAGATCTTCGCCCTGGAGATCTTCAAGGTCCGCGAAGTGCTCGAGTACCGCTCGGTGACCTGCGTGCCGCGCACGCCGCCCTTCATGCGAGGGGTGATCAACCTGCGTGGCGCCGTGGTCCCGGTGGTCGATCTTCACATGAAGTTCGGCACCGGCGAGACCGAGAAGACCGCGGACACGTGCATCGTGATCGCCGAGGTCGACTTCGACGGCGAGAAGATGTACCTGGGGGCCCTGGCCGACTCGGTCGAGGAGGTGTTCGACATGGACTCCTCGCAGATCGAGCCACCGCCCCGCATGGGGACACATCTCAACGTCGACTTCATCAAGGGCATGGGGAAGAAGGACGAGGAATTCGTCATCATCCTCGACGTCGATCGCGTGTTCTCCAACGACGAAATGGCCAGCGTGCTGGAGAACAGCCATCGCGTTTCGGACCAAGAGGCCGAGGCGGCGACCGGTGAGCCCCAGAAGCGCGACGCCGACTGAGCCCGCACGGGCGACCCAGCCCCCGCTGGGCCGGAGGGAGTTCGACCGGATCTCGAGATTCGTCCGCGACGAACTCGGGATCCAACTCCCTCCCGGAAAGCACACCATGGTCGAGGCGCGGCTGCGGAAGCGGCTGCGCCAACTCGGCCTGTCCGACTTCCGGACCTACGTCGACCAGGTCCTCGACCCCGACTGCGATCCGGCGGAACGGCAGATCTTCCTCGACCACCTGACCACGAACAAGACCGACCTCTTCCGCGAACCCGACCATTTCGACCACCTGGCCGAGGTGGCCCTGCCCGCGCTGCTGGCCGGCCGCCACCGGCCGCGACTCACCGTGTGGTGTTCGGCGTCGAGCAGCGGCGAAGAGCCCTACACCATCGCCATGACCCTGATGGAGTCGAAGCGCCGCCAGGACGACTTCGACTTCCGGGTGCTGGCCAGCGACATCTCGCGGCGCGTGCTCGAGACGGCCCATCGCGCGGTCTACCCGGCCACACACGCCGAGGCCGTTCCGAAGGAGTACCGCTCACGGTACCTCCTGCGTTCGCGCGACGGCCAGCGGATCAAGATGGCGCGCCCGCTTCGGCAACGCGTGACCTTCGGGCAGCTCAACCTGATGCAGCCGCCGTACAAGGTCCCGGCCGATCTCGACGTGATCTTCTGCCGCAACGTACTGATCTACTTCGACCGCCCAACGCAGATCCGCGTCGTCGAGTCCCTCGTCGACCGCCTGCGCCCCGGCGGCTACCTGTACCTCGGACACTCGGAGTCGGCCCAGGGCGCCGGACCCCGTGTCGACCGTGTCGGCGCGGCCGTCTACCGCCGAAAGTGGACCGCGGAGGGGGATGGAGCATGAAGAAGGATCCGATCCGGGTACTGATCGTCGACGACAGCGCCATGGTGCGCCAGACGCTGCAGGCCGTGCTCGACGACGCCCCCGACATCGAGGTGATCGGAACCGCGTCCGATCCCTTCGCGGCCGCCGGCGTCATGCGGAGCAAGCGTCCCGACGTCATCACCCTCGACATCGAGATGCCGCGCATGGACGGCATCACCTTTCTCAAGAAGCTCATGAGCCAGCACCCCATTCCCGTGGTGGTGTGCTCGAGCCTGGCCGAGGACGGATCGAAGACCACGCTGCAGGCCCTCGAGGCCGGCGCCGTCGAGATCATCACCAAGCCGAAGGTGGGGACCCGGCAGTTCCTCGAGGAAGCGAAGGTCCGCATCGCCGACGCGGTCCGCGCGGCCGCCCAGGCGAAGCTCCAGAAGCTGTCACGGCCGATGAAGGTCGAGCCCAAGCTGACCGCCGACGCCATGCTGCCCGCTTCGGCCAGGGCCATGGACGTGACCACCGACAAGGTCATCGTGATGGGGGCCTCGACCGGTGGCACCGAGGCCGTGCGGGCCGTGCTGCAGGCCTTGCCCATGGACGTCCCGGGAATCGTGATCGTCCAGCACATGCCGGAGAACTTCACCCGGAGCTTCGCCGAACGCCTGGACTCGATCTGCGCGGTGAACGTGAAGGAAGCCACCAACGGCGACACCGTGCTCCGCGGTCACGCCCTGATCGCACCGGGGAACTTCCACACGCTGCTCAAGCGCAGCGGCGCGCGCTACCACGTCGAGGTCCGCGAGGGGCCGCTCGTGAGCCGCCATCGTCCGAGCGTGGACGTGCTCTTCCGCTCGGCCGCCCGCTACGCCGGCCGCAATGCCCTGGGCGTGATCATGACCGGCATGGGCGACGACGGAGCCAAGGGCCTGAAGGAACTCCACGACCTGGGTGCAATCACGATCGGCCAGGACGAGGCGACCTGCGTGGTCTACGGCATGCCCAAAGAGGCCTACGAACTCGGTGCGGTGTCGGTGCAGAAGTCGCTCGACCAGATCCCGGCCGAGATCGTTCGCCAGGTGGCGAAGGTGGCCGTCTGACCCTGGCCGCGCACGACGCCTAGGCCCGATCCTGCAGCGCGGCGGCACCCTGCGCCTGGGCGCAGTGCGCACCGCAGTACATGGTGTCGGTGGCCTGCACCCCGTGGCCGACGATCTTCACGCCACAGTTCGCACAGGCCGGCGCCAGATCGTGGATGGCGCACTCGAAGCAGTCGTAGCTGCGGGTGCCACCGTCGACGGAGATCTCGAGCGGCTTGTCGTACTCGTTGCCACAGACATGGCACTTGCGCGTGGTCATGATCTCTCCTCTCGCGGAACTGGACGGCCGGCTCGATCAGCGGCCACCGCGCAGGGGAGACTGCGACCGGCACGTACGGCGCGCCGATGGGGCCGCCCCGGATCCTGGCGTCCGTGGGTCTCGGGAGACGGAGATCAGACGATATCCGGCGTGCTCAGGCCGTCGCTGCGGCCCGGCGCGTCCAGGAACTTCTCCAGCCGCTCGTCCTTGTCGTGGATGTGGTGGACGAAGCGCTGCCGCAGCGAAGAGAGCCGACCCACGTCGGGCGAGGCCGCGGCCTGCCGCAGCGAGTCGAGGATGGCGGTCATCTCCTCGTGCTCGGCCACGTGGGCGGCGTGCTCGGGGTAGGCGTGCAGACGCATCAACAGGTCCTCGCTGAGGAAGTGCGCCTCGGACACGTCACGCAGACGCTGCAGGAGTTCGGCGACGTGGTCGTCGTCGCGGCCGCTCTGCGCGGCGGCGATCAGGGCGTCGAGCAGTTCGATCTGCAGGCGATGCTCGCTGTCCACGCTCTCGAGATCCCGCTCGGTGCGGGGTTTCGGCTGCTCGTTCGTCATGACGACTCCGGGGGTTGGATCCTGGTCGAGAGGCTAGACGATCAGGGCCCGGTTGACCAGGCACGGGCGAAGGGATCGGGGCAGTCGTCGGCGCCGGCGTCGGTGCCGAGCATCGAGTCGGCCACCGTGAGCGTGAAGGTGGCCCGGCACTCGGCCGTCTCCTCGAACACCCAGTCGCGCGGGGCCGCGCTCGGCCCCAGGCGGAAGACCACCGAGTCGGCATCGGCCGGTGAGAGGCTCAGGCAGCCCATGAGTTCGCGCGGGTCGGGATAGCTGTCGGGGAAGTCGCCCTGGAAGGATCCGAGCACGATCGAGCTGTCGGTCGGGACCACGAACACCGAGTCGCTCGCCGCGAAGGGGGTACGAGCGCGCAGATCCTGCGCGGTGTCGTTGCGCAGCACGAACGTGCCCACACCGGTGCAGCCGTCCTCGGCGGTGTCGCAGCCGGCGAGCGACACCAGCAGGACCAGGATACCGACCGCCGCGCGCACGGGGCGTCGCCTCAGTCGCCGACGCCGTGGTAGCCACGGCGATGGTACACGAGCACCGGCACGATTTCGTCCGAGTGGGCTTCGACCACGCGGCCGACCACGATCGTGTGGTCACCCTCGTCCATCGTGTCGTGCACCTCGCACTGCAGACTCGAGGCCGCACCGGCCACGACGGGCGGACGGTCGCCCTGGTCGGCACCGAACCCGTCGAGACCCGGCCCGGGATCACGGCCCGAGCGGGCGAAGTGGTTCGACACCTCTTCCTGGCCCGACGCGAGGATCGACACCGAGAAGCGGCCGTCCTCGCGGATCAGCGCCGGCAGCCGATTGCTGCACGACAGACAGACCATCACCAGGGGCGGATCGAGCGACACCGAGTTGAAGGCCGACACGGTCAGGCCGTACGAGTCGCCGTCGGGCGCGTTGGCCGCGACGATGCTCACGCCCGAGGCCCAGCTGGCCAGGGCGTCCTTGAAGTCCTGTTCGAGATTCACGTGCTCTTCGTCCGGATCGAGGGCTCACGGACCGGATCGGGCGCCGGCCGCGGGAATCACTTCGTACCGGACCAAGGTAGGACGCGGGGCGTCCGGTCGCGACCGTCGGACTCACTCGAGCGCCGGCTCCAGCTCCAGCCACGCGCAGGCCGCCTCCATGGTCGCGAAGACCTGTGCCTCGAGCAGACCGGAGTCGGTGAACAGCTGCTGCAGGAGCAGGGCCAGGCCGGTGGCTCGCGGATGATCCATGACGAAGGCCCAGCGCTTGTTCGTGTAGAGTTCCCGGCGGGTGCCGAGGAATGCCGCTAGTGCACGCAGGTCGGTGGGCGTGACCCGTGGGTCGGTCACGCGGCGGGCATCGGTGAGGATCGAGCGGCACCCGGCGAAAGCCGGGTGCTCGAGCTCGCGACGACGCACCCCGAGCAGGTCCTCGACGGTGACGACCCCTTCGCCGGTCTCGAGAACGAGGCCGCGGTCGGCCTGGATGTCGAAGGTCAGCGGCATCACGACACCACGTTCAGGCAGAGGCGGTTTCGGCAGCATCGTCGGCCGCCGGCTCCGACGAGATCGCCGCCATCATCTCCTCGGGCGAGAACACGCGGCTCACGTCGAGGATGATGACGAAGTCGTCGCCCTTCTTGCCCATTCCCTTGATGAACTCGACGTCGAGATGCGTGCCCATGCGCGGGGGCGGCTCGACGTCGGCGTCGTCCATGGCGAAGACCTCTTCCACCGAATCGGCCAGCGCTCCGATGTGCATGGTCTCGCCGTCGAACTCGAGTTCGGTGATCACGATGCAGGTGTCGCCGGTCTTCTCGGTGCGTCCGGTGCCGAACTTCATGTGCAGATCGACCACCGGTACCACCGAACCGCGCAGGTTGATCACGCCCTCCATGAACGGCGGCGTGCGCGGGACACGGGTCACCGGTCGGTACTCGAGGACCTCGCGGACCTCGAAGATGCCCAGGGCGAAGATCTCGTCGCCCAGGCGAAAGGTCAGGTACTGCGATGCGTCGTCGGACTGCGTGCGCGGGTCGATGGTCTGTTGCGTGCTCATCGCTTCCCTCCTGGCTCAGCGACCCGTGTCGACACGGAAGAAGCCCACGTTCTGCTGCAACTGGTCGGCCTGACCGGCGAGCTCCTCGCTCGTGGCGGCCATCTCCTCGCTCGCCGAGGCGTTCTGCTGGATCACGTCGTCGAGCTGTTGGATCGCCAGGTTGATCTGTTCGGCGCCGGAGTTCTGTTCGCGGCTGGCCGCGCTGATCTCCTGGACCAGGTCGGCCGTCTTCTGGATGTCGGGCACGATCTGCTGCAGGTACTCGCCGGCACGGGTGGCGACATCGACACTGTTCGTCGACAGCTCGCTGATCTCGGCCGCCGACTTCTGGCTGCGCTCGGCCAGCTTGCGCACCTCGCTGGCGACCACCGCGAAGCCCTTGCCGTGCTCGCCGGCCCGGGCGGCCTCGATCGCGGCGTTCAGGGCCAGCAGGTTGGTCTGGCCGGCGATCTCGCCCACGATGCCGATGCGCTCGGCGATCTGGTTCATGGCCGCGACCGTCTCCTCCACGGCCTGGCCACCGTCGGTGGCCATCTGGCTGGCCTTGGTGGCGATCTGCTCGGTCTGCGCGGCATTCTCGGTGTTCTGACGGATGTTGCCCGCCATCTCCTCCATGCTCGAACTCACTTCTTCCACGCTGGCGGCCTGCTCGGTCGAACCCTTGCTGAGCTTGGTCGACGAGGTCGACAGCTCCTCGCTGCCGGTGGCCACGTTCGCCGCGGCGGAACCCACGTCACCGACCACCGAACGCAGGCGACCGACCATGTCGTTGAGCGCGCTCGCCAGTTGTCCGATCTCGTCCTTCTGATGGATGTCGAGGTCGGCGGTGAGGTCGCCCTTCGCCATGCGCTGGGCGAACTCCACGCCGGCCAGCACCGGCTTGCTGATCATGCGGGTGATCCACCAACCGAGGGCCATCGCCAGCAGAGCACCGACGATCATGCCGACGATGCCCACCAGCTGCGCCTGACCGGCCACCTGCTCGGCGTGCACGCGCTTTTCGGCGGCCTGCTCTTCCACCAGCTCGGTGAGTTCGTGCAGGGTCTCGAAGCTGTGTTCGCGGCCCTGCTTCGAGTCGACGACCAGCTTCATGGTCATGGTCTCGTAGATCGACGCCACACGGTCGGCCTCGGCGCGGAGCTCACCGAAGTAGCCGAACACGTGTTGGGCGTGGTCCATGAGTTCGTCGTGCGTGCGGTCCGCCGCATCGGTCCGGCCGGCGGCATGATGGGTCTTGATCGACGCGACCGTTTCGTGGAACGCGTCGTGATGCTCCGCGATGGCCGCGATCGCCGCCTCGATCTCGGGATTCTCGGTCTCGTACTGCGCGCTCCACCGACCGAAGGCACACGCCGTGGGATCGCCCCCGCCCTCGAAGCGTGTGCCGTCGTCGAGCAGACGAGCCACGGCGTCGGCCACCTTGTAGTGATCCCCACGGAACTGCTGCAGGTCACGCTGCAACCCGGCCGGATCGAGGATGTCGGTGTCGAGCAGCTGCTGGTTCAGCGCCATGGCCTCGTCGTTGATCGCCGCCCAGTCGGCCATTCGGCTCTGCAGCTCGTTCCAGAGCTGATTCTCGCGAGGAGTGTGCGGAAGCTGCTCGTAGTGCTCGAGGTCTTCGCCGTAGCGGGCGCGGATCGCGGCGATCTGGTCGTCGATCGCGGCGCGCTCCTCGCGCGACAGCCACGGGCTGAGGCTCGTGTTCAGAACGGAAACCAGGTCGTTCAGCTCGACCTCCATCGACAGCAGGCTCTCGGTCTTCGGCAGCGAGACGTTGGCCACGTCGTCGAGTTCGCCGCCGACCGATCCCACGCCGTTCAGACCGACGATGCCTACGCCGACGGTGATCAGGGCGACCAGGAGGAAGCTACCGATGAGTTTGACCGCGAGGGGGAGATTCTTCATGGGAACGGACCTCGAAACAGGCGTGCACGTGGACCCCGGCGCTCGACCGCTCGAGCGGGCACCGAGGCGGAACAGGCGCGAATGCCGACTCTGGCGATCTCTGGGATTCAAGTTCCGGTCCACAACGGAACGGTCGGGAGCGACGCGGGGATCTGCGGAGCGAGCTCCGAGCGTGCCCTGAAGGGAAGGGCTCGTAAGGAACCATTCCTCAACGACTTGAAGGCGCCGACAATGCGAGGCGCGAGCGCGCTCGGCCTCCTGGGGGCTTTCGGTCCGGTCGCCATCCGTCGGACGTCGACGTCCGGGCGTCCGGGGCCGGATACGTTCTGTCCAATTCTTCCGGAATTCCGGAAAGATCTCCGCAGTGCGGACGGCCCGACCGGGCCTCGGTGGAGCTCGGCACGCCGGGAGTTTCCGGGAACGGTTCCGAGACGCGTGACGGGTCGGGTGAGTCGTGGTGAGCCTGCATCATTTCTCCGTGTGAGGACGCGGAAGTCGGGGTTCTGGTGGGGTTTCGTCCGGGGGTCACGATTCCGGAGCTTCCGCACGCAACGCGTCCTCCTACGCTCACACTCGATTCTGCATCTCCTTGCCCGATCGCGCCCGGACAACTTCCCCAGCGAGGCGACCGTTCCCTTTCCGCGGAGGAGGTCCCCCGTGCGTCGCTTCGTCCCCCTGCTCGGTGTGGCGGTGTTGCTGATCGTCGCGGCCGACGCCCAGGCCAAGAACCCGATTCGCAAGGACTTCTTCGAGGCCTATCCCGGCGCCGAGGGCACCGCCCTCGACGCGCTGGCGAGCAACTCCGCCCACTGCGGAGCCTGCCACTACGACTTCAACGGTGGCGGCCCGCGCAACTGGTACGGTGCTCGGGTGGAGACCCTCCGCAGTGAGGGCCTGTCGAGCGCCGAGGCCTTCGTAACCATCGAGTCCGAGGACTCCGACAACGACGGCTACGACAACCGGACCGAGATCACCGACACGGCGAACTTCCCGAACACGCCCACCTTCTCGGGGCTGAGCAACGACGATCTCGCCTCGGTGGTGAACATCCCGCTGGCCGAGGTCTCGCCGCACGTGACCCCGACGGCGACCGTCGACGAGGACCCACCCGTGGTCACCGTGACCTACCCGGCGGGCGGCGAGGTGATCCCGCCGAACACGACCGTAGCCGTCACCTGGACGATCAGTGACGCCAGCGACATCGCCTCGGTCTACGTGGAGCACTCCGACGACGGCGGGCTCACGTGGAAGGCCGCGAGCTTCGGCATGTCCGACACCGGATCCTACGACTGGTTCGTGCCCAGCCGCCCCGGCCCCGGCCAACTCATCCGCGTGATCGCGACCGACAGCGCCGGCAACGAAGGATCCGGCGAGAGTCCGTCGACCTTCACCATCGGCCCCGCGCCCGACGGCCGCGTGCCGACCACGCTGCGCGACGTCGACCTGCCGGGCACGCAGCCCTTCGAGGGCCCTGTGCTGGCCGATCCCGACGACAACTGCGCCACCTGCCACGGCAACTACGACACCGCCGTCGAACCGTGGGCCAACTGGCGCGGCAGCATGATGGCCCAGTCGGCGCGCGACCCCCTGTTCCTGGCCTGTCTCGCCGTGGCCGAGCAGGACGCACCCGCCGTCGGCGACCTGTGCATCCGCTGCCACTCGCCCCGCGGCTGGCTGGCCGGCCGCTCCCTCGACACGTCGGGCGAGAGCCTGACCGCCGAGGACCGCCAGGGCATCTCGTGCGACTTCTGCCACAAGCTCGTCGACTGGAACTACGTCGAGGGCGTCAGCCCCGCCGAGGACGCCGACATCCTCGCCGATCTCGACGACGTGCCGACGCAGTACACGAGCGGGCAGTACGTCATGGCCCCGACGGCCCCGAAGCGCGGGCCCTATGCCGATGCGCTGGACACCGGTCATCCGGTCCTGGAGTCGGACTTCCACCGCTCGAGCGAGCTGTGCGGGACCTGTCACGACGTCAGCAACCCGGCCTTCAGCAAGGTCGGCGAAGGCGACTACGCGCCGAACGAGTTCGACGCCGCGCACCCCACCATGGACCAGTCGCAGATGGGTCCGGTGGAACGCACCTACAGCGAGTGGAAGGCCAGTGACTTCGCCGCCGGCGGCGTCGACCTGCCGCAGTACGGCGGTGTGGTCGAGACCTGCCAGGACTGCCACATGCGCGACGTCACCGGCGTGGGCGCGAACGATCCCGATGCGCCCGTGCGCACGGACCTTCCACTGCACGACATGACCGGGGGCAACACCTTCGTGCAGGACATGATCGCCGACGCCTATCCGGACGAGGTCGACGTGGCCCAGCTCGAGGCCTCGAAGATCCGGGCGCAGGAGACCCTGCAGAAGGCGATCCAGCTCGACGTGACCGCGGCCGACGACGGCGTCGACGTCCGCATCACCAACGACACCGGCCACAAGCTGCCCACGGGCTATCCCGAGGGTCGCCGGATCTTCGTGCAGGTCGAAGGACGCGACGCCGACGGCGACGTGGTCTTCACGTCGGGCGCCTTCGACTTCGCCACGGGCGATCTGACCTACGACGACCAGATCAAGATCTACGAGATCAAGCCCGGCTTCAGCCCGGCGTTGGGCGAGGCGCTGAACCTGCCCGCGGGACCGTCGTTCCACTTCGTGCTGAACGACTCGACGTACAAGGACAACCGCATCCCGCCACGCGGCTTCACCAACCAGGCCTTCGAGGACCTGCAGATGCCGCCCGTGGCCGCGACCTACGCCGACGGCCAGTACTGGGACGACACCCACTACGTGCTGCCGGCGGGCACCACCACCGCCTCCGTGCGCGTGTACTACCAGGCCGTGAGCAAGGAATACATCCTGTTCCTGCGCGACGAGAACACCACGAACACGGCCGGCGACGACCTGTACGCGCTGTGGGATGCCAACGGTCGTGGGGCTCCGGCCCTGATGGCCGAGGCGACCGTCGACGTGCAGATCTCGACCTCGGTCGACCCGCCCGCGAACGGTGGGTTCCAGTACTCGCTCGGCCGCATGGCGCCGAATCCCTTCGGCGGACGCACGAGCTTCGAGTTCGGTCTGGCCGTCCCCGGCCGCGTGGACCTGGCCGTGTACGACGCGCGCGGTCGCCGGGTGCGTCAGCTCGAGGACGAGATGCGTCCGGCCGGCCGGTACACCATGCACTGGGACGGTCGTGACGACGACGGTCGGTCGCTGGCCGCCGGAGTGTACTTCGTGCGGTTGCAGTCGAACGACTACGTGGCGTCGAAACGGGTGACGCTCGTGCAGTGACCTTCCCGACGGAGTCTCCGATCGGAACGCAGGCCGGGCCCAGGTGGGTCCGGCCTGCGTCGTGACGGGATCCGGGGACGTTCCGGGGATGTTCCGCACCGGAAGTTCGGTCCGACGGAGCTCTTCCGCGAGCGACGCTCAGCGCAGCAACACCGCCTTCTGCACGAAGCGCTTCCCGCCGCCGAGCATGCGCACGAAGTACACGCCCGACGACACGCCACGACCCTGGTCGTCGGTGCCGTCCCAGATCACGCGGTGCTCGCCGGCGGCGCGCTCGCCGTCGACCAGGGTGCGCACGCGTCGTCCGCGGGCGTCGAAGAGATCGATCGACACCTGCGCCGTACGCGGCAGCTCGAAGGCGATGGTCGTGCGTGGGTTGAAGGGATTGGGGGTGGGCGTCCGCAGCGCGAAGGCCTGCGGGCGCGCCGCGCCGGGCACCGTGTCGTCGGCGACGGAGGTCGCCGTGCTGCCCGGCAACCAGATCACGGCCTGGTCCGAGGCCAGACTCCCACTGGCCAGTTCGAGGATCCCGGCGTTCGGATCGCCCTCGATCAGCGCCACGGTTCCCGTTGCCGCCCACGGCCGGCCGTTGGCATCGACGTCGAGATCGAAGATCACCACGCCCAGGGGGAAGGCGTCGTTCAGGTTGGCCACGTACGGGGTGACCTGACCCGTATCGGGATCGAAGACGCGAATCGCCTTCGGATCGGCCGCCGACGACGTGATCTCGCCGACCAGGACCAGGCCGTCCTCGCGCGCCGCCACCGCGAAGGGGCTGACGCCGTTGGTCCACGACGGATCGGACCAGATCGTCGGCGTGGACGGCGCCGCCGGATCGATCACCAGGAGTCCGGCGTCCGTGGTCGCGACCAGTCGGCCGTCGGGCAGGACGTCCATGCCCCGCACCTCGAAGTGCGTGCGCGGATCGGTCTCGTCGAGCACGATGTCCGTCTGCCCGGTGGCCGGATCGTAGGAGCCGATCCGCGGGTATCGGACGGGTCCGGGCTCGGCCCGGAATCCGGAGAAGTACACCACGCCACTGTTCGGATCGACGGTCACGTCGTCGGCCATGCCCATGCCCAGGCTGTCGGCCAGGATCTCACCGTCCATGAACTCGAGGTCGAGGGTCCCGGGGTCGAAGCGGAAGGTCGGCAGTCCGGCGACCCAGATGTCGCCGTCGGTTCCCGCCGCCAGGCCGGTCTGGATCTCGGGGAGCACGCAGAGATACTCCTGTTGTCCGGTGTCGACGCCGGGACGGTAGCTCCACAGCCCGTTGAAGGGCGTCATGCTGATCACGTGCGGTTGCTCGTAGGGTTCGTCGAGGGGGTACACCCACACCCCGTCGCCGCCGGAGTCGTCGCAGCTTCCGTAGCCCACCTCGGCGTTCAGGGCGGTGCGGCAGGGCGCGTCGGGCAGGATGTCGACACCCACGCGGAACGCGACCGAGGCCCCGGGCGCGAGCGGGCCCGACCACGACGCGGTGGCGGTGCCGGCGTCCCAGACGGCGCCGGTCGGCGGCGTGCCGATCCAGGGCGGATCGTCGGCCGCGACCAGACCGGTCGGCACCCGGAAGCGCAGCACCACGCTGTCCTGCGGGACGGTCGACACGTTCTCCGCGCGGGCGGTGAACTCGACCGTGCTGCCTCGACGAGCCAGGACCGACGCACCTCCCAGGGGATCGTCCGCGACCGGGCCGGTGCCGGTGATCGCGTAGGAGGCCTGGATCGGAACCGGGGCCAGGGTGACCGTGTCGGGCGAGGCCTCGCCGATCGGCGGGCCACACCCGCCGAGCACCGTGATCGGCGATCCGCTGTTCAGCACGGCCTCGGTCTGGAACGACTGCCGGCAGTCCGGCAGCCGCGTGCGGAAGGCCACCCGCGTGGTGTCGTTCGGCGCGACGTCGCCCGTCCACTGGAACCAGAAGGTCGAGGGATCGGCCGTGCCGCCTCCGGCATCCACCAGCGAGTCGAAGGTCCACCCCGCGCCCAGGCCGAAGTTCAGCCGCGCGCCGGCACGGGCCACCCCGTCCGTCTCGACCATCGAGATCGTGTGCGTGACCGTGTCGCCGTCGCGTGGCGGTCGGTTCGAGTCGGGCACACTGCTCACGAACACGTCGAGCGCGCCTCCGCCACCGCTCGTGACCGCCGTGCTGACGCTGTTCAGGCCGAAGGTGAGCGTGGTCGGTGCCGTGCTCTGCACGAAGTACTGGCTGAAGAGGACCGACTCGACCCCGCACGCGACGTCGACCGTGAAGCTCACCTGGCCCGAGCCGCCGGCGGCGACCGTGCCCAGGTTCCAGACCACGCGCTGGTTCGGCAGGTCGAAGGTACCGCCGTCCGTCGCGCTGGCGAAGGTGCCGCTCGACGGCATGAGGGCCGTGAGCGTGGTCCCTCCCGCGTCGAGGTCGCCCGTGTTCGCGTAGTCGATCGTGTAGGTGATCGAGCCCGGCGCGACCGCCGAGGCCGGTCCGCTCGCCCCGAGCGCCCACTCCACCGCCGGCGGTTCCGGACAGTCCACTCCGACGCAGTCGGTGCCCGCGCCCTGCCAGGTGCCGTTCGCGTCCAGGCAACCGGCTTCGGTCATGCCCGGGCTGCACGTGCCGTCCTCCAGACAGCACGCGCCCGTGGCCGGCGCCGGACCACTGCAGTCGTCCAGCGTGTAGGTGGCGATCTGCGTCTGGTCGCTCGCGCGGGTGACCGTGGCGTCGGTGGCGTTCACCAGGGCAGCCGTGGCCACGCCGCCCCCCGTGACGTCGACCACCGATCCGCTCGACGGACCGACGAAGCTGCCGAGGTCCTCGCTGCACAGCTCGAACATCTGGTACGAGTCGAGGTTGTCGGTGCCGTCGACGTCGTACTGCACGAAGGCGGCGATCCCGCTCGGCGCGAAGGTCACCTCGCCCACGCTGCGGTCCAGCGGGAACGAGCCCGCGCTCGTGGTGCCGTCGGCCAGGCGCTTGAACCAGACCTGCTGTTCGAGCGCGGTGTCGCTGGTCTCGACCACGACGAACAGGTCGTTCGCCCCACCCGGGCCCGGATCGAAGAAGCCGACGAAGGCCTCGCTCGTGTCCACGCAGATCGGCGGGCCCGCGATCTCCAGCGGATCGCCCGAGGTGGGCGGGATCCGGTAGACGTAGTACGAGCGCTGGCTCGTGCACGGCCCGTTCAACGCCGAACCGAACAGCACGAGGTGTTCGCGACTCGGCGACAACCGGTACTGCGAGTTGGCCACCGTGTTCGTGAACGCCAGCGGCACCGGGTGCGAGGCCTCGCCGGGCTCGATCTGCCCGTCGCCGTCGGAATCGATCAGGAAGTTCTGGAAGCTCGCGTCGACCCCGACCCCCGACGTGCTGCCCGGTCCCAGGTAGTAGGGCTGGGCCGCGACGAAGGGAGTCTGGGCGTGGGCACTCGGCGCGACGAGCGGGGCGGCCGCCGCCGCGAGCAGACAGACGGCCAGGGCGCGATGGACTCGATGCATGGGTCCTCCGGACGGATCGGTGGGATTCTGGGTCCGGAGGGTGGGACGCGGATGGCGGGCGGGAATCACAGTGGGGTGTCGAGCCGGACGGGCGTGGCAAGGACGGATGCGGCCGGGAAGACCGTGCCCCGGACGGCCGGGTGGGTCGGCGCGGTGACACCTGGGGATGTTCCGCGCCGAAAGTGGGCTCTCGTCGACGCTCAGACCCGCTCGCCGCAGTAGCGGCACTTCGTCGCCTCGGCCCTGATCAGTTCCGCGCAGTGCGGGCACTTCTTCATGGCGCCCGTCGAAAGCGCTTCGCGCTCCAGCGCCCCCTGGTCCTGCGGGACGAGCAGTGCGAAGATCAGCCCGAAGGGTCCGAGCAGGATGCCGATCAGGAACCACCCACAGCCGCTGCGCCCCTTGTTCGACGCGACGACGGCCGAGATGACGCCGAAGAGGACCCAGGCGAGAAAGGGAAGTTCCATGCTCATGGATGCTCCCGGGGAAGCCCCGTGGCGCGAGGCCGGGGACGGATCGGGGACGTTCCGCGCTGGAACCCGACGGGCCGGGTGCGGCGCGGCGTGCTGGTTCGAGACCGGGGAGCCGTCTGCGATCCAAGCCAACGGGAGCACGATCACGCACGCGTGAAGTCGTGATCGCGGCCCTCACCGTTCACGCCGTTCCTTCCCGTGGAACGAAGGGGAAACAGATGTCGCGGCGGCGACGGCACCCGTCCAGGGTGCGCGTGCCTTCGGATCCGCCGGAGCTGCCCTGGAGTCAACCGTGATCACCCACGCCCTGCTGCGTCGCCCCGCCCCCACCGTCGCCGACGGTCTGACCACCGTCGACGAGGGCCGTCCCGAGGTCGCGCGCACGCTCGAGCAGTTCGAGGCCTACGCCGCGGCTCTGCGGGACGCCGGCGTCGAGGTGACCGTGCTCGATCCGCTGCCCGACCATCCCGACGCCCACTTCGTCGAGGACGTCGCCGTGGTGACGCCCGCGGTGATCGTGCGCACGCGGCCCGGAGCTCCCGCGCGACGCGGTGAGATCGACGCGGTCGGCGAAGCCCTGCAACGCTTCGGATCGGTCGTCGACATCGAAGCACCCGGCACCCTCGACGGCGGCGACGTGCTCACCGTGGGCGACCGCGTGTTCGTGGGGCTCTCGGAGCGGACGAACGAGGAGGGTGTGCGGCAGCTGGGTGCGATCGTCGAGCCGCAGGGGTTCTCGTGCGTGACCGTGCCGGTCGGTCTCGGACTACACCTGAAGTCGAGCGTGAACACGGTGTCGGACGACATGCTGGTCCTGACGGCGGAGTTCGCCGACGTTCCGGCGTTCGCCGAGTTCGAACGCGTGGTCGTTCCCGACGGCGAGGAGTACGCGGCGAACGTGTTGCGGGTGAACGATCGGGTACTGGTGCCGGCGGGGTATCCGGCGATGGCTGGACGTCTGCGCGCGCGCGGGCTCGAGATCGTCGAGCTGGCGATGAGCGAGTTCCGGAAGATGGACGGTGGGTTGACGTGTCTGTCGGTGCGGTTCGGGGGTGGGCTTCGCTGAGTGGGATGTTCCGGTGCTGGCCGTGCCGCGAGCCTGCGCACTGGCAGGGGTGTCCATGGTGGAACGGACCTCCGCGGCGTAAGCGATGTGGACGGCCTGGGGACGTTCCGCAATGGAAGGATGGGGTCGAGTCGCGGCCGGTCGAACTGTCGATCCCGGCGCACCTTCGACCTGGTCGGGGCGGCCGGATTCGAACCGGCGACCCCCTGCACCCAAAGCAGGTGCGCTAGCCTGGCTGCGCCACGCCCCGACCGGTGGGACGGCACATGGTAGCGCAAACCGCCCCCGCCGACAGTCCGATTCCGGCCCTCCGCCGCCCAGCGCCGCCCGACTTCCACGACCGCCCACCGGATCGGGAATCCCCCCGCCCCGAATCGGCCACTCACCCCCGCGGGCCCCGGCACCCGGCGTGGCTACCGTCCTCGAACCAAACCCGGAACACCCGCCCACCGCGGAGGACCCACCATGAAACCCCTGCTCGCCGCCGCTCTCGCCCTGCTGCTCGCCACCGCCTGCGGCACGCCCGAGGACCAGCCCGGCTGGACACAGTCGCGCGACCGGCTCGAGGATCGCATCGAAGGCCAGCTCGAGACGATCGAGGACGAGCTCGACGAGGTCGGTGCCCTGGCCGCGGCCGAGGACTCGGCCTACGTGGAGACGCGGCGCATCGAACTGAACGAGATCCAGGACCGGCTGAAGGCCTACCAGCAGCAGATCGACGAGCAGCAGCAGGACACCTGGAACGCCTTCGCGCGCGAGGTCGACGAGTACCTCGACGAGGTCGACGATCGCATCGCGCAGGAGTGGCCGGCGACGCCGTAGCGAGACACGAGTACCTGCCCGTGCCCGGCGTCGATCCGCCCTGTTTGCGGCGAGCCGGCCGCCGGGACCGCAGCGGCTCCCGACCCTGGATCCCGGCGGCCACCGCGCAGTGCGCGGTCGCTCACGTGGGAAACTCTACGGGCGGGTGATCGCGAGGGTATAGAATGAATCGGACGAACCGCGGCCCGGGATCGAGCAGCTGCACGCCAGATCTCAGTCCCCCACCGCCTCCAGGTACCCGTGCAGCAACTCCACCATCGCCTGCGACGCCCGCGCGCGATGACTGATCCGGTTCTTCTCTTCGAGCGGCACCTCGGCCAGGGTGCGGCCGAGTTCGGGGACGAAGAACAACGGGTCGTAGCCGAAGCCGTCGTCACCGAACGGCGTCTCGAGGATGCGCCCCTCGAGCACACCTTCGACCGTGCGCTCGAGCACCCCTTCCTCGCCGCGCGGATCGACCATTGCCATGACGGTGCGGAAGCGCGCGGTGCGCTCGGCCTCGGGCACGCCCTGCAGTTCGGCGACGAGCTTGTCGCAGTTGTCGGCGTAGGTGGCGTCGGGACCGGCATAGCGGGCGGCGTACACACCGGGCCGGCCGTCGAGGGCGTCGACCTCGAGGCCGGTGTCGTCGGCGATGCACAGCTCGCCGCTGTACCGGGCCAGGGCGCGCGCCTTCAACAGGGCGTTCTCCTCGAGGGTCGTGCCGTTCTCCTCGACGTCGGGCACGTCGTCGCCCAGGTGGTCGGCGGCGACGACCTTCGACACGGGCAGGTCGGCGAACAGCCACTGCAGTTCGCGGGCCTTGTCGGGATTGCGGGTGGCCAGGACGATCACGCGGCTCATCGGCCGTCGTCCATCTGTTGGGCGGCCAGGTCGCACGCCTGCTTCTGCACGTCGGCCAGGATCTTCACACCGCCCTTGGCC
>CAZQHE010000048.1:0-27615 GCA_964593155.1 uncultured bacterium
CTCCATGGCCTCCATGCGCGGGCGAGGTGCCGGGAGCGGGAACTCGGCCGAACTGCAGGGTTCGACGCGACAGTCGGTGATGCCGGCGAACTCCACGATGGCGCGTGCCATCTCGTAGCGCGAGCACATGCCCTCGTTCGCCGCGTGGTAGGTCCCGTAGCGACCGGTCTGCAGCAGCTCGAGGCAACGGCGGCTGATGTCGCGCGTGGAACAGGGACTGCCGAACTTGTCGTCCACTGCACGGAGAACGTCGCGTTCCCGGGCGAGGTCGATCATCTTGGCCACGAACTTCTTGTCGTCGGGGCCGCCGCCGAACATCCATCCGGCCCGGACCACGTAGTGATGGCCGACGAGTTCGCGGACGGCGACTTCACCGGCCCACTTGCTGCGCGCGTACACGCTGCCGGGGGACGGGTCGTCGAACTCGTGGTAGGGCGTGGGCTTCGTGCCGTCGAAGACGCTGCCGGTGCTCACGTACGCCAGGTCGAGCTCGTGGCGGCGGCACAGCAGCGCGACGTTGCGGGTGCCGACCGCGTTGACGGCGTAGGCCTCGGCGGGTCGCGTCTCGCAGTCGTCCACCTGGGTCATGGCGGCGAGGTGCAGGACCGCGTCGGGGCGAAAATCCGCGACAGCCCGCTCGAGCCGGGTGGTGTCGGTGACGTCGATCCGGTCCTCCGGATCGTGCGCGAGGCGTTCGATGTCGGTTGGCCAGACTTCGTGGCCCTGCGCCTCGGCGAGGGCGCACAGGTCGCGGCCCATCATGCCGCGGGCACCGGTGATGAGAAATCGCATGTCGTCGGCGGCCTCGGGTCGGGAGTCACGCGGGAAGGTCGGCGCCGCGGATCAAGATTCCGCGAAGCGGCGCGGACGGTTCCGGAAATCGGCGTCGAGGTCGGAGGCACCTCGGGCGAACGTCGCTGCAACCATCATAATCACTGGAGGTTGCCCTGAACACCGGGAATGCCGGGGGCGGTCCCGGGGGACTTCGATCCCGTGATTCTGTGGGTTGGGTCGGGCGAATTCCGTGTGCTATACTCCGTCGCATGAGTACCGACACCCGGACAGTGCGTTTCCTGGACCTCACGGCCCAGAACGCCCCCATCCGAGAAGAGGTTCTGGCCCGTTGGGGCGAGATCCTCGACAGCAACGCCTTCATCCTCGGTCCCGCCGTCCGGTCCTTCGAGCAGGCCTTCGCCGCGTACTGCGAGGCGGAGTACTGCGTGGGGACCAGTTCGGGCACCACGGCCATTCAGCTCATGCTGATGGGTGCGGGGATCGGTCCCGGCGACGAGGTGATCACGGCCCCGAACACCTTCATCGCCACGGTCGAGGCCATCGCGGCGGTGGGAGCCACGCCGGTCCTCGCCGACGCCGACCCCACCACGTGGTTGCTCGACCCCGATGCGACCGAGGCCGCGATCACCGAGCGCACGAAGGCGATCATGCCCGTCCACCTCTACGGAATACCGGTCGATCTCGACCGGTTTCGTGCACTGGCGGACCGCCACGGCCTGCTGCTGATGGAAGACGCGGCCCAGGCGCACGGGGCGCGCTGGAAGGGTCGGCGGATCGGTCACGGCAGCTACGGCGCCGGCTTCAGTTTCTACCCTGGCAAGAACCTGGGAGCCTTCGGCGACGGTGGCGCCGTCGTGACCAACGATCCGGAACTCGCTGATCAGGTGGAAGCCCTTCGACACCATGGTCAGGCCGAGAAGAACGTGCATGCCGTCCCCGGCGTGACGGGTCGACTCGACGCTCTCCAGGCGGCGGTCCTGGAGATCAAGCTGGGTCATCTCGACGCGTGGAACGCTCGGCGGCGCGCGCACGCTGCTCTCTACCGTGAACTCCTCGCCGGGTCACGGTACACGACGCCGCAGGCGCCCGAGGCCTGCGAGCCGGTGTATCACTTGTTCGCCATCAATCATCCCGACGTCGAGAAGGTCCGGGCCGCCCTGACGGAGAACGGCATCCAATGGGGGATGCACTATCCGCGGGCCGTCCACCGCCAACCCGCCTTCGCCCACCTCGGAGCCGAGGGGGCGTACCCGGTCGCCGAGTCCATCTGCGAGGACATCGTCTCCCTGCCGATGTACGCGGAGCTCTCGGAGGACGATGTCCGGCGGGTGTGCGAGGTCCTGCTCTCGGTCGACGAGGAATGATGCGTCGATGGTGATGCGACGGCGCTGAAGTGTCCGGACCCTGGACGAGACATCGGTTCCTCGACCCGTCAACCTCGTGCTCGAACACCCTTGGATGGCTCCCCAGATGAAGAAAGACGCGACTGCCCTCGATCTCGCCACGATCAACGAGGTCGTCGAAACACACGAACCGCTCCGACTGCGCATCGGCACGCCCCGGTACGCGTGGTGGGAGCGTGGCATCAAGCGGGCGTTCGACATCGCGTTCGCCCTCGCGGCGCTCGTCCTGGGTGCCCCTGCCTTTCTCCTGATCGCTCTGCTGGTCAAACTGAGCAGCCCGGGCCCGGTCCTCTTCCGCCAGACCCGCCTGGGCCGCGACGGCCGGCCCTTCGTCTTCTACAAGTTCCGGTCGATGCGCCACAACAACGACGACCAGGCGCACCGGGAATTCTGTGCCGAGTTCATCAACGGCAACGGCCACGGTGAGCAACAGGTCTTCAAGATGGTCGAGGATCCCCGCGTCACGCGGATCGGTGGGATCCTGCGCCGGACCAGCCTCGACGAGCTCCCGCAGTTCTGGAACGTGCTCAAGGGCGAGATGAGCGTGGTGGGCCCCCGCCCGCCGATCGCCTACGAGTACGAGCACTACCAGGAATGGCACAAGGATCGCTTGAGGGTGAAACCCGGCCTGACCGGGCTCTGGCAGGTGAGTGGTCGGAGCCAGGTCGGCTTCGACGAGATGGTCATGCTCGACCTGCACTACATCAGCCGCTGGAGCCTGTTGCTGGACCTCCGGATCATGGCCCGGACCCTTCCGGTCATGGTGCGGGGGGACGGCGCCTACTAGAATCCGGAGATCGGCCGGGCGAGTCCCGGGCCGGGACACCGCAGCCACCCCGCCACGGGTGGGCCTGCAGACGAGGAGCGAACCGTCGTGACGACACCCGTCCGCGTGGGGGTGATCGGGGTCGGCTACTGGGGCCCCAACCTGCTGCGCAACTTCAACAGCATCCAGAGCGCCGACGCGACCTGGTGCGCCGATCCGAACGAGGCCCGTCTGCGACACATGGCGAGCCTGTATCCCGGGGTCCGGACGACGAAGGACTACCAGGAGATCCTGGCCGATCCCGATGTCGACGCCGTGGTCGTGGCCACGCCGGCCAACACGCACTGCGACATCACGTGCGAGGCCTTCGCGGCCGGCAAGCACGTGTTCGTCGAGAAGCCCATGGCCGTGTCGACGACCGAATGCCAGCGTATGGTCGACGCCGGCCGGAAGGCCGACCGCAAGCTGATGGTCGGCCACACCTTCCTGTTCAACAACGCCGTCTATCGGATCAAGGAGCTCATCGCCTCCGGCGAGCTGGGCGACATCTTCTACGTGTACGTCAATCGCGTGAACCTGGGTCTGTTCCGCGAGGACTGCAACGTGGTGTGGGACCTCGCACCGCACGACATCGCCATTCTGAACTGGCTGCTCGACGCCACGCCGGAGCGGCTCACGGGCAAGGGGCACGCCTACGTCCAGCCGAGCATCGAGGACGTGGCGTTCATCAATCTGCGGTATCCGAACGACGTCATGGCCCATCTGCACGTGAGCTGGCTCGACCCGAACAAGGTGCGCACGATCACCGTGGTCGGGAGCAAGAAGATGCTCGTGTACGACGACGTGTCGAACACCGAGAAGCTGCGCGTGTACGACAAGGGCGTGACCGTCCTGCCGCACTACGACACCTTCGGCGAGTTCCAGCTCAGCTATCGCTACGGCGACATCGTCATTCCGAAGATCGACGGGGCCGAGCCGCTGAAGAACGAGGCCGAACACTTCGTCCAGGCCATCGTCGAAGACCGGCCGATCCGCAGCGACGGCCAGAGCGGTCTGGACGTGGTGCACGCCCTCGAGCTGGCCTGCGAGTCGATCCGCGACGACGGGCGCAGCGTGGAGTTCGATCCGGCCCGAGCCGTGGGCTGATCGACGTGAGCGACGGGGCGGACCGCCTGCGGGTGGCCTTCGTCGTCGACTCCCTGGTCGTCGGTGGCGCCGAACGCGTCGTCCAGGCCCTGGCCAGCGGCCTCGGGCACGAGGGCTTCGAGGTCGTCGTGGGCTGCCTGCGCAGCCCCGGACCGATCGGCGAGGCGTTGCGGACACGCGGCATCCGCGTGGACGAGGGGCTCGCCACGCGCCGGGCCGATCCCCTGCAGATCCCGGCGGTGATCCGGTGGCTGCGCGGGGTGGGGGCCGACGTGGTGCTCGTCCTCGATCACTCCAACGCGCTGTTCTTCGGACGGGTGGCAGCGCGGTTCGCCGGTCTACCCGCGGTGGTGGCGGTGCACCGGACGCGCCGCGCGGACGGCTCTCCGAGCCTGGGCCGGATCGACCGTCTGCTCGAGCCGTGGACCGCGGCGGTGATCGCGGTGAGCCGCGGGCACGCCGAGTACCTGGAACACGAAGAGGGTGTGGACCGCTCGCGGCTCCGCGTGGTCCACAACGGAGTCGACGTCGACCGTTTCGCGGCGGCGGCGGAGCCGACCTCGCGCGCGCCGGCGCGGACGCGGCTGGGGATCCCGTCGGGTGCCGTGGTCTTCGCCGTCGTGGCCGCCCTGCGGCCCGAGAAGAACCACGAATCCCTGCTGCGCGCGATGGCCGCGCCGGAACTGGAACATGCCCGCCTCGCCGTGGTCGGCGACGGAGAGCGCCGCGAGGGCCTGCAGACACTGGCCGCGGAACTCGGTGTGGACACCCGCGTGCACTGGCTCGGGTGGCGCGACGACGTGGAGCGCGTCCTGGCCGCCGTCGACGGGCTGGTGTTGCCATCGCACCCGAACGTGGAGACGTTTCCCATGTGCGTGCTCGAGGCCATGGCCGCGGCACGACCGGTCGTCGCCACACGGGTCGGATCGCTGGACGAGATGGTCGAGGACGGGCGAACCGGGTGGCTGGTGCCGCCGGACGACCCCGCGGCGTTGACCGCCGCCCTCGTCCGGGCGGCGTCCGACCCGGACGAGCGCGGGCGTCGGGGCGAGGCCGGTCGAGCCCGGGTGGCGAAGAACTTCACGGAAATGCAGATGGTGTCCGGAGTGGCCGCGGTGCTGCGGGAGGTGGCGCGAGCTTGAGTGCGAAGCAGGGCGGGGCGGAACTCATGGCGGCGCTGGATGCATTCCGGCGCCGTTTCGAGCCACGCCTCGAAGCCGCGCTCGAACGACGCGAGCACCGCTACACACCGCGTCTGCTCGAGGCCCTGCGCTACACGCCACTGGCCGGAGGCAAACGACTCCGCCCGCTGGTGATCGAACTCTTCGCACGGCTGGGTGGCAGCGGGAGCGAGCGCGAGTGGCTCGACGCCGGGGTCGCGGTCGAGCTGATCCACAGCTGCTCGCTGGTGCTCGACGACCTTCCCAGCATGGACGACGCCGCGCTGCGCCGGGGGCGGCCGACCTGCCACGTGGTCTACGGTGTCGACACCGCGATCCTGGCCGCCAACGCGCAGCTCATGCTCGCCTTCGAGATCCTCGGCGAACTGGAGAACTGGCGACCGAAGCTCGAGGCGACCGCGCTGATGGCCCGGGCCGTGGGCGTCGGCGGGATGATCGGAGGACAGCACGTCGACCTGCACCTGTCCGAAGAAGGCCGCGATCTCGATGCCCTGGAGTACATCCACCGCCACAAGACGGGTGTGCTGTTCGAGGCGGCCGCGCGTCTCGGCGTGCGCCTGGGCGGCGCCACCGATGGGGTGGAGGAATGCGCGGCGGTGTACGCGCGCAACCTCGGCCTGGCCTTCCAGATCAAGGACGACCTGCTCGACGTCACGGCCAGCGCCGAGGAGATCGGCAAGGACACGCACCAGGATCGTGAGCGCGGGACCTTCGTGGGACGACTCGGCCTGGCCGAGAGCGAAGAGATCATGCATCGTCTGCTCGCCACGGCCCGTGAGTCGATCGCCCCGTTGCGTGATCACGATCCCGAGACGCGGGCCCTGTTGAACGGCGTCTGTGACTACGTCGGCGTCCGCCGTCGTTGAACGCCCGCGCCCCACGAGGTCGGTCCTTGGACGAACCGCCGGTCGACGATCGCCACGACCCGCAGCGCCTCGAGGAGGGGCTGCAGCGGCTGCGCGAGCTCGGCTATCTGCAGAGTCCGGCCGAGTCCTACGTCGCCGCCCGCGTGGGCCAGGCGGGTTCGCGGCGTCGCTCCGCGGCCGCGGCGGGCATCTGGATCGGCGGCGGGGGCGGCGTGATGGTGTCACTCCTGCTGACCCTGTCGGCCGTGGTCTCCGAGCCCTTCCTGATCGAGAGTCCGCGGAGTCTGCTGTGGCTGTGGCTCGACATGACCGCCGTGCTGGTGGTCCTGGCCGCGATCGGGACCGGTGTCGTCGCCTGGGGGCTGCTCGCGACTTCCGACCGGGGACGCGGGCCGACCGTTTCGCGGCTCGAGCGACCGCTGCTGTGGCTGCCGGGGCTGGTCGCGTCGATCTATCTCGCGGATCGCCTGGGTCGGGTGGCCCTGGCCGACCTCGCGGGGCCGTCGTGGATCCTGGGGATGCTGGCGGTGTCGGTGCTGGTCGGGCTGGTCGGGGCCCTGGTGGCGTGGAGCCTCTCCGGCGCCCTGGCGCTCGCGCGGCTGCAGGGGCGCGGGGTCTTCCGTCCCGTCCGCCTGCGGGCCTGGGAGCGACCGCTTCCGCTGCTCGTGTTCGCGGCCGCGGCCGCGGCGATGCTGGTCGTCGGTCCGTACCGGGGGCTCGACCCCGTGCCGCGCCTGGGCGATCTCGATGTGCGATCGGCCGGCGCAGCCACGCGCATGCTGCTGGTGGCCGTCGACGGCGTGACCGGGCCGGTCGTGTGGCCCGGGCCCGGACGTCCCGAACCCGGCGTGGCCCGCGCGCAGGAGGGCGGCCTGCATCCCGCGGCCTACTGGAACGAGATCGCGACCGGGTTCCCCGTGGCCGAGCACGGTCTGGGGTCGGCCTCGGCGGCGGGTCCCCGCGGCTTCGACCAGGGCATCGGAGACCTGAGCCGCGACCCCGTCCTGTCGTTGCTCGTGCGTCACCTGCTGCCCGGCGTCGGGTTGGGACGCACGGTGGCCGCCGACCGGCGCGATCTGCGGCGGCCGCCGGTGTGGGAGATCCTGGCGGCGGCGGGTCGATCGGTCCGCGTGGTGAACTGGTGGGCGACCTATCCCGCGGTGTCGATGCCCGGACTCGAGATCGTCTCCGATCGGCACTTCCTCCGCCTGCACGACGGCCGCGGCGACGGACCGGGGCTGGTGGCTCCGGTCCGACTCGTGGTGGAGGACGTCGACGCCTGGCGCGCCGACCTCGAGCGTTCGCGCAGTCGGATCGAGGGCTACGATCGCGGCCGCGACTGGCTCGACACGCACTCCGCCCCCGAGGCACTGCGCCATGCGTGGGACCTGGCGACGGGATCCGACCTCTACCACGTGGCCCGTGCCGTCGAGGCACCCGCGGGAACGGATCTGGTCGTCGTGCATCTCAACGGCATGGACATCGTGCGGCGAGCACTGGACCGAGCGGGAGTGGACGCCACCGCCGCACGCAGACTGCGGTCGGCCCACGAGGCCTACGTCCACTCCGTTCTCCGCAGTCTCGTACGGTCCTTCGACGGCGAGGTGATCACGGTGCTGCGCGGCGGCGAGGACGGGCGGACCGTGTGGGGGACCGGATCCACTCCGCTGCCCGCGCGGGCGAGGAGCTGGGCTCCCTGGGTGCTCTGGTCACAGGGAGTGATCCCGCCGCTCGACATGGAACTCCCGTCTCCCCTGCGCGGGCCGCCTCTTCCCGCCGATCGTCCCGAGACCTACGGGCGGGCCGATCCCCCGCAGTACCCGGCCGGTCGGTCCGCCGATGATCTGGAGCGACTGCGAAGCCTGGGCTACATTGACGGCTGACCCGCACGCTGCCCGGAGGGCTCCCATGCGATACCGAATCCACGTCACCCTGGCGCTGGCCGTGGCCGTTGCGCTCGGCACGAGCGCCTGCAGCCAGCCACCGCGGGAGCCCCGGCAGGACCCGGCGGCGGACCTTCCGGCTCCGCCCGCCGAGTCGGCCGACGAGGAGACGTCGACCGAGGTCTACGATCTCGAGTCCGAGGGCGAGTTCCCGCCGCCGCCGCGCGACGTGGAGTTCGAGGAGGACCAGCTCCCGCCGCCGGAGACGCTTCCAGCGACACCGATCGGGGCTGCGGTGGACACCGTGGCCGGCGAGGACGTGGAGCCCGAGAGGGTCGAACCGAGCGTCGAGGTGCCGGTCGATCCCGCGGCCGACGACGAACTCCGCGCGGACGGTGTCGAGACCGCGCGCGGATGGCGGGTCCAGCTGGCGGCGGCCGGAGCCCGCTCCGACGCCGACCGGGTGGCCCGGGAGGCCTCGACGCGTCTCGGCGTGAAGTGCTACGTCGACTTCGAGGCGCCGCTGTTCAAGGTGCGGGCGGGGGACTTCGTGGACCGGGCCGACGCTCTGCGACTGCGGGACCGGGCGCGGGCGAACGGCTACGACGGGGCCTGGATCGTGACCACGGAGGTCGTCAGCGGCCGCGGCTCTTGACGCCGCGCCGGTCTCGACTACAATTGCGTACTCCGCGGCGATCGCGACGGGATCGACGATCTGCGACGATGTCCGTGGCCGCCCGGAACACCGGATCCTGAATTCCGGTACGGGAGCGGGAATAGCTCAGTTGGTAGAGCACCACCTTGCCAAGGTGGATGTCGCGGGTTCGAGTCCCGTTTCCCGCTCCATTCGGACTTCCAGCCTGAACGGACTTGGGCGGCATAGCCAAGTGGTAAGGCGACGGACTGCAAATCCGTTATTCCCCGGTTCGAATCCGGGTGCCGCCTCCAGCTTCGGCCGTGCCACCGGCAGGCCATCGACGGTTCGATCGATCGTCCGCGACACCGATCACCGTCGAACGAGATCGACGGGCGATGCGGAGGCATCGCCCGTCGTTCGTTGTCGGGACCGGGTGCCCGGGTGGCGGAACCGGTAGACGCGCTGGACTTAAAATCCGGTGGGGCTCACGCCCCGTGAGGGTTCGAGACCCTCCCCGGGCACCACGAATCCGCGTCGGGACCGGCGACGCGACGACGACGAGGGAGCACGGCGCGTGCGTCTGGCCTTCCTGAGCATCGGGCGGCACCTGCACACCGAGCGCTGGGTGGGCTGGTTCGCCGAGCGCGGCCACGAGTGCCACCTGCTGACCGTGCAGCCGGGTCCGATCGAGGGCGTCACGGTCCACGACATCCGGACGAACGGCCCGACGAAGCCGGTGCGCTACTGGCGCAGCCTGCAGGTCGTGCGCCGCCGGCTCGCCGACATCCGGCCGGATCTGCTGAACACCCACTTCCTCACCGGCTACGGCTACTGGGGTGACTTCAGCGGCTTCCATCCGAACGTGCTCACGGTGTGGGGCGACGACGTCTACGTGACCCCGCACGAGAACGCACTCAAGAAATGGCTGGCCCGCCGCGCGCTCCGCAACGCGGACGCGGTCACGGGCGACTCGCTCGACATCCTGCAGGGATGCGTGGACCTGGGCGCCGACGCCACGCGGTGCTACGAGATCCTGTGGGGGGTCGACTTCGAACGCTTCCGTCCCGACCGCCCGCAGACGGTGCGCGAGGACCTGGGCATCCCTTCCGACGCGCCGGTGATCTTCTCGCCGCGCAGCTTCACGCAGCCGTATTACAACCTCGACGTGATCGTCGAGGCCTGCGTCGCACTGAGGAACGAACGTCCCGACGCGCACGTCGTCTTCGCCGGCTACGAGGGCGACCCCGGCCCCTTCGTCGAACGTGCGCGCGCGGCCGGGCTCACGGAGAACACACACTTCGTCGGACGCATCCCGCACGATCGCTTCGGGGAGTACCTCGTCGGGACCGACGTCTTCGTCAGCGTGCCCTCGGTCGACGCCACCGCGGTCTCGCTGCTCGAGGCCATGGCCTGTGGAACCGCGATCGTGGTCAGCTCCCTGCCCAGCTCCACCGAGTGGATCAGGGATGGTGAGAACGGTCTGGTGGTCCCACCGCGCGACGCCGCAGCCCTGACCGTCGCCCTGCGCCGTGCGGTCGAGGAACCGGAGTCGCGGCGTCGCTGGGGGAGTGCGGCCCACGCACGTGCCCGGGCGGTGGCCGACCACGACACCAACATGCGTCGTGCCGAGGCGATCTACCTCGAGCTGGTCGAGGCGCGGCCCCTGCCGGACGACCTCTCGAGTCTGGCCGAACTCCGCGCTCGTCCGTGATGCTCAGCGTCGTCGTCCCGACCTACCGCAAGGCCGAACAGCTGCGTCGCACGCTCGAGGCCCTGTCGGAGCAGCAGCTGCCCGAAGCCTTCGAGTGGGAGGTCGTGGTCGTCGACGACGGCTCCGACGACGCCGGCGCCACCGCTCTCGTCCTCGAGGAACTGTCCGGGCGGCTCCCCCTGGTGGCGGCCGGCAGCGGCCGGAACGAGGGCCGGGCGCGGGCGCGCAACCGCGGTTGGCGCGCCGCGCGGGGGCGCTGGGTCCTGTTCCTCGACGACGACATCGTCCTGCGGTCGGGCGCCCTGACGGCCCACGCGGAGGCCCAGCGCGCGCGGGAAGGAGTGCACCTGGGCATGGTCGTCACCGCCCCGGAGATCGTCGACTCGACCCTCTTCGAGTACCTCGACACCCGGGGTGTCGCGAAGTGTGCCCCGGGCGCGGAGGTGCCCGCGCGCTACCTGCTCACCCAGAACGTCTCGATCCCGCGGGCGGCGCTCGAACGCGTGGACGGATTCGACGAGGACTTCGGGGCCTACGGGTTCGAGGACATGGAGATCGCATTCCGCCTCGAGGAGATCGCGGGGACGCGCTTCTACTCGCTACCGGAGGCGGTCGGCGAGCACGTACACCACCACAGCCTCGACGAGTATCTCGACAAGAAGGTCGTCTGCGGCCGCGAGACGTTGCCGCGCCTCGCCGAGCTCCATCCGCATCGTCTGGCCGAAATGCGCCTCGACGTGCTCCCGGGGCTCGGCGTCCGGCCCAGCGGAAGGCGCCGAGCCGTGGCGGCCGTGCTCGCCCTGAGCTGGTCCGCGGGCCTTCCAGCGATGGCCCGCGCGCTCGTCCGTCGTTGGCCCGGTGACCTGGCCGGCAGGCTTCGGCACCGGGCCTACGACTACCTGGTCCTGAGCGCCTATGCGGCAGGACTGCGGAGCCGGATGTCTGCCAGATTCGGCGGCTAGCTGCCTATATGGCAGTATCCCGCCGTGCCGGCGGCAGGTGCACATGGGTGTAGGGCTCCGGAACCCTATGACAATAAATGCTTTATGAGATTTCGACATCTCGGCACGGCCCTTGGTAAGGCCCGGGTGGAATCTCTGGAACCACGCTACGGAGGAATCATGGGCAAGATCATCGGCATCGACCTCGGGACGACGAACAGCTGTGTGGCGGTCGTCGAGGGAACCGAGGTGAAGGTCATCCCGAACGCGGAGGGTCAGAAGACCACGCCGTCGGTGGTGGGGTGGAACAAGGACGGAGAGCGCCTCGTGGGCGTGGTCGCCAAGCGTCAGGCCGTGACCCGACCGACGGAGACGGTCTTCTCGATCAAGCGCTTCATGGGTCGCGGGTACGACGAGGTCTCCACAGAGATCTCCGAGGTCCCGTACCAGGTCGAGCGCAACGCCAACGGACAGGTCTCGGTCAAGGTCGAGGCGGGCGAGTTCGCCCCGCCGCAGATCTCGGCCATGGTGCTGCAGAAGATGAAGGAGACCGCCGAGGCCTACGTCGGCGAGTCCGTCAACGAGGCCGTGATCACGGTGCCGGCGTACTTCAACGACGCCCAGCGCCAGGCGACCAAGGACGCCGGCAAGATCGCGGGCCTCGACGTCAAGCGGATCATCAACGAGCCCACCGCGGCCGCGCTGGCCTACGGCCTCGACAAGAAGCAGAAGAGCGAGACCATCGCCGTCTACGATCTCGGCGGTGGCACCTTCGACATCTCGATCCTGGAACTGGGCGAGGGCGTGTTCGAGGTCAAGAGCACCCACGGCGACACCCACCTGGGTGGTGACGACTTCGATCAGGTCGTCATGGACTGGCTGGTGAAGGAATTCAAGAGTGCCGAGGGCATCGACCTGAGCAAGGATCCGATGGCCCTGCAGCGTCTGAAGGAGGCTGCCGAACGCGCCAAGTGCGAGCTGAGTTCGAGCACCCAGTCCGAGGTCAACCTGCCCTTCATCTCGGCCGACGCCAACGGCCCCAAGCACCTCAACCTGACGCTCACACGCAGTCGCTTCGAGCAACTGGTCGACCACCTGGTCGAGCGTACCGTGGAGCCCTGCCGCAAGGCCCTCGCCGACGCCGGCATGAAGGCCGGTGACGTGGACGAGGTGATCCTCGTGGGCGGGAGCACGCGGATCCCGGCGGTGCAGGCCAAGGTCAAGGAGATCTTCGGCAAGGAGCCGAACCACTCGGTGAACCCGGACGAGTGCGTCGCCATGGGTGCGGCCGTCCAGGGTGGCGTGCTCGGTGGTGAGGAGCATCTGACCGACGTCGTGCTGCTCGACGTGACGCCGCTGTCGCTGGGGATCGAGACACTCGGCGGTGTGAGCACCAAGCTGATCGAGCGCAACACCACGATCCCCGTGAAGAAGTCGCAGGTCTTCTCGACCGCCGACGACAACCAGAGCGTGGTCGACATCCACGTCCTGCAGGGCGAGCGCGAGATGGCCCAGGACAACAAGACCATCGGTCGCTTCCAGCTCACGGGCATCCCGCCGGCCCCGCGCGGCGTGCCGCAGATCGAGGTGACCTTCGACATCGACGCCAACGGCATCCTGAACGTCAGCGCGAAGGACAAGGCCACCGGCAAGGAGCAGTCGATCGTCATCCAGGCCAGCAGTGGACTCAGCGAGAGCGAGATCGAAGACATGGTCGCGCAGGCCGAGTCGAACGCCGAGGCCGATCGCAAGAAGCGGGAACTGGTCGACGCGCGGAACCAGGCCGACAGTCTGGTCTACAGCACGCGCAAGACGCTCAAGGACCTCGAGGACAAGGTCGACGATACCGCGAAGGGCGCGGTCGAGCGCGCCCGGCGCGACCTCGAGGGTGTGCTGAACACCGACGACGTGGATGTCCTCAAGCAGAAGACCGAGAACCTGCAGACGGTCGTGTCGGCGATGTCGCAGAAGGCCTACGAAAGCGCCCAGGGCGGTCCGCAGGCGGAGGAGGCCGCGGCGGGGGGCGCTGGAGAGGAGGCGCCCGGCGGCGAGAAGAAGTCCGAGGACGGCGACGAGCCGGTGGACGCCGACTTCGAGGTCGTCGACGAAGACAAGAAGTAGACGAGCTTGCGGGCGACTTGGTCCGTGATTAGACCATGCTGCTGGCTCGGATCTCGGGCTCCGTCGATCGGGGCCCGAGATTGCATCCCCGGCGGGCCTTGACACGAACACACCGGTGCAGGAGACTCTGCCGGAATCTCGGGCGAGCCGGCGTTCCGATCGGGAACGTCGGAGAGCCGACCGGAACGGCCGCGCGGGGTGCGAGCCCCGAGGGCCTGATCGCGGTGCGGAGCGCGTGCCAATGAGCTGCACGTCTGGCTCCGACGGAGCGGTCCCGGTGGATCCGGACGGGAACTCCTGTCCACGATGGTCGTTCATCCAGTACGACGCATCTGCCGGGCGAAGGCCGTTCCGGCGACGAGGTAAAGCCCGAACGCGCGGACTCGCAACCCGCGTGGGACGGCGAGCGGGACCGGCTCCCCCCGAACCGGGGCCCGCTCACGGTGGAGGAAATCGATGTACGAAGTCGAGCGGAGCCCTGACCGTCGTCAGGACCAGGCTCTCCAGCACTACTTGAAGGTCATCGGGCGCTACCCGCTCCTCACGAAGGAGCAGGAGTTCGATCTGGCCCGTCGGATCCGCAACGGAGACGACCGTGCGCTCGAGAAGCTGGTGTACAGCAATCTCCGGTTCGTGGTCAGCGTGGCCAAGCGCTACGTGGGGCACGGACTGAGCTTCCTCGATCTGATCGCCGAGGGGAACGTGGGCCTGATCACCGCGGCCCACCGCTTCGACGAGCGCCGCAACTTCCGCTTCATCAGCTACGCCGTTTGGTGGATCCGTCAGGCCATCCAGAAGGCCCTGGCCGAGCAGACGCACACCGTGCGGCTTCCGATCAACCGGGCTCAGCAGGCGCAGAAGCTGCGCAAGATCAACAACCGGCTCGAGCAGACCCGCGGCGGCTCGGTCCACGAGGAGGAGCTGGCGAAGGAACTCGAGATCACCGTCGGGAAGCTCAACGAGATCAACGCCGTGCTGCGGCCGTTGCTGTCCCTGGACGAGAGCGTGCACGACGACGACAGCCAGCCGCTGCAGGAGATCCTGGCCGACCCCGAGGACACCACGCCCGAGGACGACTTCGTCCAGGACGAGTTGCACGCGCAGCTCATGGCGGCGATGGACAAGCTCACCGACCGCGAGAAGGACATCGTCACCCGCTACTACGGTCTGGGCGACGAGGAAAGCACCTCGCTCGAGGCCATCGGCGAGGACATCAACCTGAGCCGCGAGCGCGTGCGGCAGATCCGCAACGACGCCCTACGCAAGATGCGTCACGCGGTGGCCGGTGCGGGCCTCGGCGACTACCTGGCCTGAGCGCGGCAGAAGGCCTGTGAGTTGACAAAACGGGGGCTCAGAACTACACGTAGATGCCTGACGTGGGCGATTAGCTCAGCTGGTTAGAGTGCTTGCTTGACATGCAAGAGGTCACTGGTTCGAGTCCAGTATCGCCCACCATCCGTTCCGAGCCGCCGCCGAGCCCCGCGCCCGGCGGCGGCTTCTGTCTAGAGGGGGGAACCGGAGGCGCCGTTCGTAGGGTGCCCCGGCGACCACGACCCGCCGGCCGACGGACGTGACGGGCCGCGCGGACGACAGGAGGAAGACCATGACGGACATCGCGCTCACCCTGCCGGACGGTTCGAAGAAAGAGGTCGAGAGCGGCACGACCGTGCTCGACGCGATCAAGGCCATCGGGCCCGGTCTGGCGCGCGCCGCGGTGGCCGCCAGGGTCGACGGTCGCTGGGAGCCCTTCGACGAGCCCATCGACCACGACGCCTCGCTCGAGGTGGTCACGCGCGACAGCGACGAAGGTCTGTTCGTGTTGCGGCACAGCACCGCGCACCTCATGGCCTACGCGGTCCAGGAGCTCTTCCCCGACGCTCGTTTCGGGTTCGGCCCGCCCGTCGACAACGGCTTCTACTACGACATCCAGGTCGACCGGCCCTTCAGCGAGGAGGACCTCGAGCGCATCGAGAAGCGCATGAAGGAGCTGGCCAAAGAGAAGCATCCGATCGTGCGCGAGAAGCTCGATCCGGACGAGGCGACGGAGCGCTTCGGCGACCAGCCCTTCAAGGTCGAGCAGATCGACCTGTTGAAGGAGAACAACGAGCTGTTCGCCTACCACATGGGCGACTTCACCGACCTCTGCGAGGGGCCGCACGTCCCGAACACGGGCGAGCTGAAGGCCTTCAAGCTTCTGAGCGTGGCCGGCGCCTACTGGCGCGGCGACGAGAACCGCGAACAGCTGCAGCGGATCTACGGCACGAGCTGGTTCAGCAAGAACGAGCTCGACGAGTACCTGCACCAGCTCGAAGAGGCGAAGAAGCGCGATCACCGCAAGCTCGGCGGCGAACTCGACCTGTACGGTGTGCAGGACGAGGCGGGCGGAGGTCTGGCCTTCTACTACCCGAAGGGCAGCGCGCTGCGCAGCACACTGATCGACTTCTGGAAGCGCGAGCACCTCAAGGCCGGCTACCAGTTCGTCGACACGCCGCACATCTCCAAGAGCGACCTGTGGCACACCTCGGGCCACATGCAGTTCTACAAGGAGAACATGTACACCTTCGGCATCGAGGATCAGGAGTTCGTGGTCAAGCCCATGAACTGCCCGGGGCACATCCTGATCTACAAGCGCAAGCTGTGGAGCTACCGCGAGCTCCCGGTGCGCTACGCCGAACTCGGAACGGTGTACCGCTACGAACGCAGTGGCACACTGCACGGCATGCTGCGCGTCCGTGGCTTCACGCAGGACGACGCCCACATCTTCTGCACGCCCGACCAGCTCGAGGACGAGATCGTCGGCGTGCTCGAACTGATGCAGCGCATCCTCACCGCCTGCGGCTTCGAGAAGTACGAGGTCGAGCTGTCGGTGCGCGACTCGCAGGACACGAGCAAGTACGCCGGCACCGACGAGGAGTGGGAGGCGGCCGAGCGTTCACTGGTCCACGCCATCGAGAAGATGGGCTTCCCGTACAAGCGGATGGAGGGCGAGGCCGTTTTCTACGGCCCGAAGATCGACGTCAAGCTGGTCGACGCGATCGGTCGCCGCTGGCAGTGCAGCACCACGCAGTTCGACTTCAACCTGCCGCGGCGCTTCGGGGTGGAGTACGTCGACGCCGACGGCGAGAGGAAGAACTGCTTCATGGTGCACCGGGCGATCTACGGTTCGCTCGAGCGCTTCATCGGCATGCTCACCGAGCACTATGCCGGTGCCTTCCCGCTGTGGCTGGCCCCGGTGCAGGCCACGGTGCTGCCGGTGAGCGAGCACCAGGCCGAGTACGCGAAGAAGGTGGCCGACCAGCTTCGTCGGGCGGGCCTGCGAGCCGAATTCGACGCCCGCGACGAGAAGATCGGGCGCAAGATCCGCGAGGCCGAGCTGGCCAAGGTGCCGGCCATGCTGGTGGTCGGGGGGCGCGAGGCCGAGAACGGCACGGTGACCGTCCGGCGCCACGGCGGCGAGGACCAGGGGACGATGGAGGTCGGCGAGATCGTCCGTCGACTCCTTGACGAGAACGAGCCCCTCGACTAGCTTCTACCGTCCGTGCGGCGGGTGCCGCGCGGACGGTAGACAGACCAAACAGACGAACAAGCAGAAGGCCCGCTTCTCACCGGGCGGAGCGCCACCGATGCGCATCCGGCCCGGTCCGATCCGCGTCCGACGGCACTGGCCGTCCGGCGGCGGAGCGTGCGACGAGCAGGCCATCCCTGCTCGTTTTCTTGTTCCCAGGACCCCGGTTCCGACCGGGATCGAGAGGAGAGTTCGACATCGCCAGAGGATTTCCGCGTGATTCGCGGGACCAACAGGACCGGACGCGCGTCAACGAGATGATCCGCATTCCGCAGCTGCGGGTGGTGGACGAGAACGGCGATCAGCTCGGAATCCTGGACCGCAACGAAGCCCTCGACCTCGCGCGCGAGCGCGGGCTCGACCTCGTCGAAGTGGCGCCCAATGCCCGGCCTCCCGTGTGCCGGATCATGGACTACGGGAAGTTCCGGTACGAGGAGAGCAAGAAGGCCAAGCGCGCCAAGGCGAAACAGCACCAGCAGAAGGTCAAGACGGTCAAGTTCCGGCCCAAGACCGAGGAACACGACTACAGCTTCAAGAAGAAGCACATCGTCGAGTTCCTCCGGGCGGGCGACAAGGTCAAGATCGAGGTGCGCTTCCGCGGTCGCGAAATGGCCCATCTCGAGCTGGGCGAGCGCATCGTCGCGCGTCTGCTCGAGGATCTCCAGGACGAGGCCATGATGGACGGAGATCCGAAGATGGAAGGTCGGAACCTGAGCCTGATCCTGTCGCCGAAGAAGAAGGCCTAGACGTCGGGCGCGTGTTGCGCGCCGAACCGAAGTCAGGAGTGACGAACATGCCGAAGATGAAGTCGAACCGCGCCGCCATGAAGCGATTCCGGCGCACGGGAACGGGCAAGGTCCGGCGTCAGCAGGCCTACCACGGGCACATCTTCACGAAGAAGTCGCCCAAGCGGAAGCGGAACCTGCGCAAGACCACGCTGCTGCACCACGCCGACGAGTCGCGTGTGAAGCGCATGCTGGCCGGCAACTAGTCGCCGGGTCATCGATCCTCACCACCACGGAGACTTGGAACCATGTCCCGCGCCACGAACAATTCCGCCAGCCGTCAGCGCCGCAACAAGATCCTGTCGAAGGCCCGCGGTTACCGCGGCGGTCGCAGCAAGCTGCACCGCACCGCGACCGTGTCGGTCGACCGCGCGCTGGCCTACGCCTACCGTGATCGTCGTCAGAAGAAGCGGAACTTCCGCCAGTTGTGGATCGCGCGGATCAATGCGGCGGCCCGTCTGCACGGTCTGAGCTACAACCGCTTCATCCACGGTCTGAAGGCCGCCGACGTCGAGATCGACCGCAAGGTCCTCGCCGACATCGCCGTCCACGACGAGCAGGGCTTCGCCCGCCTCGCCGAGATCGCCAAGCAGAACGTCCAGTCCGAGGCCTGACCCGGGCGTCGGGAACTCCCGACCGGCGTGGCCCCGCCGTTTCCGCGCGCCTCGGCTCTCGCAAGGGGGTCGAGGCGCTCTCGTTCCGAACCGACTCCGGAGGACCGGACCGTGCAGCAGGAGATCGACGCCCTCGTCCGCGAGGCCAGCGCTCGGATCGACGCCACCGAAGACCTCGACGAACTCGACGCCCTGCGCGTGCACTATCTCGGGCGTAAGGGCGAACTCACGCGCCTGCTGCGCGGCCTGGGTTCGATGCCGGCCGACGAGCGCCCCGCGGCGGGTCAGGCGCTGAACCGCGCCAAGATCGCGTTGCAGGAGGCCGTCGACGCGCGGCAGGAAACGCTGCGCGCGCGGCGCGATGCCGCGCCCTTCACCGGAGATCTCACGCTTCCGGCCCGCGGTGCGGTGCGCGGCAGCCTGCACCCGGTCTACGAGGTGATCGAGGAGATCTGCGACATCTTCCACGGCCTGGGCTTCACCCGGGTCGGCGGTCCCGAGGTCGAACTCGACGCGCTGAACTTCACGGCGCTGAACTTTCCCGACGACCACCCGAGCCGGGACCTGCAGGACACCTTCTACGTGAACGACGAGGTCGTCCTGCGCACGCAGACCTCTCCGGTGCAGATCCGCACCATGCGTAAGACCGAGCCACCGCTGGCCGTGGTCGTGCCGGGACGCGTGTACAGGCAGGAGCAGCCCGACGCGAGCCACGCGGCCGAGTTCCACCAGATCGAGGGTCTGCTCGTCGACCACGACGTCTCGCTGGCCGACCTCAAGTCGACCGTGCACCACTTCGTGCGCACGTTCTTCGGCGAAGAGAAGACCCTGCGCTTCCGTCCGCACTTCTTCCCCTTCACCGAGCCGAGCGTCGAGGTCGACCTGTGGTGGGAGAGCGAACGTGGCGGCCGCTGGCTCGAGATCATGGGCGCCGGCATGGTCCACCCGAACGTCTTCCGCAACGCCGACGTCGACCCCGAGCGGTGGACCGGTTTCGCCTTCGGCATGGGCGTGGAACGCATCGTCCTCGTCCGCCACGGCATCGACGACATCCGCCTGCTCCTGGACAACGACATCCGCCTGCTGCGGCAGTTCTGATCGGTTCGCGCGCGACGCCCACCGGAGGATCCACCCTTGAAGCTTTCCCTGAACTGGTTGCGTGAACTCGTCGACCTGCCCGACGACCTCGACGAGATCTGCGAACGCCTCACGTTGCTGGGGCTCGAGGTCGAGGAGGTCGAGCACTTCGACCTGTCCTTCCCCGACGTCGTCGTCGGCCACGTGATCGAGGCCGAGCCGCATCCCGATGCAGACCGTCTGCGGGTTTGCCGGGTCGACGTCGGGGGCGAGACGCTGGGCATCGTCTGCGGCGCGCCGAACGTCGCCGCCGGCCAGCGCGTTCCGGTGGCCAAGGTGGGCGCCGTGCTGCCGGGCGACTTCCGGATCAAGAAGAGCAAGATCCGTGGACAGGTCTCGCTCGGCATGATCTGCAGCGAGAAGGAACTCGGCCTGGGCCAGGCCCAGGACGGCATCATGGTGCTCGACACCGAGGCCGCGCCGGGCACGCCCTTCGACGAGTCGTACGGTGTGCAGGACACGGTGATCGAGTTCGAGGTCACGCCGAACCGTCCCGACTGGCTCAGCCACATCGGCGTGGCGCGCGAGCTGGCGGCCTACTACGGCGGCGAGCTGCGGATCCCCCAGGTCGCCGTCGACGTGCCCGTGGTCGAGGAGGACACGGGCTGGCGGATCCGTATCGACGACCCCGATGGCTGCTGGCGCTTCCGCGGTCGTCTGATCGACGAGGTCGACGTCGGACCCTCGCCGTGGTGGATGCGCCGACGGCTTCTGGCCATCGGGCAGCGTCCCATCAACGCGATCGTCGACGCCAGCAACTACGTACTACACGAATGCGGACATCCGAACCACTGCTTCGACCGCGACAAGGTGCGCGGTGAGACGATCGTCGTGCGGCGCGCGGACGCGGGCGAGCGCTTCACGACCCTCGACGACACCGAACGCACGCTCGACGACCATCACCTGCTCGTGGCCGACGAGAAGGCCGGACTCGCCCTGGCCGGGATCATGGGCGGCGCCGACAGCGAGGTCGACGAGAGCACGAAGAACCTGCTGCTCGAGGTGGCCGTGTTCGACCCGCAGACCGTGCGGCGTGGCCGCCGGACCGAGACCCTGTCGACCGATGCCAGTTACCGCTTCGAACGTGGCGTGGACCACGACCTGGTGCCGTGGGCGAGCGCCCGCCTGGCCGCTCTCATCGAACGAGTGGCCGGAGGTCGCGTGCACGACGTGGTGATCGAGGCCACGGGACGGCGCCCGGAGCAGCCGGAGTCCTTCCCGGTGCGTCTGTCGCAGATCCGGCGCCTGCTCGGTGTGGACATCGAACGGGACGAGGTGACGAGGATCCTGCGTGGACTCGACATCGGCGTCGAGGCGATCGATGGCGACGAGCCCGGCGTGCGGGTCACTCCACCGAGCTTTCGCCACGACCTGCTGGTCGAGGTCGACGTCATCGAGGAGATCGGCCGTCACCACGGCTTCGACCAGCTGCCCGAGCGCGCGCGGGTGCCCATGGTGGCACCGGCGGCCCGCGGCCACGGGGAGGTGTTCTTCCAACGGCTGCGGCAGGCCTTCGCGGCGCGCGGCTTCCACGAGATGATGGGCAGCGCCTTCTTCCGCGACGACGATCCCGACGCCCTGGATCTGGCGCCGGACGATCCGCGGCGGTCGACGGTCGCGGTCCTGAATCCCGTGGTCCAGGGCGAGGCCCGGCTGCGCACCACCGCGGTGCCGGAGATGGCGCGTACCGTCGAGCGGAATCGTCGACGCGGCTGGACCGGGCCGATCCGGCTGTTCCAGATCGCACGCACCTACCAGGGGCGCAGTGGCGAGACCCTCCCCGAAGAGCGCGAGCAGCTGGTCGTGGCGTGGAGCGGACCCGCCAGGCCTCTCCATCCCGACGAACCGGGCCGTCCCGCCGATCCCTACGACGCGCTGGGAGACCTCGAGGGTGTCCTGGGTGGGCTCGGGATCGAATGCACGCGGCGCCCGGTCGCCGGCGAACCGTACCTGCGGGAGGGCTCGGCGGTCGAGCTGCAGAGCGGGAAACAGCGGCTCGGTCTGGTCGGCGAGATCACTCCCGCGGTGCGTCGGGCGCTCGACGTCGACGACGTGGTCCTGATCGCCGAGATCGATCTCGAGGCCCTCGTGGCCACGTCGGAGGGGGTCGCGCGCTACACGCCGTTCTCGGCCTTCCCGCCGTCGCGGCGCGACCTGAGTCTGGTGGTCCCGGAGTCCGTGGCGTGGGCGGAGATCGAGGCCACCGTGGTCGAGAGCCTGGACCCACTGCTCGAGTCGTGCGAGCTCTTCGACGTCTACCGGGGCGACGATCTGCCCGGCGGAACCGCGGCCTACGGCGTGCGTTTGACCCTGCGCAGCCCCAAGAGCACCCTCAAGGACAAGCACGTCGACAAGCAGGTGTCGCGGCTGCTCGCGGCCCTCGAGGAGCGCCACGGAATCCGGCTGCGGTCGGGGGGTGGAGAGGGCTGAGCTTGCCCGCGACCGGCCCCACCGCATAGACTGCGGCCGGCACCGCAACCGGGAGAGACGACGACATGATCGACGGCGACGCCTTCGAACACCTCGAACGCCGGGTGGAACAGGCCATCAGCCGCATCCGCGAGCTGCAGGAGGAGCGGGACGCGCTCGCGCGGCAGCGCGAGCAGCTCGAACAGCAGGTCGAGGAGCTGAGCGGCACGCACACGCGTCTGGTCGACGAACTCGAGCAGGTGCGGCAGAACAGCGTGGGGCGCGAGGAATACGAAACGCGCCGGGCCGAGATCGAGCGGAGGGTCGAGGACCTTCTGCGTCGATTCGGCGAGCTGGACGAAGCGCCCGAGCACTGAGCGCGGTCCGGGGAGGTTCCGCGTGGAACCGGGGACGACGACCGTACACATCTACGGTCAACGCTACACCGTGCGCTCCGACGACGATCCGGAGCACGTGGAGCGCGTGGCCGCGTACCTCGACAGTCGCATGCGCGAGGTCGCGCGCGCGTCGAGTCAGGTCACGTCGTTGCGGGTCGCGATCCTCGCGGCCCTGAACATCACCGACGAGCTCTTCCGCGAACGGGAGGCGCGGTCGGAGGGTAGCGACGAGGTCCACGAGCGGGCGCGGCGGCTGGCCAGCGAGCTCGAGCGGACCATCGGCGACGCCGAATCGGCCTCCTCGGACGATTCCGACGCCGTCGATGGCGGAACCGAGCCGACGGACCCAGATTCGGAACGGGGGCAGGCCTGAGCGGCGGCCCCGTGCCGGATTTTCGATTCGAGAGGAGACACCCTGCTGGGTGCGTGATGCGCCAACAGCGCTGAGCCAACACTCCAACCACGGAAGCCCGCCGTCCGGGGCGGGAGAGCGAGTCCGCAAGGGAAGGCTCGATCGTCTCGGTAGGGCATCCACCTGGTCGAAATCGGTTCGAGCCGGTTTCGCGCACACGGCTCCGCGGGGCCTCCTCTCGTACACCTCGACCCGGAACCGCGCCCGACGCGGCCGCCACCCCCTGGATCTCCGGCATGCGCATCCTCCTGATCGGCGACATCGTGGGTCGGCCGGGCCGCGTGGCGCTGCGCGAGCTGCTTCCCCGGCTGCGCGACGAACAGCGCCCCGACCTCGTCGTGTGCAACGTCGAGAACGCCGCGGGGGGCTTCGGTCTGACCGAGTCGATCGGCCGTGAGGTCCTGCGCGGTGGGGTCGACGTCATGACCGGCGGCAACCACATCTGGGACAAGAAGGGCAGTGACGACTACCTCCGCGGTGCGGAGCGGCTCGCCTGCCCGGCGAACGCGGCCCCCGGGGCTCCGGGCCCGCGCCACGTGGTCGTCGAGGTCGGCGAGATCCGGGTGGCGGTGCTCTCGCTGCTCGGTCAGGTCTTCATGAACCCCGTCGACTCGCCCTTCCGCGCCCTCGACCGCAAGCTCGAGGAGCTCGACGGCGAGGCCGACCTCTTCGTGGTGGACTTCCACGCCGAGGCCACGAGCGAGAAGCAGGCGCTGGGCGAGTACGCCGACGGGCGCGTCAGCATCGTGGTCGGCACGCACACGCATGTTCCCACCGCCGACGCGCGGATCCTGCCGCAGGGCACGGCCTACCAGAGCGACCTCGGCATGACCGGGCCCTACCGCTCGGTGATCGGCATGGACGCCGACACGGTCCTCAGGAAATTCTTGACGGGCATGCCGTCGCGGTTCGAAGTGGCACGGGACGACGCGCGCCTGTGTGGCCTGCGTGTGGACGTCGACGAGTGGAGCGGGCACGCGACGGCGGTCGAGCGTCTCGACGTGCCGCTCGATCCGGAGGGATGGTCATGAGCGAGGCCGTGAAGGTCGACGGCAAGGCCCTGGCCCACGAGCGTAGGACAGCGCTGGCCGAGCGTGTCGCCCGGCTGGCGGAGCGCTTCGGCCGGCGGCCCGCGCTCACGGTGGTGCTGGTGGGTGAGGACCCGGCGAGCCAGGTGTACGTGCGCAACAAGCACAAGGCCTGCGAGAAGACGGGGATCGACAGCGAGGTCGTCACCCTGCCGGTCACGACGAGCGCCGATCAGCTGCACGCCGCCGTCCGGCGGGTGAACGAGGCCGAGACCATCGACGGTCTGCTCGTCCAGTTGCCCGTGCCCGACCACGTCGACCCCGCCCGGGTGCGGGAGTGGATCGACCCGACCAAGGACGTCGACGGCCTCCACCCCGACAACGTGGGGCGCCTGGCCAGTGGCACGCCGCGCTTCGTGCCGTGCACGCCGCTCGGCTGCCTGCGCATGCTGCAGCGTTACGACGTTCCGATCTCCGGTCGTCGGGCGGTGGTCCTCGGCCGCAGCCTCATCGTGGGGCGTCCGATGGAGGTCCTGCTGTCGACGAAGGGCGTGGACGCCACGGTGACCCTCGCGCACAGTCGCAGCGGCGACCTGGCCTCCCTGTGCCGCGAGGCCGAGATCCTGATCGCCGCCGCCGGGCAACCCCAGATGGTCCGTCGCGACTGGGTCCGCGAGGGTGCGGCCGTGATCGACGTCGGCATCCATCGCGTCGAGGACCCCTCGCACCCCAAGGGGGCACGCCTGGTCGGCGACGTCCATCCCGAGGTGGCCGCGGTGGCCGGCCACCTGTCGCCCGTGCCGGGCGGGGTGGGTCCGATGACGATCGCCATGCTGCTCGAGAACACCGTCGACGCCTTCGAACGCCGACACACGGGCGAGGTCGGCGCGGCGTGATCGATCTCGACCGGCTCCTGGCCGACGAGGCCGCCGCGGTCGAGACCGCCCTCGACCGTCGCCTGCCGCGTGACGACGACACCGCGGCCGGACGCCTGGTCGACGCCATGCGATACAGCCTCCTCGGGGGCGGAAAACGCCTACGCCCGGTTCTCTGCCTCTGGGTCCACGACGCCGCCGGGGGGGAGCGCGGCGACGCGGTCTGGGCGGCCGCGTGCGCGCTCGAGATGATCCACACCTACTCGTTGATCCACGACGACCTGCCGGCCATGGACGACGACGACCTGCGCCGCGGCCAGCCGTCGTGTCACCGGCGCTTCGACGAGGCCACGGCGGTCCTCGCCGGCGACACCCTGCAGACCGAGGCCTTCGGCCTGCTCGGCTCGGTGCGGCCGCCGGAGCTGGCCGTCCGTCTGATCGCGCTTCTGAGCGCGGCCTCGGGACGACACGGGATGGCCTCGGGACAGCAGCTCGACCTCGAGGCCACCGGGAACGCTGGCGACATGCTGCGCATCCATCGATTGAAGACCGGACGCCTGCTGGGCGCGGCCGCGGCCATGGGGGCGGCCTGCGCGGGCGCGAACGACGACCGCTTGCAACGGGTCCGCGCCGCGGGCGAGGAGCTCGGCGTGGCCTTCCAGATGGTCGACGACGTCCTCGACGTGACGGTGAGCGCCGAGGAGCTGGGCAAGAGCGTGGGCAAGGACACCGCCCAGGGAAAGCTCACGGCGGTCGGAGAGCTGGGCGTCGACGGTGCGCGGGCCGACGCGCGCCGGCGCCTCGAAGAGGCGGTGTCCGAGCTCGAGGGGACCGGAGTGGCCGACGAACGCGTGCGCGCGCTGGCGCGCCGCCTGGTGGACCGAGGACGCTGATGGGTTCCGGGTTCGGAGTCGCACCCTACGAGCTGGTGATCGCGGCGGGAGTCGGGGCACAGCTGCTGAAGTTCGTGCTCTACGGCATCGCCAACCGGCGCCCGTCGCTGCGGGTGCTGGTGACCACCAATGGACTGCCGAGTTTCTACGCCGTCACCCTTTCGTGCCTGTGCACGGTGGTCGCGCTGGACGTCGGACTGCGTTCGCCGCTGTTCGCGGGCGCCATGGTGTTCTCGGGCGTGGTCCTGCACGACGTGGTCCGGGTGCAGCGCTCCGTGGACCGGGGACGCCGCTCGACCGCGCTGGTGGCGCGGTCGCTGGACACGAGCGACCGGCCCGAGTGGACCCGTTCGGTGACCGAGATCCTGCGCGACCGCGGGCACCGGCCGCTGCACGTGGGCGTCGGCATGGTCCTGGGCCTGCTGGCGGGCCTGACCTGGAGGCCGGGCTGATCGGACGGAATCCGGACTCGGCCGGATCCCGGTGTTTTCGTTATCCTTGTGCGAGTGTTCGCCCCGAGGAGCATCGATGACCAAGCGAAGTCTACTGGAACAGATCGAGTCCCCCGACCAGATCTCGGGACTCGGCCGCGAGGAACTGCAGCAACTCGCCGACGAGCTGCGCGAGGAGATCATCGAGGTGGTCAGCTCCGTGGGGGGCCACCTCGGTGCGAGCCTCGGAGTCGTCGAGCTGACCGTGGCCCTGCACCACGTCTACGACTCCCCGCGCGACAGGATCGTGTGGGACGTCGGCCACCAGGCCTACGGCCACAAGGTGCTCACCGGCCGGCGCGACCGCTTCGACACGATCCGACAGTGGGACGGCCTGTCGGGCTTTCCGAAGCGGACCGAGAGTCCGCACGACATGTTCGGCGTGGGCCACGCGTCGACGGCGATCAGCGCCGCGCTGGGCTACGCCAAGGCGCGCGACCTCCGCAAGGAACGCCACGGCGTGGTGGCCATCGTCGGCGACGGTGCCATGACGGGCGGCATCGCCTTCGAGGGTCTGAACAACGTGGGCGACACGGGCACCGACATGCTCGTGATCCTGAACGACAACGAGATGTCGATCAGTCCGAACGTCGGCGCGATCAACCGTTACCTGACCGAGATCACCTCGGGTCGTCTGTACAATCGTCTGGAGGCCCAGGTCTGGGACCTGCTCGGCCGGTTGCCCGGCGGCGGCGTGGCGCAGCAGTTCGCACACAAGGCCAAGGAGAGTCTGAAGACCTTCATGACCCCCGGCCACCTGTTCGAGGCGCTCGGATTCCGGTACTTCGGTCCGATCGACGGACACGATCTCGAGCTGGTGTGCGAGACGCTCGAAGACGTCAAGCGTCTCAGCGGACCGGTCCTGCTGCACGTGGTCACCGAGAAGGGCAAGGGCTACTCCTTCGCCGAGAACGACAAGCTGCGCTACCACGGTGTGAGCAAGTTCGATCCGACCAAGGGCGTGCAGAAGAAGAAGCCCGATCCCGCGGCGGCGCCGAGTTACACCGGCGTGTTCGGCTCGCAGATCCTGGCCGCGGCGAAGGAGGACCGCCGCATCGTCGCGATCACCGCGGGCATGCCCGACGGTACGGGGCTCGTGCCGTTCCGCGAGGAGATCCCCGATCGCTTCTTCGACGTCGGCATCGCCGAGCAGCACGCGGTGACCTTCGCCGCGGGGCTCGCCTGCCGTGAGATGAAACCCGTGGTGGCGATCTACTCCACCTTCCTGCAGCGCGCCTACGACCAGGTGATCCACGACGTCGCCCTGCAGAAGCTCAACGTGGTCTTCGCGCTCGACCGCGGCGGTGTGGTCGGTGCCGACGGACCGACACACCACGGTGTGTTCGACCTCGCGTACCTGCGCTGCATCCCCGAGATGGTGGTGATGGCTCCGCGCAACGAGGACGAATTGCAGCACATGATGGCCACGGCCCTGGACTACGACGACGGCCCGATCGCGTTCCGTTATCCGCGGGGCAACGGAACCGGGGTGGACATGGCCGAGGAGCCGCAGATCCTGCCGATCGGCCGGGGCGTCGTGCTCGAGCGTGGGGAGAAC
>CAZQHE010000049.1:0-27609 GCA_964593155.1 uncultured bacterium
GCAACCACGACCGCAACCGCGACCGCATCGTCACGGTGTCGTCGGCGCCGGATCGCTTGCACGTGATCGATCCGACGGCCGGCGACGAGATCGCCGTGGACCTCGCGTTGACGCCGAGCTGCGTTTCGATCGGCCCCGACGGGACGCAGGCCGCGGTGGGACACGACGGCGTGGTGACGCTGGTGGATCTCGTGAGCGGCGAGGTCGTCGACACCTACGCAGTGACCACCAATGCCATCGACGTGGTGCTCGCCGGGAACGGATACTTCTACGTATTCCCGCGCACGGACCAGTGGGAGTCGATCCGGTGCATCGAGTTGGCGACCGGCACCGAGACGAACAGCGGTGGTTGGTCGATCTACGCCGGAACGGTCGGCAGACTGCACCCGTCTGGCGACTACATCTACGGCGCCAACCGAGGCCTCTCGCCGTCGGACTTCGAGAAGTACGACATTCGCGGTGGTACGGCGCAGGTGATGTACGACTCGCCGTACCACGGGGACTATGCCTTCTCGGGCGACGTGTGGATCGCCGACGACGGCAGCCGGCTCTTCGCCCGGAGCGGGAACGTCTTCCGGTCGTCCACCGTGCAGAGCGAGGACATGACCTACAACGGGAACCTCTCTGGAGCCGGGCTGGTCCGTTGGGCCGAGCATTCGTCGTCGGCAGGCGTGATCCTCGCTTTCCGCGAGGACACCTGGTCGGCCGATCCCGATCCAGGCCTGCACGTCTACGACACGGAATTCCTGGGCCGGCAGGGCGTGGTCGATCTTCCGCCCTTCTTCGTGCCCGACGGCACTGGCGGCGCGGTCTTCGCGACGACGTGGGGACGGTTCGTCTTCGTCGACGCGGCCGGGCAGCGGTACCACGCCCTGGTGCAGGCCGAAGAGGGAGCCGGAGTGTCGAAGGACTGGGCGCTCTTCTCCGCAGACGTCTCCGAGCTACCCTGAGTCCACTCAGGAGGACCGGGTCGATCGATCCGGCCCTCCTGCCCGTCCGATGAGGTGTGTCGTCGCCTACTGCGGCTCCACGAACACCGCGATCCCGTGCGGTGCCACGGTGAAGGTCCCCGTGTCGCGGTCGAACGAACCCACGCCGGCGTCCACCTCCGGATGGAGCTGCATGTCGAAGCGCGTCCACCGGCCGTCGCCGAAGGTCGCCTCCTCGCGGTCGGGATTGAACAGCACGAGGAGCTGCCGCACGTCCGGGTCGAGATCCTCGACACCCTCGCCCACGTCGAGCACGTGCATGGCGATCAGCCCGGGCGCCTCGGTGGACGGGAACAGCACGCGCTGCTGGATCTCGTCGGCCGTACGCAGACGGAACAGCGGCGAGCCGAAGCGCACCCGCAGCATGCGCCGGAAGAAGCCGGCGGTGTCGAGGATGTGCTCGGAGGTCGGGACGAGGTCGGGGTCGGCCAGCAGCGGGCGCATGATGTCCCACCGATCGCGGTTCTTCTCGGCCGGCGGCAGGCCCGCGCCCCACGTGGTGGTCGCCCCCGAGAAGTCCAGCCGGTTGAACCAGTCGCCCGAGTCGTAGCTGTCGGCGTCCATGGACTTGCTGCGCAGCAGTTCGCCACCGGCGTGGAAGAAGGGCACGCCCTGGGCCATGGTCACGATCCCCAGGGCGAACTGGTGCATCGCCACGCGCTCGTCGATCGAGGCCGTCCGCGGGGCCGACAGCTGGACCTTGTCGAACAGGGTCTCGTTGTCGTGGGCCGACACGTACTGGATCGACTCCTGCGGATCGAGGGCGTAGGCACCGAGCTGCCCGCCACGACGGTTGCCGAAGCGGAAGTCGCGCAGGTTCCCGGCCAGACCGGCACGGACGCGGTCGGCCAGGTCGCGCAGACGTCCGAGGTCGTCGCTGCCGGGCATGCCGTTGGGCATCACGCCCAGCCCGGTGGCGTAGCCCTGCTCGCGGCGGTCGCTGAAGGGGCTTCCTCCGCGCACGGCGTCGCGGATGCGGTCGTTGAAGGTGCCGATGCCGGTGCCGGCCATGTTCGGCTGGGTGGCGTTCATGCCGCGCTGGTTGCCCTGCACCTCGCCGAAGTCCCATCCCTCGCCGTAGACGTAGATCTTCGAGCCGTCCACTCCGTGCTCCTCCACGGTGAGCGAACGCAGCGCGTCGCGCACGGCCACCATGTCGGACTTCATGTGGTGACCCATGAGGTCGAAGCGGAAGCCGTCGATACGATGGTTCGTGGCCCAGTGGACCACGTCGTCCACCATGAACTTCTGCATCATCAGGTGTTCGCTGGCGGTGTTCTGGCAGCAGGTGCTGGTGTGCACGTTGCCGCGCTCGTCGAGTCGGTGGTAGTAGCCCGGAACGATCCGGTCGAACACCGACACCGGACTCTGGCCGCTGGCGTGGGTGTGGTTGTAGACCACGTCCATCACCACGCGCAGGTCGAGCTCGTCGAGCGCCTTCACCATGCGACGGAACTCGAGCAGGCGCGCACCGCCGTCGGGCTCGGTGGCGTAGCTGCCCTCGGGCACGCCGAAGTGCCAGGGGTCGTAGCCCCAGTTGAACGAATCGCGCGAGCGCACCCGGGTGATCGCCGCCTGCTGTTCGTCGGAGTCGGGCGGCAGACCGCTCAGGTCACCGGGCTCGACCCGATCCTCGGCCAGCTCGGGAACGGTGGCGATGTCGAAGGTCGGCAGCAGGTGCACGTGCGTGATGCCGGCCTCGCTCAACGACCGCAGGTGCCGGCGCCCGTAGCCGTCCTGGGTGAAGGCGAGGTAGGTGCCGCGCAGGTCGGCGTCGACGCGCTCGTCGGCGGTGCTGAAGTCGCGGATGTGCAGCTCGTAGAGCGCGATGTCCTCGAAGGCATCGAAGGGACGCTTGGTCATGGCGTCCCAGCCCTCGGGCTGCCAGGAGGGATCGTCGAGATCGACGATCTGGCTGCGGGTGGAGTTCGCGGACAGCGCGCGCGAGTAGGGGTCGGTCACGCGGTTGACCTCGACCCGCTCGGTTGACGGTGCGTACACGGTGACCTCGTACAGGTAGTAGAGGTTCTTCCAGTCTCGTTGCCCGGTGACCGACCATACGCCGCCGTCGAGCTGCATCTCGACGGTGCGTGTCTCGCGAGCGGTGCGCGGACCGTCGAAGAGCAGCAGTCGGACCTGCTTCGCCGTCGGCGCCCACACCGACAGGGTCGGACGGTCGCCGTCCCAGGTCACGCCGAGCGGTCCGTCGAAGAAGTACAGGTCGTCGAGCACGCCGGGGATCTGCAGGCCGGTGGCGCCGGCGATCTCTCCGTCGGCGTCGGTGGCCGAAACCGCCACGCGCCCTCGCAGGAACCCGATCGCGCGTTCGCGGTCGTCGATGCGCAGCACGGCATCGCCCACCAGATGGGGGAAGCGGCCGGTGGGATCGTCGTAGGTGCCGTCGCGGCGCAGGGGGATCGACTCGCCACCACGGATGCCGTCGGTCTCGAGCACGAGCGCACCGTCGGGATCGTGGTGCAAGGCGTGGCTCTCGGCGCGCGGGGGCAGGCCGGGCCAGACGATGGTCGTGGCGTCGACCCAGTGCGCCTCGCGGCGTCCCAGGTCGCCGGTGGGCAGGGCACCCAGGTCGGGGCGTTCCTCGAAGACGTTCTCGCGTCCGGACACGATCCACACCTCTCGCAGGCCTTCACTCACGTCGACGAACTGGTCGGGGCCGGGGTCCTTCTCGTCGCCCTTGTGCACGATCAGGCCCACCTGCTCGGGAGCGTCGCTCAGCGGGACGTCCCACACGACGCCCTGATCGTCGCGGCCGGTCGGTTCGAGCGGACGGTCCCAGGCCACGTCGGCGGTGGTGTCCTGCCACACGTGCAGGCCCCAGCCGTCGTAGCGGCCGTCGGGCCGTAGGTAGTGGACACGAAGGTGGTCCTCGGGGCGGGCGCCGACCTCGGGCAGCGAGGGCGGGGGCGGGGCCGTCCCGCCGATGGTGCGCACGGCGTTCTGCCCGCCGAAGCCGTCGCCGGCGTAGCCCTCGGCATCGGGGTCCATGGGTCCCCCGTCCAGGCCGGTCTCCATGTCCGACGGCCACTGTCCGTCGACGTAGTACTTGTACTGGTGCTCGCCCGGAGGCACGTCCACGGTCACCGACCAGGTGCCGTCGGCCTGCTTCTCCATGGGCGTCTCGCCCCAGTCGTTGAAGCTGCCGCGCACCGACACAGACTCGACCGGCTGCGTCGGGGCGAAGGTGAACGTGACCTCGGCGGCCTGCACCGAGGCCGCGAGCAACAGGACGAAGGCGACGACGAAGCTCCGCACGATCCGACTCCCGGGCTGGGGGTTCCGGCAGTGTACGCGCTTCGCCGCCGCGATGCAGCCTCCTTCGGTCAGGCGCGCGCTCGCAGCGTGGCCTCGAGTCGGTCGAGCGTCTGGTCGAGGGCGCGGCACCCACTCCGCACCACGGGATCGGTCGTCCGATCGAACTGCGCGCGGAGCGCGGCGACGCGTTCGCGGGCGGCCAGGATCGCGTCGGGCGGGCGGTAGATTTCGCTCCGGTGGCGCCGACGCGGACGCGGTACGGGCGGGCTGGCACGGTGGCGTCGAAGGCTGCGTCGGGCGTGGGATTCGGCACTCATGCGGATCTCCTCCGTTGTCGTCATCGTCGCGGTGGTCTTCGGACCTGCAAGCCGCGCGCGGGTCCGGGTCGGACGATTTCTTCGTCGCTGTCCGGGGGGAAGCCCCAGGAGATGGGGCCGGTCCTCAGACCATGCGTTGGCGACGCACCCAACGCGATTCGGCACCGATCGCGTCATCCTCTTCGCCAACGCACGAGTTCCACCACGGAAGCGGTGATGATCATGGTCATGAAGGTCGAATACGTGCCGCATTGCGATCTGTTCGTCGCAGAGACGAAGGGGCCCGTCGACTTCGACGAGGCCCGCGAACTCGAGCGCGCCGTGATGGAGTCGGATCACTTCCGCCCGGGCGCGAAGGTCCTGCGGCTGGTGGCCGAGGCCGACTTCGATCCGCGGGGAATCCACGCTTTCGCGCGTTGGATGGTCCACGAGTACGGGGAACGCTTCCCGAAGATCGCCTACGTGGCTCCCGACCCGCCGAGCGCTGCGCTCGCCTACCTGCTCAAGCACGGTGTGGGCGACGGGGACGTCGCGGTGTTCTCGACCGGAGCGGCCGCCGTCGAGTGGTTGGACGTGAACTCGGGGCGGTGCCCCCTCGAGGAACTACCGGTGGAACTGCCGTGACGGTCCTCGGATCGTGACACATGAGACGAAGCCCCGGTCGGAACGCTCCGGCCGGGGCTCGTTCGTCGCCGTGGAACGTATCGCCCGTGTCGTTGCTACTTCGACGCCTGCGGGTCGAAGTTCTTGACCAGTGTGGTCACGGTCTCGGCCATGATCTCGCGGCCCTCGAAGAAATCGTAGTCGACCGTCCCACTCGCGCTGACCATGTCGCCGGGCTCGACCTGCTGGTAGCCGGTGTCGTCGAGCGGGTTGTAGAGCATGTCCGAGACGTCCACGGTGATGCTCCGCGCATCGGTGTCGACCACGAACTCGTGGTCGCGGACCTCGGTCACCGTTCCCTGCACCACCGCGGTGGCGTTCACCGTGGGGCCGTGGATGGTGATGTAACGGTCTACTTCGTCGGCGGTGCTGGCATAGAAGTAGGTCCCGAGCTTCTCGACGTACACGCTTCCGGCCTCGATGGTGGTGGCCTCGAAGAAGTCGTCGTCGACCACTCCGGTCACCGTGACGTCGTCGCCGCGCACGAGCTTGTAGCCGTCGGCGTCGCGGTCGCCGTCGTCCATCTCGACGGTCACCATGCCTCCGCCGTAGTCCAGGAGGAACTCGTCGGCCGACACGCTTTCGACCTCGCCGCTCAGGCTGATCCAGGTGTCGTCGGCCATCTCGTAGGGGTCCTGCGCGAGCGTCGGGGTGGCCAGCAGGCCGACCGCAGCGATCGCGACGAGGAGGGTCTTGGTGGGGAACATCGTGGACACTCCGTGTCTGAGGCTCTTCGAGCGGACGCGGCGCGCGTGGCCGGGAGCGATCTCCCGATCGCGCCGGGCGCCCGCGCCGGAACGTTGCGACACGATGCCGAATCGCGGTGTGGCGTCGCATCCGTGGGTTCCGTCGACACCGTGTGGGGCGTCGCCCCGGTCGGTGCTGGGCGGCATCACCAGGCCGGGGCCCACTCCGGATCGACGATCCGCTCTCCGCGCGCCCGCTGGTGGATCGACTCCATCTCGCCGTCGGTGAGCTCGAAGTCGAACACGTCGAAGTTCTGCTCGAGGTGCGTGCGCTTCGACGAGCGGGGGACGGCGATCACCTCCTGCTGCTGCAGGTGCCAGCGCAGCGTGACCTGGGCGGGGGTGCGCTCGTGGCGTTCGGCGATCTGCTGGATCACCGGATCGTCGGCCACGCGGTTGCGCGCGATCGGGCAGTAGGCGGTGAGCACGTGGCCCAGGCGTCGGGCCAGGGTCCGCAGGTCGTCCTGGGCCAGGAAGGGATGGTATTCCACCTGGTTCGTGGCGATCGGCGCCAGCGCGGCGGCCCGTTCCAGCAGCTCGGGGGTGAAGTTGCTCACGCCGATCAGTCGGGTGCGCCCGGCCTCCTTCGACTCCTGCAGGGCCTCCAAAGGCTCGCCGAGCGAGAGGTCGGTGTTCGGCCAGTGGATCAACGTGAGGTCCACGTAGTCGGTGCGGAGCCGCTCGAGGCTGGCGTCGAGGTGTCGGCGGAGTTCGTTCCCCTTCAGGTGGGTCCACCAGACCTTGGTGGTCAGGAAGAGCTCGTCGCGGGGGATCCGGCTGTTCTCGAGGGTGCGGCCGATCTCGGCCTCGTTCTCGTAGGCCTCGGCCGTGTCGACGTGGCGGTAGCCGATGTCGAGCGCGGCTCCGACCACCTCGCGGCAGTCGTCGCCCTTCAACTGGTAGGTGCCCAGTCCGAGGCGTGGAATCATCACGCCCTGGACGTCGACGGTCACGTTCATCGTCCTGCTCCTCGGTTCGGTGGCACCGGGGGACGATCGCAGCTCCGGTGGACTTCGGGCGCCCGGACTTCTCACGACCCGTCCCTGGTGGCCCGCCCGATGATCCGAGGGTCCTGGCGCTCCTAGCCTGGGGGAGCCGCAGCAGTCGACGCTGCGATGCCCCCTTCCGAGGACGGGAACCATGTACATCGGACTGCTGTTGCTGCTGCTCGTCGCGTCGGTCTGGCTCGTCACGCGCGGTCTGGGTCGCGGTGTGCGCGGCCTCGTGGTCGGCGGCGGTGCGCTGGCCGTGGCCACGGTCGCCTTCTACGCGCTGATGTCCTTCTGGGGCGAGATGCTGTGGTTCGACGCCCTGGGGTTCGGCCAGCGCTTCTGGACCGAGGTCGGCGCGCGGGTGGTGATGATCGTCGGTGCCGCCGCTCTGGTGGGCGCGGTCGTCGCGTTGCTGCTCCGTGCCCTGCCGCCCGAGAGTCGGGGCCTGCGTCGCGGGGCGTGGATCCTGGGCGCGGTCGGGGCCCTGCTGGCCGGCGTGAGTCTCTGGGACGAATGGTTGCTGTACCTGAATCGCGTGTCGGCGGGGACCACCGATCCGGTGCTCGGCCTGGACGTGGGCTTCTACCTGTTCACGCTTCCGTTCCTCTCGGCCGTGCAGGGACTGCTGGCCTGGGCCGCGGTCGTGGCGCTGGGGGCGACGCTGCTCGCGAGCCTGCAGTCGGGTGAGAAGCGTCTGCGTCTGCGGCCGGCGTCGGAGATTCCCCTCGGCACGTTGTTGGCCAGCACGATCGCCCTGGCGGTGGTGTTGACCTTCGACCGCGTGCTCGCCGTCTTCGAACTCCTGAACTCCGACTGGGGCGTGGTGGCCGGTCCGGGATGGACCGACGTGCACGTCCGCCTGCCCGCACAGATCCTCGTGGCGGTCGCCACGCTGGCGCTGGGTCTGCTGGCGTGGTCGCCGACCGTACGGGCGTGGGCAGGCCGCCGGGGCGAGGGCGCCGACCGGGGCCTGCGCGGCCTGCGCCACCTCTGGGTGGGCACCGCCGCGATCTGGATCCTGGCCCTGGGCGTCGCCCCGCGCCTGGTGCAGTGGCTGGTGGTCGAACCCAACGAGATCACCTTCGAGCGGCCCTACATCGAGAACAACATCGCGGCCACGCGCGCGGCCTTCGGGCTCGACCGCGTGGAGCAGAGGCGCTTCCCCGCGCGCGAGGAGTTGACCCGAGCCACCGTCGACGACAACCGCGACCTGCTGAACGAGGTCCGGCTGTGGGACTGGCGCGCCCTCGACGCGGTGTACAAGCAGTTCCAGGAGATCCGTCTGTACTACGAGTTCTCCGACGTCGACATCGATCGCTACGCGATCGGCGACCGCACGCGCCAGGTGATGGTGTCGGCACGCGAGCTCGAGCTGTCGAACCTTCCCGAGCAGAGTCAGACCTTCGTCAACCGCCGCTTCAAGTACACGCACGGCTACGGCCTGACCATGGCCACGGTGAGCGACTTCACCCAGCAGGGCCTGCCGAACCTGCTCGTGCGCGACATCCCGCCGAAGGCGGAGCCCGAGGAGTTGAGTGTCGAGCGCCCGCAGATCTATTACGGCGAGTTGACCGACGAACCCGCGGTGGTGAACACCGAGGAGCGCGAGTTCGACCATCCGAGCGGCGACGAGAACGTCTACAACCGCTACGCCGGAACGGGCGGTGTGCAGCTCACCAGCTTCTGGCGGAAGCTGATCTACGGATGGAAGTTCGACGGCACGCGCCTGCTGGTGTCGGGGTACCCGACCGAGGACAGCCGGGTACTCTTCCACCGGACGGTCCGCGAGCGCGTGCAGAACGTCGCGCCGTTCCTCGAGATCGACGACGACCCCTACGTGGTGCTCGTCGACGGGCGGCTGCACTGGATCGTCGACGCCTACACCCGCGCCGATCGCTACCCCTACAGCGAACCCTACTCCTCGCGCGAGGTGATCGAGTACCGCGACGGCGACCGCACACGCCGGCTCGAGCGCACCACCGTGCCCTCGATGCACGGGGCCAACTACGTGCGCAACGCGGTCAAGGTGGCGATCGACGCCTACGACGGCAGCGTCGACCTCTATGTCTTCGAGCCCGACGACCCCCTGGTCCGGGCCTGGCAGAAGGCGTTCCCCGACCTGTTCACGCCCCGCGAGCAGATGCCCGAAGCGTTGGAGCGCCACGTGCGCTACCCCGTGGACCTGCTGCTCGTGCAGGGCCTGGTGCAGGCCAAGTACCACATGCAGGAGCCCGAGGTCTTCTACAACCAGGAGGACCTGTGGGTACGGGCCACCGAGAAGTACTACTCGGGTGTGCAGCCGGTGGAACCCTACTACGTGATGTGGGAGCAGCAGGGGTCGGACGAGGTCGAGTTCGTCCTGATCCTGCCGTTCACGCCGAAGAACCGCCAGGTGCTGATCGGCTGGATCGCCGGCATGTCCGACCCTCCGAACTACGGGCGCTTCCTTGCCTACGAGTTCCCCAAGGACCGTCGCGTGATCGGTCCGCAGCAGGTCGAGACCAAGATCGATCAGGATCGGTTCCTGTCGGGGCAGCTCACGTTGTGGGACCAGCGCGGCTCGAACGTGATCCGCGGCAACGTGCTCGCGATCCCGCTCGACGAGACCCTGCTCTACGTCGAGCCGATCTACCTGCAGGCGGAGACGGCGGCGTATCCCGAGCTGCGCCTGGTGGCCGTGATGCACGGCGACGACCTGAGCTATGCCGAGTCCTTCGACGCCGCGCTCGAGGGCCTGTTCGACGACACCGCCGGCATGCCCGAGGGAGTCGCCGCGCTCGGACGCCGCGAGTTGATCCGGCGGGCGAACGAACTTCTGGGCGAGTACGCGCGCCTGCAGGGCGAGGAGGACTTCGAGGCCGCCGGCCAGCGACTGCAGGAGTTGAGCGACGTCCTGCAGCGCCTCGTGGATGCGGACGAAGCGGGTCGTTCGCGGTGATCGGGCGGCACTTCGGTTCCCGGAGACACGAATCAGTGTTCGCCCGATGTGGTCCCGCGGCGCGGATTCCTAGCCTGCAATTCCGGCGGTCGGACGAGTCGAATCGAGTGCGCGACGAAGAAGGAGTCCCCCAATGACGTGGAATCAGGTGTGGTCGATCGTGTTGGCCGGTGGTGACGGTCAACGAGTGCGCAGTCTGGCCACGGACCGGTCGGGTCGTCCGATTCCGAAACAGTTCTGGGAGTTCGACGGCCGGCGCAGTCTGCTGAGCGCCACTCTCGACCGCATGGGTCCGTTGATTCCTCGTCGCCGGGCCGTTCCGGTGGTGGCGCGCGACCACCATCGCTGGTGGCGGACCGAGTTCCACGGCCTGCCCGATCGCAACGTGGTCGTGCAACCGGCCAACCGGGGTACGGCCGCCGGTGTGCTGCTTCCGCTGATGCGCGTGATCGAACGCGACCGCAACGCCGTGGTCGTCGTGTTGCCCAGTGACCACTGGGTGGACGACGACGAAACCCTTCGCCGCAGCGTGGCCACGGCCACGGCGGCCGTTCGCGACGACAGCCATCGTCTGGTCCTGCTGGGAATGGAACCGGCGGACGGTGACATCGAGTACGGCTGGATCGTCCCGCGGTCGATCGGAGCACCCGGCCTGTGCGCGGTCGCTCGCTTCGTCGAGAAGCCCCGGGCCGAGGTCTGTCATGGACTCCGCGCCGATGGAGCGCTGGTGAACAGCATGATCGTGGTCGCCCGCGCCTCGACACTGCTCAACCTCTTCTACCTGGCCACTCCACGTCTGCTGTGGGAGTTCGTGAAGGCCCACGAGAACGCCGAGGGCGACGGACTGGATTCGCTCTACGAGTTCCTCCCGACGCAGGACTTCAGTCGCGACGTCCTCGAGCCCCTCGGCGATCGCCTGACGGTGCTTCCGGTGCCCGACTGTGGGTGGACCGACGTGGGCACCCCCAACCGCGTGGCGCGTGTGCGCCGGACCGAGCGCGGGCCGCTCCGGATCCGACGGGCAGCGGCGGGTGCACCGCGCGCCGACGCGGTCTCCGTCCGTCGCTGATCACCACGAGAGGACTCCCGATGCTGCACAGAGCCAAGGCGGACGATTCCGAGCACCACGATCGCGACGAACAGCACGGTGAGCCGTCGTCACCGCCGCCGCGCGACGGGGAGGGGGACAAGGGACCCGACCGCAGCCGGATGTTCCTGTGGGCGCTGTTCAGCTTCGTGATCGCCTACTGGATCGTGAGCGCGATCACGGGCGGTCCGGACCACGGGCCGAAGATCGCCTACACGACCTTTCGCGAACATCTCGACCAGGGCCGCCTGCAGCAGGTCCGTGTGAAGGGCGAGCAGATCGACGGCGATCTGCGTGAGGAGGCGCTGTTCGTCAGCAACGGCGACAGCACGCGCTACGACCAGTTCGTCACCTACCTGCCCTCGTTCGGCGACGAGGACCTGCTGAGCGACCTGCGTCAGGCCGAGGTCGAGATCGAGACCGAGCGCGAGAGCGACACCTCGTGGTGGTCGGTCCTCATCGGACTGGCCCCGCTCCTGTTCCTGTTCCTGCTGGGGTTCCTGTTCCTGCGGGGGATGGCCTCGCAGGGGCGCAACATGCTCAGCATCGGGCGCAGCCAGGCCAAACGCGCCGAACCGGAGCGCGAAAGGACCACCTTCGACGACGTGGCCGGTGCCGAGGGCGCCAAGAGCGAGCTGCGCGAGCTCGTGCAGTACCTCAAGAGCCCCGGGCACTTCCAGGCACTCGGCGCGGCCGTGCCCAAGGGCGTGCTGCTGGTGGGGCCTCCGGGCACGGGCAAGACCCTGCTCGCGCGCGCCGTCGCCGGCGAGGCCGACGTGCCCTTCTTCATTATCACCGGCTCGGACTTCATGGAGATGTTCGTGGGTGTGGGCGCCAAGCGTGTCCGTGACCTCTTCGAGGACGCCAAGAAGAATGCCCCGAGCATCATCTTCATCGACGAGCTCGACTCGGTGGGGCGTCACCGCGGCGCCGGCCTGGGCGGTGGCCACGACGAGCGCGAACAGACGCTGAACCAGCTACTGAGTGAGCTCGACGGCTTCGAGCCCTCGGAGAACGTCATCGTGATGGCGGCCACCAACCGCCCCGACATCCTCGACCCCGCGCTGTTGCGTCCCGGCCGCTTCGACCGCCACATCGCCGTCGAGCTGCCAAGCAGCCGCGAGCGGGCCGCGATCCTGCGGATCCACGCGCGCGGCAAGCCGCTGTCCGACGACCTCGACCTCGACCAGGTCGCGCGTGGCACGCCGGGCTTCAGCGGGGCCGACCTGCAGAACCTGCTGAACGAGGCCGCCTTCACGGCCGCGCGTGAGGACCACGAGGCGATCCAGCCCTCGGACATGGACGAGGCCCGCGACCGCGTTCTCATGGGTCTGGAGCGCCGCGGCCTGGCCCTGAGCGACCGGCAGGTCGAACTGCTGGCCTACCACGAGGGAGGTCACACGCTCGTCAGCGCCGTGCTCCCTCACGCCGATCCGATCCACAAGGTGACGATCGTCCCCCGCGGGCGCTCGATGGGGGCGACGCACCAGATGCCCGAGGACGATCGCTACGTCTACGAACGTGACTACATGCTCGACCGCCTGGCCGTCATGCTCGCCGGCCGCGCGGCCGAGAACGTCGCGCTCGACACCACCACCACGGGCGCCGAGGACGACCTGCGCCAGGCCACGTCGCTGGCCCGCCGCATGGTGGTGGACTGGGGCATGGGCGACGACACCGGACTGATGGTGTCGAGCCAGGGATCCGACCAGGAGGTCTTCCTGGGCGAGGAGCTCACCCAGCGCCGCGAGAACAGCGAGGCGACGGCGCGTCTGGTCGACGACGAGGTGCGCTCGATCCTCGAGCAGTCCTACCGGCGGGCCGTCCAGGTGATCGAAGAACACCGCGACGGTCTCGACCGCATCGCCCGCGCGCTGATCGAGGACGAGAAGATCAGCGGTGAACGTGTCGAGGAGCTGCTGGCCGAGTCCGGTGCTCCGCAGTGAGTCCGAGGTGATCGTCGATGTTCTGGGTCGATCTGTTCTTCGCCTTCCTCGTGGCCGCCGTGCTCAGCGTGGTGCTCGTGGGCCTCACCGGCTGGCGGCGTCCGCGCCGCGAGGAAGAGGGCATGTGGCCATCGCTGATCGCGCTGTTCGTCGTCCTCGTCCTGATGGTCTGGGCCGGCGGTGTGTGGGTGACGCCCTTCGGGCCGCCCGTGTGGGGCGGCTACTGGGCGCCCTTCCTGATCGTCGGCGTCATGGTCGCGCTGTTGATCGCCACGCTCACCACGGCCGCGCGCCCGCCCCGGGCGCGCCGCGAGCCCCGCGTCGAGGGCGAGATCGAGGCCGAGCAGGCGGCAGCTTCGTTCTTCGGCCTCTTCTTCTGGCTGCTACTGGTCATCGGGATCGCCGCACTGGTGATTCGCTACGCCTGATCCGGTCTGCCGGCCGAACGAGACGAGCGGGGTGATCGGCCGATCACCCCGCTTCGTCGTGCGCACCGGATCCAGTGCGCGAGTCCCGGCTCGGCGGACTATTCCTTCAGCATGAAGGTCACCTTCATGTTGACCCGGTACTCGTGGATCTTCCCGTTGTCGGTGTCCACGTACATCTCCTTGATCCAGGCGCGCTGGATGTTCTCGGTGGTGGACGACGCGCGCTTCAGACCGTTGGCGATCGCGTCCTCGAAGCCCTTCGGCGAAGCGGCCGTGATCTCGATGTTCTTGGCGACGGACATGTCGACTCCTTTTCCCGGTGCTCGGGAGTATCGGGTTCGCTTCGTCAGCGACCCGATGCTCGCAGTCGTCGCCGTCGGGGACGATCGGCGCGAGTCCCCCGGGCGGGGCGGGAAGGCTCCGAGGGGAGTCATCGGGCGATCCACGAGGGTGGGCCCGAGAGCGCGGAGATCAGTGGGTGCCGTCGGATCCGTTGCCGTCGCCGGAGACGGTGCGGATCAGCGTGGACACGTGCTCCGAATCGCCGTCGCCCTGGACGAGGTCGCCGAGCGAGACCACGCCGATCGGCAGGTCCGAGGTGTCGACGACCACGACGCGACGGCATCCCTCGCGGGCCATGCGATCGGTGACGGTGGTGACGTCCTCGTCGGGCAGGCAGGTGATCGCGCCGACCGACATGGCGTCCTCGACGTAGCCCGTGAGCGGACTCACGGCCTCGGCCACGGCGCGCACCACGACGTCGCGGTCGGTCAGCACTCCGATCAGGCCGGCATCGCTGATCACGGGCAGGAAGCCGGTCTCGCTGTCGCGCATGAGCTGCGCTGCGCGGTGCAGGGTGGCTCGTCTTCGGACGAGCACCGGATTCTCGGTCATGAACTCGCGGATTCTCATGGTGTCGGGCTCCGTGCGCCCTCGCCCGCGGCCAGCAGGCCGTGCGGGCGAGGCGGGGATCGTTGCGCGCGTCGTCGTCTTGCTTACGCCCAGTATGCAATCACCACAACAGCTGGACGGAAATCGGTCAAGGGTGGTCACCGTCATCAGGGATGGCCCCATGGTCATGGGGCGTGATCGGCCGCAAGTTCGGGCGGACGCTCTTCCCGCAGCTCGACGAACCCGATGTACGTGCCGATCGACAGACGAGCCCCAGCGCAGAACGGACTCGCGTCCCCGGAGGCCTGGCTGACGACGGTCCAGAGCACCGGCACGGTGGCCTCGGCGTCGGGGTGCACCGACGCCATCGGTGTGCTGCGCCGAGCCCTCCACGCCGACGCGGTGATCCTGCGTACGCTCGACGAAGAGCATCACGTGTGGGAGAGCTACGCCGAGGACTCCACGGCCTTCAACCATCGTAACGTGCTGCGGGCCCTCGAGTTGCTGCCGCAGGCGGGCGCCCCCTCGTCGCCGCTCGATCTCATGGAGCAGGGTCGTGGGCCGGCGGCGCGTCTTCGCGCCTGGGGCATCCGGGGCGTCGTCGTGACCGACTCCTGGGACGAGACCCTACGTCTCGAGGTATACCTCGCCCGCCCGATCGCCCTGCAACCGCACGACGAGACGAGCTTTCGCATCGTGGTCCGTGACCTGGCCGCCGTGGTGGGCACCGAACGCCTGAACGATCGCTGCCGCACCACCGACGCCTTCGTCCGGCGCATGACCGATGCGGGACCGACGATGGTGCACGTGTACGCCCCCGACCGGGGCTCGACCGTGTTCGCCAACGCGCGCTGCCGTCGGTTCTTCGCACCCAGCGACCTCGAACCGCACCCGCGGCGGCCCAGTGCGCACAACCGGCATCCCTGGCTGCAACGGGTCGCGGTGCGCGATCGCGCGCGGCTCCGCGAGCAGCTCCTGCGCACCGAGGTCCTGCGCGACCGCGCGATCGAGAACGGTTCCTATCGATTCCGGCGCGGCGACGACGAGATCCAGCTCCAGTTGTGGTCCACGCGCATCCCTGGCCGGATCACCGGCTCGCACGACGAGATCGTGGTCACCGCGCTCGACGTGACGCGCGAGCGCGAACTCGAACGGCACATCGAGCGGCTCGAGATGACCGAACAGCACGACTTCGGCCGCGAGATCCACGACGGCGTGTGCCAGGACCTGATCGGTCTGCAGATGTCGGTGGACCGCTTGCAGCGCCGGAAGCCGGCCTCCGACGAGGACTACGAAGCCGCCCTCGGCCGCATCGGCGAGTCGCTGGGCGTCTGCCTGCGCCGCGCCCGGGCCATCGCCCGCGGTGTGCACCCGGTCGAGCTGGACGGCCACGAGCTTGGCGCCGCCCTGGTCAACCTGGTCGAGACCACCTCGGAACGATTCGGCGTGCACTGCCGCCTGGTCGAACGTGGTATCTTCGACGCGCTGGAGCCCGAAGAGGCCCTGCAATTCTACTGGATCGCTCGCGAGAGCGTGTTGAACGCCGCCCGCCACGCGCAGGCCGACGCGATCGTCGTGCACCTGCACGGCGAGGCGCACATGGTGCGGCTCCGCGTGGCCGACGACGGTTGCGGATTCGATCCGCGATCGGAAGACGTCGACGGCATGGGACTGAAGATTCTCGAACACCGGGCCAGGGTCATCGGTGCCACCCTGGCGGTGCGTTCGGCACCGCAGGCCGGAACCACGGTGATCTGTGAGCACCGAATCTCCGGGAGTGAAGACGATGAGCCATGACGATTCGAAGACGAGCCACGTGACCTCGAGCGTCACGCGTCTGCTCGTGGTCGACGACCATCCGATCGTGCGGCTCGGGCTGGTCGAGTTGTTGAGCGAGGAGCCCGACCTGCAGGTCGTGGCCGAGGCCGCCAACGCCAACGAGACGATGGAGGTCCTCGAGAACGAGTCGATCGACCTCCTGGTCCTCGACCTGTCCCTCGAAGGGATGGACGGCCTCGAGCTGATCAAGAACCTCAAGGCCCTGCACGGCGATCTGCCGATCCTGGTGGTCTCGACCCACGACGAGAAGTTCTACGCCCAGCGTGCGCTGCACGCCGGAGCGCTGGGCTACCTGTCGAAGGAGTCGGCCACCGACTACATCGTCGAGGCGGTGCGTCGCGTGCGCTCGGGCAAGATCTACGTCAGCGAGGAGATGTCCGACCGCATGCTCCACAACATGGTCGACGGACGTCACGAGGCGACCGACTCGCCGATCGACCGGCTGAGCGATCGCGAGCTGGAGGTGTTCCGAGGCATCGGACGCGGACTCAGCACGCGCCAGATCGCCGAGGAGCTCAGCCTGAGCGTGAAGACCATCGAGACCTACCGCGAGAACATCAAGACCAAGCTCGACTTCGCCGACGGGCACGAGATGGTCCGCTACGCGGTTCAGTGGGGCCTCGAGGACACCTGATCCGGCACGCTTCGGACGGGGTCGGGGAATTCCCCGGCCTCGTCCGGCGCACCCACCCAAGCGGCCGTACGGCTCGTACTCTGCTCCCACCGGCGTCCGGTTCCGGCACATTGACCCGTGTCGACGGGACAGGACCCCGAAGCCCCGGAGCAGAACCATGCGCGAAGCCCTGCAGCAGAAGATCGACGATCTGGGAACGCGGATCAACGAACTGCGCGACCGGATCGAGGATGCGGCCGAGCTCCGCGACATCGAGAGCGAATACCTGCAGGCCAGGGAGCGCATCGACGCACTCGGCGACCAGATCGACGACCAATCGGACCTGGCGCTGCGCGAGGCCGCCCGGGCGCTCGACGAACTCGACCTGCGCCTGAAGCGCATGCAGTCGTCGTCCTGAGCCCGACTTCGAGATTCCCCGAACGCAAGGAGGCCAGCCGTGCTCGGTTGGGCCGTTACGTTCTTCGTCATCGCGCTGGTCGCGGCGGTCTTCGGGTTCACCGGGATCGCGGTGGCCGCGGCGACCGTCGCCAAGGTGCTGTTCTTCCTGTTCCTGGTGCTGTTCCTCGTGGCCCTGGTCATGGGGATCTTCCGGGGCCGGTCGCAGCCACCCTCGGTATGAGCGACCGGACGGAGGAGGTCGCACCATGAGACGCATCCACGCCGGTTCCCGGGCGCTCCCCGTGGTCGTCGGTGTCGTGGTCGCCGTGTTCGCCGCCTGCGACGAGCACACGGGCACGCCCGGCGACACCAGTCCGGAGGTCCGGGTCGTGCCCGAGATCGCCGAACTGCCGACGGGCGAGAGCCTCGACTTCGACGCCTTGCTCAACGGCACCGACGCCGACGGTGTGAGCTGGACCATCCTCGGCGATCCGCCGCGGGGCAGCATCACGTCGGAGGGTGTCTACACCGCTCCCGACACGATTCCCGAACCCCCGACGGTGGTGATCGAGGCCACGGTCCAGGCGGTGCTCGACCGCCCTGGCCGGGCCGAGGTCACGATCGTGCCCCCGGCCGAGGCCCGGCTGCGATGAGTTACCGCTTCGAGCCCGGAGAGAAGGTCGAGCGCGGCGTCAAGCGCATGGCCCGCGAGCAGATCGACAAGGCGCTCGCCGAGATCGACTCCGCCGACCTCGACCCGCACGACCGCGTGCACCAGGTGCGCAAGCGGTGCAAGAAGCTCCGGGCGGTGGCGCGGCTGGTCCGTCCGGCGCTCGGCGGACAGTACGGCGACGTGAACCGCTACTGGCGCGACACGGCGCGACCGCTGTCCGACTTCCGCGACGCCCACGCCATGGTCGAGACCTTCGACGACGTGGTCGAGGCCTACGCCGACAAGATCGTCGACGGTTCGTTCGATCCCGTGCGCGAAGCACTCGTGGCCCGGCGCGAACGCCTGGCGCCGCGCGAGCGGGTCGAGGCCGCCCTGCTCGACGCCCGGCAGGCTCTCGAGACCGGGCGCGCGGCACTCGACGTCCTGCACGTCGATGCCGACGGTTTCGACGCCGTCGGCGGTGGCGTGAAGAAGGTCTACCGCCGCGGACGCAAGGCCATGGCCACGGCGCTCGACGATCCCACGCCCGAGAACTTCCACGAGTGGCGCAAGCGCGCCAAGTACCTGTGGTACCACACGCGCATGCTGCGGCCCCTGTGGCCCGAGGTGATGAAGGCCTGGCGCGACGAGGCCGATCGCCTGGGCGACCTGCTCGGCGACGACCACGACCGCGCCGTCCTGCGCCAGACCCTGCACGACGAGCCCGCACTCGGCCAGGTCGAAGGCATGCCGGCCTACCTCGCCCTGCTCGACCGCCGCAGCGACGACCTGCGCAACCGCGCGCGCCGGCTCGGCGCGCGCATCTACACCGAGAAGCCGAAGCGCTTCGTGGGCCGGCTCGAGGACTTCGACACGGCCGGTGCCGTGCTCGCCTGAACCGCCCCGCACCCCGAGGAGTCACCATGACGACGCCCAGTGTCCGAACCCTCCGCGCGATCACCCTCACCCTCGGCCTGGTCCTCGCGGCGGGCTGTTCGCGCCAGACCGTGCTCCGGCCCGCGCCCGGTGCCGACGACGTCGCCTGGATGGACCAGGCCGCCGTCGAGGAGATCGAGGACGTGCGCGTGGTCGCCCAGGCCAACACCTGGCCCGGCGATCCGGACGTGGAGACGCACGTCACCCCGGTGCGGGTGGTGGTCGAGAACGGCAGCGACCATCCCGTGCGGCTGCGCTACCAGGAGTTCGCGCTGATCGCCGCCGACGGCAGGCGCTTCGCCGCGCTGCCACCGTATGCGGTCGACGGCGAGGTGACCGACCGGGTGATCGTCGAGAACCCACAGCCCATGAGCGATCCCGTGTTCGAGTACCGTCGGTTCACGGTGGCGTCGTACACGGGTCCCGTCTACCCGACCCTGGGTCAGTACGAAGGACGCTTCGTCTACGATCCCTACTACTACCACTACTACCAGGACTACTGGATGGACTACGAGCTCCCCACCGTGACCATGCTCGAGCACGCGATCCCCGAGGGCGTCGTCGCGCCCGACGGCCGGGTGGCCGGGTATCTGTACTTCGAGCCCGTGCCGGCGGACCAGAGCAAGGTGCGCTTCCGCGCCGACGTGGTCGACGCCTCGAGCGGCCGCATGCTCGGCGAGGTGTCGATCCCCTTCGTCGTGAAGTGAGTCAGAGGGAGCGGATGCGGTCGAGCAGCTCGGGATCGTCGGGCATGATTCCCGGCTCGACCAGCCGCCCGACGAGTTCGCGCCAGTCGCCTTCGTGCTGGAAGCACCGCCGGAACAGTTCGAGCGCGCGCTCGACGTCGCCGACGGCAACGTGGCTCACGGCGGTCCAGAAGGCGACTTCGGCGCGCTCGGGGGCCAGTTCGAGGGCGCGTCGATGTGCCTCGAGCGCTTCGTCGAGCCGGCGCTGTCCGAGCAGGATCTCGCCCTCGACCATGTGGTCGTAGGCCCGCGCCACGTCGAGCGAGCGCCGCAGTTCACGAAGGGGTTCGGGATGATCGTCGACGCGCACGTCGACCACCTTGTCCTTCCAGTGCTCGCCCGTGGGCTCCCCGGTCATCACCACCAGCGCGCAGGACTGCATGCCGCGGATGTCGCCGCCCTCGGCCTGGCCCGATTCCAGCGCCGCCATCAGGCGCTCGGACAGCGCGCCCTTTGCCGCTTCGAACGTGTCGGCCATGGCGTTCCACACCGTGGTCCGGGCCATCAGGTTGGCGGCCACGCAGTAGTCGGCGCCCTGCCGGTGTCCGGCGTGGGCGATGCAGCGGCGACCGGTGTGGATCGTCGACTCCCGCGGCGTGAGCACGCTGATCTGGCGTACGTCGCGGTCGGAGTCGTCGGCCAGTAGCGCGTCCAGCACGGAGGTGGGCTCGGCCCCGGCCTCGAGCCGGTCGAGGATCCGCGGGCCGTAGCCGAAGGAGGCCAACGACTGCGTTGCGACGGCCCCGACGCCGGCGCGGACCCACAGCACGTCGGCCACGTTGAACCAGTGCGACTGCACGGCGGCCCCGATGCGCCCCGTCGAGGGCTCGTGGGCCACGATCGAATAGGTGGTCGCGATCTGCACGGCGGCCTCCGCGGACGAGGGACATCAGGCGCCCATGGGAACACAGGCCGGCCGCCGGAGCGAGCCCCGGTCGTTCGGGACCCGGGCGGGGGATCTGGTGTACACTGGAACGACTGTCGCCTGCGCCCGCCTTGCGTTACCCTACCCTCCAGGCACCCCCGGAACGATTCCATGTCGAAGACCGCCCGAAAGCTCGCCGCTACCTCCGTTCTGGCCACTCTTCTGCTCCTGATCGCGCCCGTCGCGCCGGCCCCGGCGGCCACGATCGACGGCACCGTCGAGTGGGCCGGGATCAGCCACCTTCCGATCCAGGACCGCTCGCCGATCGTCCCGCTCGACGGCGAGTCGTTCTCGGTGCGCGTGCGCACCTGGCGCAACGACGTCGAGGAGGTGCGGGTGGTCCACGACATCGACGGCACGCCCGAGAACGCCTTGGTCGTGCGGCAGCTCGGTCCCTACGACATCTGGGAGGCCGCGCTGCCCCCGTCGGCGTCCGGGGGACGGGTGGAGTATTCCTTCGAGCTGAGCGACGGCGCCGACACCGACTACCTGTCGCTCGACGGCATGACCGAAGATCCGCCGGCCGGCGCGCTCTTCGCGGTCGACTTCTCCACGCTCGAGCACGCGCCGCGGGGGGCGACGCCGCACCCGAACGGCGGCACCGTCTTCCGCGTGTGGGCGCCGAACGCGCCGGAGGCCTACGTACGCGGATCGTTCAACGGTTGGGGGCTGAGCGACGCCATGACCCCGCTCGGCGAGGACTTCGTGGCCTACGTGCCCGAGGCCGGGATCAACCAGCGCTACAAGTTCTTCTTCGACCTGCCCACCTTCGACAAGTGGGCCGTCGATCTGTACGCGCGTGCCATCGACGAGTCCGACAACAACAACAACCTGATCCAGGACCCCACTCTGTTCGGTTGGACCGATCAGGACTTCCAGCGGCCGTCGCTCGAGGAGATGGTGATCTACCAGCTCCACATGGGCACCTTCTCCGGTGGTGGCGACGATCCGCTCGGCACGCCCGCCTTCCCGGCCGGCTACCTCGACGCCCGCGCCCGCGCCGATCATCTGGCCGAACTCGGCGTGAACGCGGTCATGCTGAATCCCGTGATGGAGTTCCCCGGCGAGCGCTCCGCCGGCTACAACCCCATGAGCCAGTTCGCGCCCGAGCGTACCTACGGCGCGCCGAACGACTTCAAGCGCTTCGTCGACGCGTTGCACGCCCGCGGGATCGCCGTGCTGCTCGACATCGTCTGGAACCACCAGTCGATCGCCAACAACGTGTACTCGGACTACGACGGCACGCAGAGCTACTTCGGCGACCCGCCGCAGGACACGCCCTGGGGCTGGCAGCTCGACTTCGATCGCGTCGAGGTCCGCGAGCATCTGCTACAGAGCATGCACGCCTGGTTCGAGGAGTACCACCTCGACGGTTTCCGCATGGACGCCACCGAGTTCATGAACATCGGCACGCAGGCGGCGTCGGGCTGGTCGCTGATGCAGGAACTCAACCAGCAGGTCGACAACCGCTGGGCCGACCGGGTGATCATCGCCGAGCAGTTGCCCGACGACGACTTCATCACGCGCCCGGTCGACCAGGGCGGCGCCGGATTCGACGCCCAGTACTTCGACGCCTTCACCGATCGACTGCGCGAGGCGATCCTGGCCAGCGCCTTCGGCGATCCGGCCATGTGGCAGATCCGCGACGTGATCAACGGCTACGGCACGTATCTCGAGGGTAACAGGGTGGTCAACTACGTCGAGCTGCACGACGAGGCCTGGCCCACCAGCGGTGGCGGCCGGCTGGTCAAGCAGATCGACACCACGTCCCCGCACGACGACCAGTACGCGCGCGGACGCTTCACCCTGGCCCAGGGCCTGGTGCTGACCGCCCCGGGCGTGCCGGCCATGCTGCAGGGCAGCGAGTGGCTCGAGAGCCGCGACTTCGGCACCGACGAGGGCAACCGCATCGACTGGGGGAAGAAGACGCAGAACGCGGGCGTGTTCGCACTGCACCGCGACCTGATCGAGCTGCGGACGCAGCGCCCGGAACTGCGGGCCGACGCCTGGTGGCAGGTATCGCACCTGAACGAGGGCGGCAACGTCATCGGATTCCGCCGCGGTCTGGGCGACGGCACGCTCATGGTGCTGGTGAACTTCTCGAACAACACCTACTCGGGCTACCAGATCGGCGTGCCGCTCGACACCGAGTGGCGCGTGCTGCTGGACAGCCAGGACGCCGCCTACGGCGGATCGGGGGCGCTCAATCCCGGTGTGCTGCAGGCACAGCAGGGCTTCTACGACGGCTTCGGACAGAGCGTGCAGCTCGAGGTGCCGGCCATGAGCATCCTGGTGCTCGAGAAGGCGCCCACGTCGACCGGCGTCGGCCCCATCACCGGCCCGTCGTCGGACGCCGGCACGCAGCTGAAGCTGATGCCGGCCGCGCCGAACCCCGCGAGCGGCGTGACCGTGGTGCGCTTCCGCCTGCCGGCGCAGGAGGCAGTACGCGTCACGATGCACGACGTGCGCGGACGCCGGGTCCGCGTGCTGGCCGACGACGTGTTCGAGGCCGGCGAACACAGCCTGACCGTCGACACCCGCGAGCTGGCCAACGGCACCTACTTCGTGCGCATGCGCACGCTCAACACCTGGCGGGCCACGAAGCTGACGATCACCGAGTGAGGCCGCGGCGCGGCAGGAGGGTGCACACCACCGTGACCGAGATCGGTTCTGCTCCCGTCTGTCACCACCCCGAACTCGTTCCTCTCGTCGCCGATCCGCTCGACGCCGCGCGCGTCGGGCGGATCGCTGCGTTGCTGGGCGAGTGGCAGACGCTGCACATCGAGCGGCTTCCCACGGGGCTCGTGTCGGCCGTCCACGGCGCGGGCGCCAACGAGGTCTCGGGCTACGACGCCGTGTGGCTGCGCGACACCGTCCACGTGGCCCACGCCTTCCACCGGACCGGCGACTCCGCCGCCGCCGTGGAGATCCTCGGTGCCATCCTGGAGTTCCAGCAGAGGACCGTCGCCCGCTTCGACGACGTGATCGCCGGCCGTGTCGATGCCGGCGATCCACACGAGCGTCCGCACGTGCGCTTCGACGGCCGCACCCTCGAAGAGATCGACATGCCCTGGGCCCACGCCCAGAACGACGCCCTGGGCTACGTGTTCTGGCTGGCCGCGGTGCTGATGCGCGACGGGGTGTGGATCCCCGACGCCGAGCAGCACGCGGTGCTGGCCCGGTACCCGGCGTACTTCGAAGCGATCGACTACGCGAACGATCGCGACAGCGGACACTGGGAAGAAGAACGGCGCCGGACGGCGTCGAGCGTCGGGACGGTCGTGGCCGCGCTCGAGACGATGGCCACCGCGCTCGAACGCGTCGACGGCGAGCTGCGCGGACCGCACGGGTTCTCCGGGCCCCTGTCGCTGCGTTCGTTGGCTTTCCGCGGTCGCGCGGTCCTCGACGTGCTCCTGCCGCAGGAATCGCCGCCCGAGCGCGGAGCGGATGGGGCGACGCTCTTCCTGCTCGAGCCGCTCGGCGTGGTCGGGGGACCGGTGGCGGCCGCGATCCTGGACCTGGTCGACCGCGAGCTCGTCGGCCCGCACGGCATTCGCCGCTACCGCGGCGACAGCTACTGGTGCGCCGACTACCGCGAGCTGTTGCCGCCCGAGACCCGCAGCACCGACTACAGCACCAGCACGGCCGATCGCGATGCCCTGCTGAAGCCGGGGACCGAAGCGCAGTGGTGCATCTTCGATCCCGTGCTCGCCGTGTACTACGCCCGACGCTACCGGCGCACGCGGCACGCCGCGCATCGAGCACGTGCCGATCATCATCTGCGCCGCGCGATCGGACAGATCACCGGACCGGGGGAGTGGTGCGCGCCCGGACTGTGCACCGAGGCGTGGTTCCTCGCGTCGAGCGACGAGGGTGTGTACCGGCCGAACGACCAGACCCCGCTGGCGTGGACGCAGGCGAACCTGCGGTGGGCGCTCGAGGAAGCGGGCAGCGCGCTGGGCTGAGGGTTGGAGGTTGCGACGACGGCCATGATACACTTGCATCGCGAGCCGCCGACGACATCTCTGCGCCAGCCCGAGGAGCTCGCATGTCCACCCCGTTCCGCACCCTTCTCCTGTCCTGTTGCATCGTCGCCGTATCGTTCCCGTCGGGGAACGTGCGGGCGCAGGACGGATTCGTCGACGCCCTGCCGGTGCCCGCGTCGGAGCGCACCTCCGAACCGCGCGGGGTCGAGCCGCAGGGCGAGCCCGTCCCCCAGGCCGATCCGTCCGAACTCGACGAGGCCGCCGCGCGGCGCGCCGGCGATCCGCCGATCGGCATGCCCGACTTCTACGTCGCCGAGCAGGACCAGGTGCTCGACGTCGACGCCGCCGAAGGCGTCCTGCGCAACGATCGGGAACCCGAGGGCGAGTCCTTCCAGGTCGTCAGCTTCTTCCCGCCGGACAACGGTACCTTGTCCCTGGTCACGAGCGGCGCGTTCACCTACGAGCCAGATCTCGGCTTCGCCGGCGTCGACAGCTTCCGCTACGTCCTGAGCGACGGCGACGTCACGTCGGACCTGGTCACCGTCCGTCTCGACGTCCAGGAGTCCTTCGCGCGGGCACCGATCGCCGTGGCCGATCACTTCTCGGTGGCCGCGGGCGAGACCCTCGTCGTCGAGGCCCCTGGCCTGCTGGCCAACGACTACGACCTCGACGGCGACGCGGTGACCGCACAGAGCTTGTTCCAGCCGCCGAACGGTGACCTGTCGCTCAACGTGGCCGGTGCGATCCAGTACGTGCCCGACGCAGGGTTCACGGGGACCGAGACCTTCACCTATTCGATCACCGACGGCGAGCTGACCTCCGAGGCCGACGGTGACGTGAGCATCGTCGTGTACGACGGCAATCGCGCGCCCGTGAGCGCCCAGGACGCCTACTACACGCCCGCGGACACGCCGCTGTCGATCGATGCTCCGGGTCTGCTGGTCAACGACGTCGATCCCGACGGCGACACCGTCATCGCGCAGTCGTTCTTCCCACCGGAGAACGGCGACGTTTCGCTCGTCGTCAATGGCTCCTTCACCTACACGCCGGATCCGGGCTTCGTCGGGATCGACACCTTCGTCTACACGCCGTCCGACCGGGAGGCCACGGCGACGTCCACCACCGTGACGTTGTTCGTGGGAACCTTCGGCGACATCGCCACCGGTGTTCTGACGCCGCCCACTCCTGGCGGCTTCGCGCTCGAGGCGCCGACGCCGAATCCCTTCAACCCGTCGACGGAGCTGCGCTTCCGACTCGACGACGCCGGTCCGGCGCAGCTGAGCATCTACGATCTTCGCGGGCGTCTGGTGCGCGAAATCGTCGCCGAGACGCGGGCGGCCGGGACCTACACCGCGACCTGGGACGGTACCGATGCATCGGGCCGCGCCGTGGCGAGCGGAGCCTACGTGGCCGAGCTGCGCAGCGGTTCGAAGCGCGCGGTGCAGAAGCTGCAGCTCGTCAAGTGACGTCGTCGCCGTCGGCCTCGAACACCACGAAGGCGCCGTAGCCGACCACGCGCGCGGGCGAGCCCATCGTGTCGGCCGAGGTCCGCAGGTCCACCCGCTCGACCTGCAGGCCCCGGTCGATCGCCACGCGGAGCAGTCCCTGGATGCCGATGCAGCCGCAGGCGTCGTCTTCGTCGACGGCCTGGGGCTCCCGTCGCTCGATGGCCTCGGCGGTGGCCGTGTCCAGGCGCTTCGCCGTGGTCTCGTCGTGCTCGTGGCTCAGGTCGGAGCTGACCACGAGCAGCGTGTCGGGCTCGGTCCAGAGCGCGTCGATGAGATCAGCGCAGTCCTCGCCCCGGGCGAGACCGACCAGGACCGGCAACACGTTGAAGTCGTCGAGCACGACCTGCAGGAAGGGTAGCTGCACTTCGAGGCTGTGCTCGAAGCGGTGGGGAGGATCCTCCTCGAGCACGTCGTCGCGCGCGACGGCACGGGCGCGGAGGTCGGCATCGACGGCCACGTCGCCGAGCGGAGTGCGGAAGGCATCGGCGCGGGGCACGACGAAGCCACCGAAGAGCGACCGGTGGCTCGGCCCGATCAGCAGCACGCGGCGGGCCGGCTCGGTGCGCGCCTGCAGGCAGCGGTATCCCGACGCGGCCACCGGCCCCGAGTACTCGTAGCCGGCGTGCGGGACGATCAGGGCTCGCGGGGGACGGGTGGCAGGCGGCGGCCCGGCGAGCAGGTCGGTGACCGTGCGCTCGAGTGCGGACGCCTCGGCGGGGTAGAAGAACCCCGCCACGGCCGGATCACGAACGGTGATCATGGTGCACCATTCCCGGGCCTCGGGGTCTTGCTCCACTATACACGCCATGAACACTCCGGGTACGAAAGCTCCGGTCGCCCGCTATTGGCACGTGCTCGACGACGGTCGCGTGCAGTGCGACGTGTGCCCACGTGCCTGCCGTCTGCGTGCCGGGCAGCGGGGCTTCTGCTTCGTGCGGGCGAACGAGGGCGGTCGCCTGGTGCTCACCACCTGGGGCCGTTCGAGTGGTCTGTGCGCCGATCCGATCGAGAAGAAACCGCTGTACCACTTCCTGCCCGGCACGTCGGTGCTGTCGTTCGGGACGGCCGGATGCAATCTTGCGTGTCGCTACTGCCAGAACTGGGAGCTGAGCCACGCCCGATCGGCCGCGGTGTCGGCGGTCGAGGCCGAACCAGAGGCAGTGGCTTCGGCCGCCACCGCCGCCGGATGTCCCAGCGTGGCCTTCACCTACAACGACCCCGTCGTGTTCCTCGAGTATGCCGTCGACGTCGCTCGGGCTTGCCGCGCCCGTCGCGTGCGGACCGTCGCCGTGACCAACGGCTACCTGTGCGCCGAACCGCGCCGGGAACTCTTCGCGCACCTCGACGCCGCGAACGTCGACCTCAAGGCCTTCACCGAGCGCTTCTATCGCGACCTCACCGGAGGCCATCTGCGACCCGTGCTCGACACGCTCGAGTACGCCGTCCACGAGACCGACGTCTGGATCGAGCTGACCACCCTGCTGATCCCCGGACACAACGACGACCCGCGCGAGATCGACGCGCTCACCCGCTGGGTGGTCGGACACCTCGGCCCACACGTGCCCGTGCACTTCACCGCGTTCCATCCGGCCGGGCGGATGCTCGACGTGCCTCGCACACCGCTGTCGACCCTGCAGCGCGCGCGTCACATCGGACAGGCGAACGGACTGCGCTACGTGTACACCGGCAACGTGGTCGACCCGGAGGGGTCACGGACGGTGTGTCCTTGGTGCGG
>CAZQHE010000050.1:0-27546 GCA_964593155.1 uncultured bacterium
CCTTGTCGGTGAGCCGGGACGTGAGGTCGCGGGCGATGGCGGAACCGGCACCCACCACGAGAACGGTACGATCGGTCATGCGGAATCTCCTCCGAACGGGACACGGCGGCCGTACCCGATGGATCGCACGCCGACGGTCCGTGGATGCGACGGAGCTTGTACGGCCCCTTCCCGCCGGCTACTCTCGACCGCGCCTCGCGTCGAGGCGACAGGAGGACGAGGGTCATGGCCCTGAATGTCGAGATCGAGGACCACTGGGTACGTTTCGTGTTCGAGGGCGCCACCGCGACCCGCGACGTGTACTCCGTCTTCCACCGCGCTTTCGAGCAGGCTCCCGTCGACGCGGAACTCCTGATCGACCTGCGCTCCTCGACATCCCTCGCCGACCGCACACCGGAACTGGTGCGCATGCTCACCGAGTTCGTCCTGTCGCACCCGCAGCGGCCAGGACGCCGAGCGGCCGTGATCCTCCCGGCGGACCAGGTCGAGCAGTGGGAACCGATCGCCGCAGACGCCCGCCGGCAGGTGTCCGTGGAGTTCGCACTCTTCGGGGACTCCGCCACGGCCGAGGCCTGGCTGACCCACGACTGATGCGTGACGAGCTCAGCCCTCGGCCGCTGGATCGGCGTCGTCACCGGCACCGAAGGGCCAGCGCACGAGAAGGACCAGAGCCCCGCAGGTGATCAGCGCGACGGCGAGAATGGTCCCCGCGTGGCGCCAGTTCCAACGCAGGTCACACACCGAACGCACGACGAGCAACTGCACCAGGACCGTCACGCCCGCACTCACCGTGAGCGGCACGGTCCCCGAAGCCGGCCAGGCCAACGACTCGCGGCCCGCGGGGATCAACAGGGCCGGCAGCCCGACGACCAACCACCGCAACCGGGCCCACCACGGCGACCACCAGGCGTCACCGGTCACGTCGAGACTCGTTCCCTCGGCGAAGGTACCGGTGAAGGGCACACCGACGACCACCAGGGCCAGCAGCACTCCGGCGTGCGCCAGGAAGACCGCCCCGAACACGTCGTCCCAGCGCACCCCCAGCGCGAGCTTCAGCACCGGCACCTGCACCAGCAGCGTGGCCACGACGACCACGAAGGCCCACGCGCCGAACACCTCGAAGGCCGAGGGCCACATCAGGTGCGCGAAGACGGTCGAGAGATCCACGTCACCGCCCCTCGCGGGCTCGCCGCAGCGCGGCGTGGAGGATGGCGGCCACCGACTTGCCGTCGCGGATCCGGCCGTCCGCGACGGCGGCGACGGCATCGTCGAAGCCCCAGGTCAGTACCTCGATCACCTCGTCGTCCTCGTGGTCGGTGCCCGTGTCCACGAGATCGTGGGCTTCGAACAACCAGATCACCTCGTCGGTGAACCCAGGCGTGGTGAAGATCGCGCCCAGCGGATCGAGACGTCCCGGCAGGTGCCCCACTTCTTCCTGCACTTCGCGCCGGGCGCACACGGCGGGCGGTTCCTCGTTCTCGAGCTTTCCCGCCGGCACCTCGAGGATGTACCCACCCATGGCGTGGCGGTACTGGCGCACCAGCAGCACGGTGTCGTCGTCCAGGAAGGGCAGCGCGGCGGCGGCCCCCGGGTGACGGATCGATTCCAGCGTGGCGCGGTTGCCCCCGGGCAGACCGACATCGGCCTCGTCGATCTTCAGAAGCTTGCCGTCGTAGCTGCGGTGCTCGTGGTGCACGACCACCCCGGGCGCGGACTCGACTCCCTCGTGACGCGACATCGGGGACCTCCCGGAGGTTGGAGAGCGGTGAGGCTAGCAGGCCGGTGCGGCCTTGCCAACGGAGCCGCGACCGGTTGACGCCCGCGACCCGTTGGCCGCACCTTGGACCGCGGTCCCGCCGCACTTCCCTTCGGGCAGGAGTCGATGCATGCTCCTCCGCGGGCGACTCGTCGTCGCCATCGCCCTCTCCGTGGTCGCCGCCGCCCCGGGCGCCGAAGCGGACTCGAGCTTCGCGATCAGCGACCGGGACCCCGACCGGATCCGCGCCCTCGTCGCTTCGCTCACGGACTCGGCCGCTCCCCTGCGCGGGGCGTTCGACACCGACGTCGTCACGCTCGCCCGCACCCTCCTGCTGGAATTCGATCGTTTCGACGCGAGCCGCACCGAGAACCGCGTGCACCGCGTCCGCCGCGGCCCGATCTCGCTCGGCCGACTCGAACTCGACGTCGATCCCCGCTTCGCACGCCGCGTCCGCGGGTGGATCCTGCGCGCCGACGGCCAGCTCGAACGCACCCTCGAGATCGGCGGCCCGAACGCCGACGTCGCCGTCGATCCCGACCGCCCGATCGCCCTCGACTTCGGTGACCTCGCCTCGGGTGACGTCTTCGGCTGGACCGCGACCAGTGATCTGACCTACGGCGTGGAACACCACCTGGAACACCTCGCCCAGCGCTGGCCCACGCTGCGCACGCGCATCCACGCGCGAAGTGCACGGCACCTGAGCCATCGCGTCGAGACCGTCAACACCGACGACCTCCCCGTCGACCTGGAGATCCGGGAACGACGCGACGGGCATCCGATCTGGTACGTGGTCGACGCCGGGGCCATTGCAGCGCATCGCGAAGCGGTGTTCGCACCCCATGCCGTCGTCCACGAACCCTTCGTCCGCATCGTGCGCCGCGGCCGCTTCTATCCCGCGCTCGACGCCTGGGTCCTGCAGAACGACTGGGACGTGTGGGCCGCCCTCGAGATGGGTTCGCCCACCGACTGGCTGGCCGACGACCTCGACACCCGACGGCTCGCCCTGGAGCTCTCCTCGGGTGGCGGGACCGAAGCCGCCCGCGCCGACGCCCTGTACCGGTGGGTGGTCGAGAACGTCGCGCTGGATCGTTCACCCTTCCCGGCCTCGGTCTTCGAGGACGCCGACCGCGCCCTGAACCTCGACCCCCTCGGCCTGGAGGACGCCCTCGGGGTGAACAAGGGACCGTCGAGCTTCTACGGCTGGCGCCCTCCTCCCGAGTGGGAGACGAACGAGATCACGGGCGATCCCCACCTGGGCCGGCACGCGCGTCCGGACGTGGTGCGCCCGGTCGGCGAGGTGATCGAGGCCGGCCGCGGGAACGGCCTGGAGCGCGCGGCCGTCCTGGCCAGTCTGATCCGCGCGGCCGGACTGGAGGCGTTGATCGGCTTCGCGCGCGACGACCGCCTGGGGCCGGTCGACCTCGAGGCCACCGGCCGCTGGCAGTTCACCGATGCCGTGGTCGCCCTGCGGGGGGCGGATCGGGTGATCCTGCGCTGGTACTGTCCTTCGCGCCCCGGCCTTCCTCCGGGCGCGCTCGGCCCGGGCCTGCGCACAACGCGAGTCCTGTTCATCGATCCCGAGATCGACGCGAAGATGCGCACCCTGTGGAACGACGTCTGGCGTGCCGAGGGAAAACTCCTCGAGCGGGTGGTCCCTCGCTATCTCGCCTCGATGCGACGCGAGATCTGGACCCGCTCGCTGACCACGCCCACCGGCGAGGACCTGCCCGTACAGCGGCTGGTCGAGGTGCTGCGATTCGGGCCGCGCGCGCGGACGGCGGCCGCGGACGTCCGGATGGACGCCGATTTCGTATCGCAGGCCTATTGGGCCCGGCGGTTCCCGGCGGCCGCGGACAGCTCCACGCCGCGGGCGGCCACCCTCGCGCTCGGCCCCGGCCTTCCGGAGGAGGGTCCGACCTGGGAGATCGATCCCGCCGTGGTCTACGGCGAAGGCCCCCTCGAGGACTGGACGTCGCCGCGCGAGCTGCCCGTGTCCATCGAGCGGACCCGCGAGTACCGGTGGTCGGTGTCACTGCCGATGCCCGACGGATGGAAGGGCGTGGCCGCGGTCGATCCGATCACCTTCGACCACGATGCCCTGCAGTACCGCGCGTGGGTGGTCGCAGGGACCTCGGCGGTGGTCCTGGAGCGGCAGCTCGTGCTGCGGGCCGGCACCGTCGACGGGAGCTCGCTGCGAGAACTCGACGCCGTCGTCGGGCGGATCCTCGAACACGAACGCACCCCGATCGTGCTGCGGGCGGCCAGTGGAACGCGCTGACCCCGCCGATCACTCGCTCCGCATGGCCTCCACCGGCGACAACCGCGCCGCCCGACCGGCGGGCACCACGCCGAAGACCAGGCCGACGACGGTCGCCGTGACCACCGCGAAGGCCAACGACCCGACGGTGACCGCGGCGTACACGTCGGCGGCGCTGATCTGGCGCATGACGAACGTGGCCAGGTAGGCACCGGCCACGCCGAAGGCGACTCCCAGCAGACTGCCTCCGGCGCACAGGAGCACCGACTCGGTCAGCAACTGCAGGCGGATGTCGGCACTGCGCGCCCCCACCGCCCTCCGCACGCCGATCTCGCGCGTGCGCTCGACCACCGACACCAGCAACACGTTCATGATCCCGATCCCACCCACGAGCAGGGCGATGCCGGTGATCGCACCCATGAAGGCCTTGAACAGCAGGATTCCCTGCTGGGCCTGCCGCAGCCGGTCGACGTTGGCCCGCAGTGCGGCTCCCTCGCGCCACTCGGGATGCGTGTCGTCGAGCCAGGCCTCGATCGCGGCGAGCGTGGACTCGGAGCGCTCCATGCGGTCGAGTTCGAACACGGCCTGCGCGAGCGCACGCCCCGAGGGATCGATGTCCAGGCGCGCCGACCACGGCAGGGGAACGACCACGGTCGGTGCCTCGCCGCCCGTCTCGACCACGCCGACCACGCGCAGGCTCCGCCCCTCGATCACGAGGTCACGGCCGACGATCGAATCGGGATCGGTGTCGCCGAACACGGCCGGCGTCACCAGGGCCACGGCACGCTCGTGGTCGAGGTCGTCGTGGCCGAGGTCGCGTCCGGCGACCAGTTCCGACGGCCCCAGGCCGATCGCTCCGGGCGTCACCCCGAGCAGCGCGACCGGATCGGTCCCGCCGTTGTGATTCTCGATCTCGCCGTGCGTCCGATGGAACGACGCCGCGCCGCGCAGGTTGTCGACGTCGTCGGCGAGGGACCGCACGTCGGCCGGCGACAGGACGAAGCGACGCTCCTCGCGCAGGGGCACGCGACGGCCGTCGGCCGTGGTGTGCGTCCGCGGTTCGAGCACCACCATGGCCAGCGAGGTCGAGGCGTCGATCTGGGCCCGGACGTAGGCCTCGATGCCGTCGCCCACGGCCAGCACGGCGCTCAGGGCGGCCACCCCGATCACGATGCCCAGCGTGGCCAGCGATGTCCGCAGACGGTGCTGGGCGAGCGAGCGGGCGGCGTCGACGACGACGTGGCGGACGAGCGGGCGGACCATCGCGGATCACCTCGGGCGGGGGTGCCGACAGGACGTCCACCGAGCTCGAGGGGTTACGCCGTCGCCGTGCACTTCGCCCGCTCGCCGGTGCGCCCTCGATCGGTTCATTCCAGCAGCGAGAGGCCCACAGCATGCTCCCACTGCCCCGAACGCACCGCCGCGCCCTCGCCGGGATCGCGATCCTCCTCGTCCTCGGGCTCGTCCCCCTCGCGGGATGCGGTTCCGACGACGACCCCACCGGCCCGTCGTCGGCTCCCGAAGGACCACGCGTGGTCCTGCCGGGCGGTGGGGACGCCGGAATCGAGGTCGAGGTCATGGGGACAACCGCCGTCGACGCCCCTCGGCGCGTGACCGACGTCTACGCCCTGGGTCCCGATCCCGTGGAGCTGGACGCACGGGGCGAATTCCGCTTTCCGGTCTCGGACACGGCCCTCGACAGCGTCGAGACGCCCGACGACCTGATCGGGGCCGTGTTCGCAGCAGGCGCGTGGCACGGGATCCCCGAGAGCCGCTTCGATCCTGACACCGGCGAGATCGTCGTTCCGATCGACTACGTCGGTCCGGCCGAGCTCGATTCGGTGGTCGTCGACTCCACCGCTGGACTGGCGCGGCGGACCGGGCGCACCGCCGTGGTGTACGGCGGCAGCGGACGCTACGGCGGCGACCTGTTCACCGGCCTGCGGCCGATCTACGTGAGTCGGGTCGGCGGCAGCGACGTGCCCGCCTGTGGCAGCACCATACAGCCCTGCGCGAGCCTCGACTACGCGCTCGGCCTGGCCGGCCCCGGTGAGAAGGTCGTCCTGCAGGGCCCGGGGGACTTCTCGCACGCGTCCACGTTGCTCGACCTGCCCGCGAACGCCCGGATCGAGGGCCGCAACGGCGCCCGTCTGGTCGACGTGACCCTGCGTGCGAACATCCCCGGCGCGCGGCCGGCCGTACGGAACCTGCAGATCGAGGACTCCGCCGGCATCCAGGGCGGCGGCAATCGTGCCGCGTTCATCGTCGAAGCCGGCGACGCCCGCTTCGAGAACGTCAGCAGCCGCAGCACGCGCGGGATCACGGTGGCGGGCGGTCGGTTGGTGATGATCGGCGGGACCTTCCGCGACCGCGCCACCTTCTTCGACGTGTCGCGCGGCGATCGCGACCACGAGTTCCGCAACGTCACCATCCGCGGGGGCAGCGGCAGCGCGGTGATCCTGCAGCGCGATGCCCGGGCGGTGTTCACGAACTGCACCTTCCGCGGTAACGACACCGCGATCTTCGTGCCCTACTTCGGCCACGCCGAGATCCAGGGCTGCACCTTCAGGGGCAACGAGTACGGCGTGGTGGTCGGGGAGTATCCGTCCACCCTGATCGATCCCGTGACCGCCACCGCCGAGATCCGCGGCAGCGAGTTCCGCGGCAACACGATCGCGGGCGTGAAGCTGCAGACCCCGGAGTGGCAGAGCGTGGTGGTCGAGGGCGTTCGCGCCGGCGCCAACCGCTTCGACAACGATCCGCCCGTGGTGTGGAACGGCCCGGCGCCCTGGGTCGGCCGGCCCGACGTGGTGAACGTCCTGGCGCCGCTCGGCCCGGAGCGCTGGTGGCCGGTCCCGACCACCGGCCCGAGTGCGCGTCTGGGCGCGGCGATGGGTTGGGACGAGGACCTCGGCCGCGTGATCCTCTTCGGCGGACTCGACGGCGCGGGCAACGTGCTCGACGACACGTGGTCCTTCGACCCGTCCACCGACACCTGGCAGCAGGAGTCGGTGCTGCTGCCGCCGTCGCCGCGCACCGAGCACGCGATCGCCTCGGCGTCGTCGAGCCAGCGCCTGTTCCTGTTCGGCGGTCGCGACAACGCGACCCCGCCGAACGTCTACGACGACCTGTACCTGTTCGACTCGGCGGTGTCCGACTGGATCCCGCTGTCGCCGAGCACGACCGCCTCGAACGGCCGCATGCCCGGCGCGCGCTACGGTGCGAGCTTCGTACCGCTCGACTCCGACCACTTCCTGCTGTACGGAGGCTTCGGCCCGACCAACGGCACCTACGCCGAGTGGTGGATCTACGACGCGGCCGCCAACGAGTGGACCGACCTGACCGACCCCGTCGATATCCCCGCCGCACGTTTTCGCGGCTTCGCGGCCGCCGCCGGAACGGGTGGCCACGCCTACGTGTACGGCGGCCTGTACGCCGACGGTTCGCCGAGCGACCTCTACGGCCATTACCAGTACGTGGGTGGCACACAGAACTCCTGGAACGAGGGGACGTTCGGATTCGCAGGACCGGGACCGATCGCCTACGCCTCGTTCGAGCGGGTGTCGAGCCGGGCGGACCGGACGAATCGCCTGCTCATGTTCGGTGGACTGGCCGGCCAGGGTCTGCAGCAGGAACTCACCGACGACACCTGGATGTTCGGCAACGTCGGCGGCGCTCTCACCGGCAGTCGTGTGGTCGCAGGATTCGACGACGTGCGTCCTTCCGCCCGCGGCCGCCACGCCAGCGTGAGCTTCCGTCGCGGCAGTGACATCGTGTGCATGATCTTCGGCGGATCCGACGGCCTCGGCTCCGTGCTGAACGACACCTGGATCTGGGCCCCCGGAGGTGACCAGTGAACCGCATCCTGCTGCTCGCCACCATGCTGGTGGTCGCCGGTTGCTCGGACGACGACGAGAACGCACCCCTCGCACCGCCGTTGGCCGAAGAGGTGGTCGACGCCAGCGGGGGAATCCTGCGCGTTCCCGACGACGGGGTCACCCTGGAGTTCCCGCCGGGCTCACTGTCCGACGCCACCACGGTGACGGTACGCGAGGCCTCCCGGGCTCCGGCCGACGTGATCGGCCGCGCCTACGAGTTCGGTCCGAGCGGCGCGCAGTTCGCCGAGCCGGTCGAGTTCCGCTTCGACTTCCTGGCCGGCGACCTGGCCGACGCCACGTTGCCCCACGAGCTGGCCCTGCTCAGGTGGGACGGCGGCGGCTGGACAGTGGTCGAGGGCGCCCTCGTGGAAGCCGCAGGCAGTGCGAGCGACGGCACGCTGACCGTTCCGTTGCAGCACTTCTCGACCTACGCGGTCGCCCGCGTGGACGGCGTGAACACCTTCTACGGGGCCTTCGGCTTCGGTCCCGACGACGTGTACGCCTACGGCCGCGAGTCCGACGGCGACGGCCGCATCGCGCACTGGAACGGCACCGACGTCGCCACCGCCCACACTTTGACCGGCGGCCGCTTCTTCGACGGCTGGGGCGCGGCCCCCGACGAACACTTCGCCCTGGCCTACGACGGTACGGGGCGGATACTTCGCAGCCCCGACGGCACGACGTGGACGGAGGTCGCCACGAACCCCGAGGCCCTGCTCGCGATCCATGGCAACGGGGGGTGGCGGGTCGCGGTGGGCTACGGCCAGACCATCGTCGAGAACGACGGCAGCGGATGGAGCGCCGCGACCGGCGTGCCGCAGGTTCCCGGCTTCTCCGTCCCCCGTCCGCTGCACGCCGTCGTGGTCACCGGAGCCGGCGAGGCCTTCGCCGGCGGCGACGACGTCCTGCTCGAGCGCAGCGGCGGCGCGTGGTCGGTCGTCGACCTCGGCAACGAACTCACGGCGCGCTTCACGATCCGCGGGCTGTGGTCCCGGGCGGCCGACGACGTCTACGCCGTGGGATGGGAGACCGTTCCGGATCGGCCACGCGAGCCGATCGCGCTGCGCTTCGACGGCACGAGCTGGACGGTCGAGCGACCGGGCGCGTCGCTGTCGGGACTCCTGAACGGCGTGTGGGGAAGCGCGAACCGGGCCTTCGCCGTGGGCACGCGGGGAACGCTGCTCGAGGAGACCGCGTTCTTCGCGCCGCAGGTCGTGCAGACCAACGCGAACCTCTACGACGTGTGGGCCCACGACGACACCACGCTGGCCTTCGTCGGTGCCGAGGGGATCTTCACCTACCCGGGCGTGTCCGACCCGGGCACCGGGGGCAGCGGCGACTGCAGCGGCACGGCCGACGTGTTCCTCGACTTCCGGGCGAGCAGCGGAGCCACCTCCACGCTCGACTGCAACGCGAGCCGCACCGTGCAGGGCTTCCCGGTGAGCGTGCGCGAGGTCCTGCCCGCGCAGGCCGGCGACTCCTTCGACTGCGACGCCTCGCAGTCGCCGTGCAACGGATCGATCGACGGCACCGCTCGCGGCGCCGACACCTTCCTGTTCTTCGAGAACTGCAGCCGGGTGTCGATCGACCTGAGCGGCGACGCCCGTACACTTGGCTGCGTCGAGATCGACGTCGTGGACTTCTGCAACGACGGCTGCGACGGCGGACTCGGATCGCGCACGGTGGCCTTCCTGTACGACGCGCAGGACCAGTTGATCGACGTGCAGGGTTCGCTGCTGAGCGGGGCCGAGACGCTCGAACTCGACGCCAGCAGCGGCCGCGCGGCCCGGTTGGACATCCGCTTCACCTACGGCGGTCTCGAGGGCGTACGTTTGTTCTTCGACTGACACGCACCGCGACTTGACGGCAGCCGCGTTGCCGGGTTCGCTGGCACGGATCTTCCCGACGCCCACGGAGCACGCACGTCGTGCCCGGCGAAGAGGACCCGACCGTGCCCTCCGGATCCACGACTCCGTACGCAGTCTCGATCGCCGGTCGCGGACTCCTGGTCGTGGTGGCCGCCGCTCTGGTCGCCCTCGTGTTCGCACGCGCGCTCGACGCCGAGCTCGACCGCGACGAGTCGATGTACCTCACGGCCGGCGCCCTCGCCGGCGAGCACGCGCTGTACGAAGACCTCCCCTTCCTCCAGATGCCCTACGCGGCGTGGATCCTGTCGCCGTTGCTCGACGACGCCACCTCGCGCTCGGTGCTGCGGACCGGTCGCATGTTCACGGCGAGTGTGGCGACGATCTGCCTGGCGCTGCTCGTGGTGCTGTCGATGCGCTTCGGTGCGGGCGCCGGACGCGGACTCGCGGTGGCCGTGCTGCTCGCCCTGCAGCCGGCTTTCGCGTTCGTGGCCGCACACACGAGCAATCATCTGCTGCCGGTGTGCTTCGCGCTGGCGGCGCTGGTGGTGGCGACCACGTGCGGGCCGCGACGGCCCCCGTGGCGCGCGGCGATCGTGGGACTGCTGGTGGGCCTGGCGGTGGGCACCCGGTTGACCTGGGCGATCGTCGCCGTCGGTGCACTGGCCGCGGCGATGATCGATCCGCGGTCACGGCATCGGTCGCTGCTCGGGCCGGCCGTCCTCGGACTCGCCGTCGCCCTCGTGCCCGCGCTCGTGGCGTGGGCCCAGGCCCCTCAGGAATTCTGGTTCCAGAACCTGGGCTACCACGCGCTGAACCGCGCGTGGGCAACGGGCGTCGAACCCTTCGACACCGGACGCGGGGCCTTCCTGCGGTGGTTGCGTGCCGAGACGACCGCCCCCGCGCTGCCGGCGGCGATGGCGGTCGCACTGGTCGCCCTCGGGCTCCGGTTGCGTCACGGGATCGGCGCGTGGCCGCGTGCGCTGGCCTTCGGCGTGCTCTGCCTGGGCGTGGGACTGGCGACGGTCGCGCCGTCACCGTGGTGGCAGCAGCACGCGGCGATCTTCCTGATCGGCCTTGCGGTGGCCACCGTCGCGTTCGCCGCGCGGATCGAACACCGTGTATTCGACTCCCTGTTGGTGGTCGCCGCGCTCCTCGCCGCGGCTGGTCCCCTGCGTCACGAGGCGGCCGTCGTGGGTCGTCTGTTCGAACCCGAGACCTGGCGGACGTCGCGTTTCGAACGCACGGTCGCGGCCCTCTCTGACGTCGACCCGGGCGGCCCGGTGACCACTCTGTCACCCCTGCGCGTCCTCGAGGCCGGGCTCCCCGTCGATCCGCGCAGCACCAGCGGACCCTTCCTCGTGCGCGTGCGCGACCTGATGGATCCCGCACGGGAACGCCGCGACGCCGGCGGCAGCGACCTGCTCGAGATCACGCCGCAGGTCGCCGCCTTCCTCTCGGGCGTCGAACCGCGCTTCGAAGGCGACGTGGAGGAGCGACTGGAGCGCGCCGGCTTCGAGGTGCGCGCCCGGACGGGGGAGGGAGCGGTCCTGTGGGTGCGGCCCGCGGGCATGGCAGGGAGATGAGGGCGGACCGGCCGTGCACCGGCCCGCCCCCGGACGGAATCACCGCGCGTCGGGCTGCGCGGCCTCCTCGTCGATGAAGTCCCTCGACTCGAACAGCGCCCGCACGGGCACGACCCGCACGCGGTCGGGATCGACGTCGAGGCGATGGTGCGCCCACACCGCGTCGAGACGCAGGGTCTCGAGGCGGTTCTCGGGCACTTCCCACAGCATGGTGCCGTCGTCGAGCTCGGTGGACTCGAGCCGGTAGTCGGCCGGCTGCTTGCCGTAGACCACGCCGCCCTCACGGATGCTCTGCGCGAGATCCTCGGCCCGGCTACCCTCGGCCACCAGCAGGATCTTGAGGTCGTCGGTCGACATGTAGCGACGGATGGCCGCGTTCACCTGCTCGGTGGTGATGGCGTCGATACGATCGAGATAGCCCTCGAGGTAGCCCGGCTCCATCCCGAAGTAGGCGTCGTCGACCTTCGCCGCGAGCAGACGCGAGGCGGTCTCGGCGTAGTTCAAGTACAGCACGCGGGCCTTGTTCTTCGAGGCCTCGACCTGCTCCTCGGTCAGGCCCCTCGCGATCATCCGCTCGTACTCGTACACCGCCGCCTTCAGCAGGTGATGGGCGTGGTCGCTCGAGACCGGACGGATCCACACGCTGAAGTAGTTCTCCGTGCGCGGGAAGTTGAACGGCGGGAACAAGGCGTAGGGCCGGTACGGGAAGTGCTCCACGTAGGAGTAGTCGCCGTAGTTGTAGCCGCGCTCCTCGCGGATCTGCTTGTACAGGACGCCGTGCGAGTCGCGGTGCGTGCCGAGGTGCACGTTGGCCACCCACAGCGGCCAGAAGTCCTCGTCGCGGCGGTCGACGGGCAGCGGATGGGCGAAGTGCACGCCGGTGGCACCGGAGTCGGCCACCTTCACCACGACCGCCTCGCGGCCCTCGATCGCTGGCGCCGTGAGCGTCTGCGGCGTCTCCGGCTCGTTCACGGCGCCGCGGGCATTGCCGCTGCCGGCGAGTGCGCCGACCACGGTGTCGATCACCGTCTCGTCGGTGGTCGACACGCCCACGATCATGTTCCCGGGACGGTAGTGGGCGTTGAAGAATCCCCGCACGTCGGCCGGGTCGATCGCGGCCAGACCCTGCACCGTACCCGACACCGCGTGTCCACGCGGTGTCCCGGCGAACACGTAGTTGTCGAGGGCTTCCAGACCGACCATCTCGGTCTGGGTGTAGCGGAGTGCGCTGCTCAGGTAGGTGGAGGACTCGTTCTTCAGACGCGCGATCTCGTCGCCGTCGAACCGCGGCGACGCGAACAGCGGCCGCAGGATCTCGGTGACGTAGCGATCGAGCACGTCGCGGGGGATCACCATGGAGAAGGTCGTGGTCTCCTTGCCGGCGCTCACCGAGGGGTTCGCGGCGCCACCCCACGCACTCGTGCGGCGGGCAAGTTCCTCCTTGGTGACCACGGCGTCGGAGGGACCGAAGCCGCCCTCGAGCAGGGCGTCGGCGGTGATCGAGGCCAGACCCTCCCTGCCCACGGGGTCGTGCATCGATCCGGCCTTCACCATGATCCGCACTTCGATCAGCGGGGAACTCGAGTCGAGCGTGACCACCTGCGGTTCGTCGGCGGTCTGCGCGAAGGCGACCGGTGCGAGGACGAGCAACAGCAGCGTGACGGCGTGACGCAACTTCGTGAGGATCATCGTGGTCTCCTTCCTAGCGTGCGCCCTCGGCGCCACCGACGAGGGTCACGACGACCTGGTTGCCGTCGACGAAGTACTGCTGTGCGAAGCGGTCGACGTCCTCGGGCGTCAGCGCCTTTACGCTGTCGACGAGTTCGTCGAACACGGCCAGGTCACGCTCGAAGCGGTAGTACCAGGCGAAGGTCGACGCCGCGTCGGCCGGGCTGCTGATGCGCGAGAGCAGGTCGTACTGGTACTTGCTCTTCAGGCGCTCGAGGACTGCTTCGGCGTCGTCGCGCTGGGAGAACCACTTGAGGTCCTCCACTGCCGACTTCATGTCGTCCAGGGCCTCCTCGATCACCGCCTGCCCGCGGTCCTGGTACTCCGACAGGAACAGCACCGACTGCAGGACGAAGGGCCCGGGACCGAAGGACTCGTACTGGGCCTTGCCCAGCGACAGGGACGAAGCGACCTGCTTGTCCGAGCGCAGGGTCCGGTACAGCGGTGCCGTCTCGCTCACGAGCAGCTCGGGCAGGATCTGGCCCACGGCCGTCTCCACGGAGCCGGTACGGTGCGGCGGCATGCGGTAGGTGAGCTGCACCCGCGGCGGGATCTCCACCGGCCAGTCCACGCGCTCGCGCTTGGGTCCGTTCACGGGCGGGGCCTCGCCGGCCGAGGGGATCTCGGCGCTCTCCCAGTCCGAGTAGCCCTCGCGCGCGGCGGTGAAGACCTGGTCACGGGTGACGTCACCGCTCATCACCAGCAGCGTGTTGTTCGGACGGTAGAAGTCCTCGTAGAACTTCACGGCTGCCTCGTACTCGTTGGGCATGTCCTTGACGTCCTCGAGGTAGCCCATGGCCGTGTGGCCGTAGCCGTAGTCGCCGTACATGGCGGCGAGCTGAACCTCGGACACCCGCAACGACGGATCGGCCGCGTTGTTGCGGTACTCGCCGAGCACCGCGCCCGCCTCGGTCTCGAAGATCTTCTCGGTGAACTGCAGATCCTTGAAGCGGCCCTGCTCGAGATCGTGCAGCATCTCGAAGTTCTCCTCGAACGTGACCGGGTGGTAGAAGGTCACGTCGAACCAGGTCCAGGCGTTGTTGAACGCACCCATGTCGCCGATGGCCTTGTCGTAGCCACCGACCTCGCCGCCGTACATGTGGCGGAACATGATGTGCTCGAAGAGGTGCGCCAGACCCGACTGGCCCTCGATCGTCTCGTTGCGCGCACCGGCCAGCACCATGGCGTTGTAGCTGAGCACGTCGGCGAACTCGGGCATCTCGATGGCCAGGACGTGCAGGCCGTTCGGCAGGATCTCGCGGTGGACGGGGTAGGGGAAGAACCCGGTGTGGGTCTCCACCTCGCTGGCCGTCGCCGGGGTCGCCGTCGAAACGGCGAGCAGCACGGCGGCGGCGAGGGTCCAGGTCGGTCGTGCGAAGCGCATGACGGGCCTTTCCGACGGGGATGGATTCGTGGAACAGGACGACGAAGACCCCCTGGAGCCGCCGGGTGTCCCTCGCGGGGGCGCACCGAGCCGTTCCAGGAGGTCGGCAGCGGAGGAATTGTAGGGAAGGGCGGGGCGGTTTTCCAGGGGCGCGGCCCTCGCGCGAAGAACCGGCAGCCGGGCCCGTGGATTCCACGGCGGAAGCGACGGATCCCGGCCGGACGGTTCCACGGTTCGATCTCGATCGGTCCCGGTGCTATCCTCCCGCGCCGCGCACCACCCCTTCCCCGGAGCCGCCGCCAGTGAAGTTCCTCGCCTGCCTGGTCCTGATCCTCGTCCCCACCGCGAGCGCCTCCGCCCCGGACTCGACCTCCATCGTGCTCGTCACCGCCGAGGACGGCCGCGCGCTCGCCCCGGTCGAGAACGTCGCCTTCGTCGAACGCGACGCCCGCGGACCGTCGATCCGCGTGTATCCCCGTCGGGCCCGGCACACGGTCGAGGGCATCGGGTCGTCGATCACCGAGTCGTCGGCCTTCGTGCTCGCTCACCTCGAACCCGAGCGGCGGCGCGCCCTGATGGCCCGGATCTGGGGGCGCGACGGGGCCGACTTCACGATGACGCGCACGCACATCGGCTCGTGCGACTTCACGGTCGAGGGCAAGTACTCCTATGCGCCCGAGGCCGGCGACGACGACCTGTCGTCGTTCTCCATCGCGCCCGACCGGGCCGGCTTCGATCCCGAGCGCTACCCCGGCGTGGTCGACCCCGACTACGACCTGTTGCCCATGATCCGGGAGGCGCTGGCGATCAAGCGGGCCCAGGGCGAACGACTGAGGATCGTGGCCTCGGCCTGGACGGCGCCGCCGTGGATGAAGGACACCGACGAATGGTTCATCCCCGGCAGCGAGGAGAACGACTGGCAGGGAACGGGTGGCTCCCTGCTGCCCCGGCACTACGGCACCTACGCCGAGTACCTGATCCGCTACCTCCGGGCGTACCGCGAGGCCGGCGTACCGATCTGGGGCATGACCCCCGTCAACGAGCCCCACGGCAACGGCGGCCACTGGGAGTCCATGCACTTCACGCCCCAGGAGCAGAACACCTTCGTGAACGTCCACCTCGGGCCGTTGCTGCAGATCCGGGGCTTCGAGGACGTCGACCTCTTCGTCTACGACCAGAACCGCGACGGCCTGGAGGATTGGACCGACGTGATCTTCACCGATCCGCGCTCGCGCGAGTACGTCGACGGCGCCGCGGTCCACTGGTACTCGAGCACGGTGGACGTCTACGAGGACACCATCGCCCGCGTGCGCGCCGAGCACCCACGCTACACGCTCCTGCACACCGAGGGCTGCATCGACAACCTCGGCGTGGAAGCCGGCCCGGGCATCGAGGACCCCGAGGGCTTCGAGGAAGAGGGATGGTTCGGCAACGACACCTGGTGGTGGAACCGCAACGCCACCGACTGGGCCTACACCGCGAGCTGGGCCGGCGAAAGCGCCGCCGACCACCCCATGTACGTGCCCGTCCACCGTTACGCACGCGACGTGATCGTGGGTCTCGACCACGGTCTCAGCGCTTGGATCGACTGGAACGTCGTGCTCGACCGCCAGGGCGGCCCGAACCACGTTGGCAACTTCTGTGGTGCGCCGATCATGATCGACACCGACACCGGGGAGATCCACTTCACGCCGGTCTTCCACGTCCTGGCGCAGTTCAGCCGGACCATCCGTCCTGGCGACCGGGTCCTGACGGTCGACCGCGCCCTCGCCGGTCTCGGCGACGACGATCTGCACGCCTGCGCGACCCGGGCCGACGACGGCACGGTGACGGTGCAGCTGCTGAACACGACGAAGGCACCGGTGGACGTCGACCTGCAGGTCGATCGGAGCGTGGCCGCGCTCCAGGTGCCGGCGAACGCGGTGCAGACGGTGCGGTTCGGGGTGGAGTGAGGGGGCCGGGAGCCGCGTCTGCCGCCCCCGGCCGATTCCGGATTCGAGCCCGTCTGTGACGCCTCAGTTCTCCAGCGTCTCGAACCGCGTCCAGTCCTCGCCGGCGACGCGCTCGCGCAGCGCGGCCAGGTTGATCGCGCCCTCGGCCGCGGCCTCGCCCTGGATCTTCTCCTGGAAGTCCTGGGCCTTCTTCGCCAGCCCGTAGTCGTAGACCAGCGCATCGACACCGGTCCACCCCTCCGGGATCGTGCCCGGCTCGCAGTCTCCGCACTGTGGCGCGTAGTAGCGGGTCTCGCCGTCGGCGTCGACGCGCAGGACGGCGTCGGTGATCTGCACCGGGTGCTCCCAGTCCTCGTCGAGCGACCCGATCGCCGGATCACGGAACTGGGCCACGGTCACCGGCACGTCGGCCTGCTCCATCATCACGGCGGCCAGCATGATCTTCTCGGTCTCGGTTCCCTGGCGCTCCCGGACCACGTCGCGCAGATCCTCTCGAACTCCATCGTCGGAGATCGTCGGACCCTCGAGCAGCTCGACGTTGTCGCGCACCCACGTGGTGATGGCCACGGCCTTCTCGTGTTCCGTCTTCTTGCCCGTGGTGATGGCCGAGAGGGTGATGTCGAGACCGTCGGTGTCCTCGGCCAATGCATCCACACCCGCCGCGGTCTGGGCCGCGAAGTTGTTCCATCCGGTCATGTCCAGCCACCCTGCCCGCACGAAGCCCGAGTCGTCGGGATCGACGTACAGTTCCTCGAGCAGCAACACCACATGAGGATACCTCTCGGGGAAGGGCCAACGGACGGGCGGGTCCTCGTAGGGCGCGAGGGCTCGCGCGTTGATCTTCACGGTCATCGGACGTCCGTCCCGGCTGTCCTCCTCCTTGATCTGCAACTCTTCGGCCTCGATCCCGTGCCAGTGTGCCTGGTAGGCGAACTCCTCGGCACCATCCGAACTCACGGCCATGTACACGATCGGGAACAGATCGGCCGCACGCTCGACCACCGCCATGTAGGGGCCTTCCCGCGCGGTGATCGACGAGTAGCCGATCACGTCACCTTCCTCGACGACTCCCCAGTCGATCTTCGCCCGATCGAGACCGATGTCCTCGGGGCCTTCCTGGAACTCGACCTCGGGCCGCTTCACGATCTTCCCGTCGCGCCACACGAAGGCGCTGACGGCCTCGACCCGTTCGACGTCACCCACGATCGGCGCGGTGAAGCGCTCGGGCAGGGCGTTGAAGTCGCGCACCATGATCATGCGGTTGGTGCACATCTTGTGCTTCGGGTCGTCGAAGGTCGTGAGCGTCTGGGCGTACAGGATCACCGCCGCGGCACCCGTACCACCCGGAACCTGGTCCACGAAGGGCAGCAGGCGCTGCGCGAGTCCGTCGATCTGCTCGTCGCTGCGTTCGGCCACGGCCCAGGTCGTCTGGGCGTCGGCGCCGACGGGCACCAGGCAGACCAGGGACAGGGCGAGGGAGAGGAGAACTCTGGGGAACATGGGCGGGTCCTTTCGGGAGCGTTTCAGTCGGACTCGTTCCAGTCGGACTCGATCTCGGAAGCGGGCTCGGGTCCGGCTTCGCGGGCCACGGCCCGGTGGATGGCCGGCGGCAGAGGAACCGACACGCAATGCAGGGCACCTCTGCGTTCGACCAGGGATGTTGCATCGATGCCCACCACGGTACGGCCCGGGAACCAGCGGCGGTAGGCCTCCAGGGCATCACGGTCGAAGTGATCGGCGATGTCCGGATAGGTCGGCACCAGCACCACCTCGTCGACGATGGCCACGTTGGTGTAGGTCCGCCACACGCCGTCGCGTGGGGCCGGGGTGTCGATCCGCACCACGCGCAGCGGCCCGTGACGGGTCTCGGTCCCCCCGAGACGGGCGGCGATCCGGTCCAGACGCTCGGCGTGGTCCGGCGCTCGCTGCGGATCCATGCGCGCCACGACCAGTCGGTCGGGTGCGACGAAGGTCAGGAACACGTCGAGATGGCCGGTCGGCTCTCCGTTCAGGGGAAGGACGATCTCGGCCCGGTCGAAGGGCAGGGCCTCGCGCAGACGTCGCTGCACCACGGTCGGCTCGACGTCGTCGCGGACGACGTTCTGGTTGACGAGCGCGTTGCTCACCAGCAACAACCCCTGCCCGTTGCTGAGCACGTGCCCACCGTCCGACCAGAGGGGCACCTCGATCGACGGAACACTCCACTGCTCCGCCAGCGCCGTGGGCACAGCGTCGTCGTCGGGGTTGCGCTCGGTGACCGGATAGCGGGTGTCGACGATCGCCACACCCCCGTCGCGTCCCTTCACGAAGCGTGGGCCGTAGTCGCGCAACCACATCGACTGCACGGGAACGATCACCGGCCTCACGGCGTCCGCAGGCAGACCGTGTCCGGTGAGGAGCTGCTGCAGGTGCTGCCGCTGGGCATCGTTGGCCACCAGGCCGTAGACCGGCGCCTCGTCCTGCAGGGCGCGCGCCACGTCGAGCAGGACGGGCTCGTGGTGGAACATCATCTGGGAGGCGCCGATCAGCAGCGCTGTGTTGCGCTCGTGATCGGCCGGTACCCGGAACTCGGGAGCGGCGAGCATCAGGCCGAGCAGAAGGAGGAGCGTGGTCACGTCCGGATCCGACCCGTGGACAGAACGAAGAGAGCGCCCGGCAGACCCGGGCACGACGACGGCCACGAGAGATCCGGAGAGCGCCTCGACGCTGGGGACGATGGCGAGTCGGAAGAGGGCACTCCGTGGCCGCGCGACGGCGGCGACCGCCGACAGACTAGCACATCGCAACGCTTCCGGCGATCGACGACGGTCGGGAACGGGCTTGGCACGCGACGACGCTCCGTGTTCAGCTCGCGTGTCCCTTCGATCGAGGAGGTCGCCGTGGAGCCGGAACGTCACGTCGTCTTCGGTAGCAACGGGCCGGTCGGCCGTGGCCTGCTCGAGGAGATCGTCGCCGCCGGCCACGAAGCCGTGGGTGTGTCGCGCAGTGGCATGGAGAAGCCGCCGCGCGGGGTCACGGTCGAGACCGGCGACGCGGCCGACCGTGATCGCGCGGCGCGGCTCGCCCGCGGTGCCGACGTGATCCACTCGGCGATCGGCATTCCCTACGACAAGTGGACCGAGCAGTTCCCGCCCGCGCTCGAGGGCCTGCTGCACGCGGCGAAGGTCTCGGGTGCACGCCTCGTGTGGACCGACAACCTGTACTGCTACGGCCCCCGCGACGAACCCCTGCGCGAGGACATGGCCCTCACCCACTACGGGCGCAAACCGGCCCTGCGTGCGCGCATGGCCGAGCGCATGCTGGAGACCCACGCGCGCGGGCAGGCCCGTGTGGTCATGGTGCGCGCGAGCGATTTCATCGGTCCGCGGGCGCACCTGGCGATCCTGGGCGACTTCTTCTTCCCGCGTGTGCTGCAGGGCAAGGCAGCCCAGTTCCTGGGCGACCCCGACCTTCCCCACACCTACACCTACGTCCCCGACCTCGTGCGCGCCCAGTTGCGGATCGCCGCCGACGAGGGGGCCTTCGGCCGCGCGTGGCACGTTCCCAACCCGCCCACGCGCACGACGCGCGCGATCATGGACGACGTGTTCTCGCGGCTCGGCCGCGAACCGAAGATCCGGACCATGCCGAGCTGGCTGCTCGGTGTTCTCGGCCTGTTCGACCCGACGATGCGCGAGCTGAAGGAACTCGTGTACCAGTGGAAGCGTCCCTTCGAGGTGGACGACTCGGACTTCCGCGACCGCTACGAGCTGGGAGCCACGAGCTGGGACGAGATCCTCGACGCCACGCTCGCCTACTTCCGCCGGGCCACGAGGACGAAGGGGACGCGATGAAGCGCACGACACCGGCCGTGATCGCGATCGTGTCGACCCTGCTGCTCGCCCTCGGCTGCGGCCGCACCGTACCGAACCGCGACCCGGTGGGAGAGAGCTTCCCGAGTGTCACGGGCACCGCGCTCGACGGCGAGACCTGGCATCTTCCGGCCGACGTCGAGGGCGAGCGGGCTATCCTGCTGATCGGCTACGTCCAGGATGCGCAGTTCGACATCGACCGCTGGCTGATCGGCTTCACCATGACCGACGTCGGTGCCACGATCCTCGAGATCCCGACCATCGAAGGTCTGGTGCCGGGACTGATCTCCGAACGCATCGACGAAGGCATGCGCGCGGGAATCCCACGGCGGGTCTGGGAGGCCGTGGTCACCGTCTACGACGACGCCGAGGCCCTGGTCGACTTCACCGGCAACGAGAACCCGCGCAACGCACGGGTGCTGCTGCTCGACCGCAACGGCACCGTGATGTGGTTCCACGACGCTGGATTCTCGGCCCCGGATCTCATGGAGGTCGTGGGGCTGCTCCCGGCCGATCTGGTCGGCGACACGAAGTCGGGTGCCGACTGAGCCACCCTCACCGCGCACGTGCCGATCGTGGAGTCGGCGTGTATGCTGCGCCGGACGGACCCGTCGAACGACCCTCTCATCCGAAGTGCGCACCCGTGCAGACCTGGCTCGCCCTCGCCCTGCAGACCCGCCGCGACGAAGCGCGTGACGACGCCGAGCTGCGCGGCCGGGATCGTGCCGTGGCCCGAACGCTCCCCGCGACGGCCAACGACCGCGACCGGATCGAAGCCTGGCTCGAGGCGGTGCTCGCACCCGAGGACCGCGAGACCGTGCGCCGGGTCGACGGCGGCCTGCGCGCGCTGCGTCTGCTGCTGAGCGTCGTCGGCTTCGTGGCCGGAATCGGAGCAGCGGGCGTGGTCTTCGACTACGACGGCAGCCGCCCGATCAACGTGCTCCCGGCCCTGGCCGTGTTCGTGGTGCTGCCGGTGCTGACGCTGCTGGCCTTCGTCGTGTCGGCGCTGCCGACCGGCGTGCTCCGCCGTGTCCCCGGATCGACCGGTCTTCAGCAGAGCCTGCTCGCCCTGGGCGGAGCCTTCGCCGGGACCGTTCTACGAGTGCTACCCCAGGGCATGCGCGACGCCCTGGCCGAGGCCTTCGGCGCGGGACGCGCGCACCAACGTCTGTTCGGACGGGTGCAGAAGTGGCTCCTGCTCGGCGCTCTGCAACGTCTGGCCGTGGCCTTCCACGTGGGCGCGATCCTCTGGTTCGCCGCGCGCGTCTTCGTCACCGATCTGGGCTTCACCTGGAGTGCAACGGCGGAGTCGGTCACGCCCGATCGCGTGCACGCCTTCGTGCAGGTGCTGGCCTGGCCGTGGCAGGCGTGGTTGCCCGACGCCGTGCCGTCGCTCCAGCACGTCGCGGCCACGCAGTACTTCCGTCTGGGCAGCGGCACCGTCGGCGACACCCCGACCGGAGCCGCGGATCCGGCGCTGTTGGCGCACTGGTGGAAGTTCCTGCTCGCGTCCATGATCACGTACGGGCTGCTACCGCGCATGCTGGCCTGGATCCTGTCGGCCTGGCGTCTCCACCAGGCGGCCCGCTGGACGATCGACCACGCCCCGGCCGCGCGCGATGCCCTCGATCGCATGGCGGCACCCGCCGTGCACACCCACGCCCCCGAGGACGAGACCCGCGCTCCCGACGGCGAAACCACGCGCGAAGATGTCGACACGGCTGCGCACCCGGCCACACGTGCCGTCGTGGTGGTGTGGTCGGCCGCGTCCGGCGATCGATCGGGACTGGCAGCCGCGGTCACCCGTCACTTCGACGTCGAGGTCGACCCCGCGCTCCACTCCGCCGGTGCCGGGCGCTCGATGGACGACGATCGCCGCACCATCGAGGAGGTGGCCGCCGCTTCCGATCGCGACACCCTGATCGTACTGATCGTCAAGTCCTGGGAGCCGGCCACCATGGACGCCCTGGACTTCGTGCGTGCACTGCGCCACCGGGTGGGCGACGGGCCACGGATCGTGGTCGCCGGCCTGCGGCTCGACGGCGAGGGCGACGACGACGTCGAACAGTGGAGGCTGCGGATGAAGACCCTGGGCGATCCCTGGCTGCGTACCGTGGCCTTCGCCATGGACACCGGAGGTTTGGCGTGAGCGCGCCGGTCTTCGTGGTGGTCGGGCATCCCAACAAGGGCAAGAGTTCGATCGTCTCGACGCTCGCCCACGACGACACCGTAGTGGTCGCCCCACGACCGGGCACCACGATCGCCGCCCGCTCGTTCCCGATGCGCGTCGACGACGAAGTGCTCTACACGCTGGTCGACACACCGGGATTCCAACGGGCCCGCCGCGCCCTGGAGTGGTTGCAGCGGGAGGAGAGCACGGCCGCCGACCATCCGGCGCTCGTCGCCCGTTTCGTGCGCGAGCACCGCGACGGCGGCGACTTCCGCGACGAGGTCGAGCTGCTCACGCCGATCGTCGAGGGCGGCGGGATCCTCTACGTGGTCGACGGCAGCAAACCCTACGGCCCCGAGTACGAGGCCGAGATGGAGATCCTGCGCTGGACGGGCCGGCCCAGCATGGGCCTGATCAACCCGATCGGCAGTCCGCGCTACGTCGACGAGTGGGAAGCGGCCCTGGGTCAGTACTTCCGGATCGTCCGTGTGCTCGACGCGGTGCAGGCGCGCTTCGACCAACGCGTCGACCTGCTGCGCGCCTTCGGCCAGATGCGCGAGGAGTGGCGCGCGCCCATGGATCGTGCCGTCGAGGTCCTGCTGCGCGATCGCCGCCGTCGACGTCGCGCCGCGGCCACGGTGATCGCCGACATGCTGCTCGAGATGATGACCCTGAACGTCGGCCGCAATCTCACCGCGCACGAAGACGCCGAACCCTACCGGGAATCGCTCGAGGCGAAGTACAAGGACCGCCTGCGCGACCTCGAACGCGACGCCCGCCGTGCCGTGGAACGCGCCTACGACCACCACGATCTCTCCCGCCGCGAGACGAGCGACGCCATCGAGCGCGATCTGTTCTCGCCACAGACCTGGCACCTGTTCGGGCAGAGCAAGTGGCGTCTGGCGGTGCTGGGTGCGTCGAGCGGCGCGGTGGCCGGCGGGATCGTCGACGCATCGCTCGCCGGGATCGGCTTCGGGGTGTTCACGGGGCTCGGCGCGGTCGCCGGCGGAGCCGTGGGCTGGCAGGCGGCGGAGTGGTCGAGCTCGGTACGCGTGTTCCAGTTGCCGGGCATGGAACGCGTCGGCCTGGCCGGCAAGCGCGTGCAGGTGGGGCCGACCTCGAACCGCAACCTTCCCTACGTGGCGCTCGGGCGCGCGCGCTACCACCACGCTCTGGTCGAGGGACGCACGCACGCTCAGCGCGAGGAGCTGGTCGTCGACCACGAGAACGAGAAGGCCGGAACGCTGAACCGCTTCCCCGACAACATCGACAAACGACTCGAGAAGATCTTCCATCGCATCCGGCGCGCCGACGGCCGGTACGACCGGGCCGTCGGCCAGCGCACCGAACTGATCGAGATCGTCGACGAACTCCTCGAGAGCGACCCGACCGCACCGTCGGGCTGAGGGGGCCCGGATCGCTCCCGCAGCCGGACGGTCGCTACCGCTGCCGGACGAAGGTTCCCTCGCGCAGTTCCCGCCAGGCCTGGTCGAGCTCCTCGCGGGTGTTCATGACGATGGGACCGCGCCAGGCCACGGGCTCGCGCAACGGCTCGCCCGACACCAACAGGAAGCGGGCTCCCTCCTCGCCCGACTCGACGACGATCTCGTCGCCGCGGTCGAAGAGTACGAGCGAACGGTTGCCCGCGTACTCGGTGAGCGGACGACCGTGGTCGTTCGGATCCTCCACGCGCACGTCGCGCGGATCGCTGGCATCGCGGAAGCGCGCGGCGCCCTCGAAGACGTAGGCGAAGGCGTGCTGCGTGGTCTCGACCGGCAACGACCGACGGGTGTTCGGCGGCAGGCTCACGTCGAGGTAGCGCGGGTTCGCCGCGATGCCTTCCACCGGACCCTGCTTCCCCCAGAAGTCGCCGCAGACCACGCGCACCGCGGTGCCGTCGTCGTCGGTGACGGTCGGGATGTGCTTCGATTCGACGTCCTGGTAGCGCGGAGCGGTCATCTTCTGCGACGACGGCAGGTTCGCCCACAGCTGGAAGCCGTGCATGCGACCCCTGGGATCGCCGTGCGGCATCTCCTGGTGCAGGATCCCGCTGCCCGCGGTCATCCACTGCACGTCGCCGGCGCCGAGCGAGCCACTGTTGCCCAGGCTGTCGGCATGGTCGACGGTGCCGGCCAGCACGTAGGTGATGGTCTCGATCCCGCGGTGCGGGTGCCACGGAAAGCCCTTCTGGAACTTCCACGGTTCGTCGTTGCGGAAGTCGTCGAACAGAAGGAAGGGATCGGTGCGGTCGGTGTCGCCGAAGCCGAAGGCACGGTGCAGGTGCACCCCGGCACCCTCGAGGGTGGGCTTCGCCTGTTCGATCGAGTGGACGGTACGCACGGTGGGCTCCTTCGCGTTCGCGGCGGGGGCACTCGGGATCCGGGGCCAGGCGCTTGCGACCGCCCATCCGGCGGCCGCGGCGGCCGATCTGGCCAGGAAGCGGCGGCGATCGGGATCGAATGGAGGCATCGGGCCGACGGGGGAGGCGCTTTGGTTGTTTGAACAATTAATACGGATGCCGGCGGCCCGCCACTCCGGGGGTGTTCCGTCGATCCCCCGCCGACGGCGTGCTAGGATGCCCGTTCCGCCGTCGACGACCCCCATTTCCGGGAACCGAGTGCCATGAGCGCGAACAAGCTGGCCGAATCGATCGCCCACACCTGGACCTCGAGCATCACCCCCGCCCTGCAGGACTACATCCGGATCCCCGCGCTGAGTCCCCTGTTCGATCCCGACTGGGAGTCCACCGGCGCCCTCGACCGCGCCATGGAACTGCTCGAGCAGTGGGCGCGCGACAACGCCCCCGAGGGCATGACCCTGGAGACGATCAAGCTCCCCGGCCGCACGCCCGTGATCTTCGCCGAGATCCCGGGCCAGGGAGAAGGCACGGCCTTCCTCTACGGTCACTTCGACAAGCAGCCCGAGATGAGCGGCTGGGACGACGACAAGGGACCGTGGGAACCGGTCATCGAGAACGGCCGTCTGTACGGTCGCGGCGGTGCCGACGACGGTTACGCCCTGTTCGCCAGCATCGAGGCCGTGCGCGCGTTGCAGCGCGAGGGCATGGACCATCCACGGGTGGTGCTGTTGATCGAGGGCAGCGAGGAGAGCGGCAGCGTCGACCTGCCCGCCTATCTCGAGACCCTGGCCGACCGCATCGGCAAGTGCGATCTGGTGGTCGCGCTCGACTCGACCTGCGGTGATTACGAGCGCATGTGGTGCACCACTTCGCTACGGGGTGCGCTCGTCGGCGAGCTGAGCGTGTCGATGCTGACCGAGGGCGTGCACTCGGGCGACGCCAGCGGTGTCGTGGCCTCGACCTTCCGCGTGGTGCGCCAGCTGCTCGATCGGATCGAGGACCCGCACGAGGGCCGGATCCTGCCCGAGTGGCTGTTCGCCGAGATCCCCGGCGAGCGCGTGGAACAGGCCGCGGCCGCCGCCGAGGTGCTCGGCCACATGGGCGCGAAGTTCCCGCTGCTTCCCGGTGTGCAGGCCTTGAGCGACGACGCCGTCGAGCTGGTGCTGAACCGTTCGTGGCGCCCGACCCTGTCCGTGGTCGGTGCCGACGGCCTGCCGCCCATGCAGAGCGCCGGCAACGTGCTGCGCCCCATGACCGGCGTGAAGGTCTCGATCCGTCTGCCACCGACGGTGAACGCCGCCGAGGCCAACGACAAGCTGAAGGACCTGCTCGAGAGCGACCCGCCCTTCGGCGCCCACGTGCACTTCGAGCCGCGCGTACCCGGTCAGGGCTGGCACATGGCGCCGACCCAGCCGTGGTTCGACGAAGCGTTGAACGAGGCCTCGGAGCAGTTCTTCGGACACCCCGCCGTGATGATGGGCAGTGGCGGATCGATCCCCTTCATGGCCGACCTGCAGAAGTCGCAGCCCGACGCCCACTTCCTCGTGACCGGCGTGCTGGGGCCGCAGTCCAATGCGCACGGTCCGAACGAGTTCCTGGAGTTGAAGACCGGCGAGCGGTTGACGGCCTGCGTGGCGTGGGTTCTGGCGCGGATGGCGGCGCAGGGCGCGGCGGTGTAACGGCGTTCCGTGGACGGGCGGCCGGGATCACCAGCCGCCCGTTCCCGGTTCTCCCTTCATCGGACCGACGATCTCGTCGGTGACCCACCCGCCGTAGAACCCGCCCGGCTGTGCGCGCACCCTCTCGCCGTCGACCGTGCAATGGAGCTGCGCGGGGTAGAAGGCGACATGATCGGCGACCGCCTCGAAGGGCGGGAAGGGATCGGGATACGACCACCCCACCCGTTCGAGCCGGTCGTCGCCGACGACCACCGTCCAGTACTGCGCTTCGCCCTTCCACTCGCAGCGCGATCGGCCGGTGGCGGGTTCCAGGTGCGTCGTGTCGACGTCCTTCATCGGTACGTAGAAGGTCGGTGGACTCGCGGTCTCCAGGATGCGGTGGGCTTCGTGCGTGTCGGCGATCGTCACGCCCTGGTATCGGACGACCACGCGGCGGTCGTCGCGAACGAGGACCGGCGGGCGCGGGTAGTCCCACACGGACTCCTGTCCCGGCTCCGGATCGATCGCGAAGGACGGCCGCGCGCCGCCGGTGTGCTTCCAGTGGCCGCGTCCGGCGCGGGCCCAATCGGGAATGCGGTCGGACATGGTGGGCTCCCGGGTCGGGGTTCGTGTGGCGTCGCGGAGGTGGCGCTGGAATCGGTGATCGTGGTCGCGACGGGGGCGCCGGTCGAGTTCGTGCCAGGAATTCGCGGGCCCGGTCGAGGGTGCAGTCCGATCGACCTGGTCGCAGTAGCGTATGGTTTCGCCAACTCGCTTTCGTCGGCGTGTCGTTGTCCGCTTCGCTGCCGACGTGGGCGCGTCACCACTTCCGCTGCGGAAATGGGTTCGCCGGCGAGTTGTTCGCGGATGCTGTTGGCGGAGGCACGGCCTCCCACCTCCGCGCGTGGGTTCTCGATCGGGTGGCTTCGACTGGCTCCTCGCGAACCGTCCCCAGGTTTGTTCTCGGGGGACTTGACAGGGTTTCGCGCGGGCCGATTTCGACGTCGCGTGGTCCGGAGTTGGATCGGGCTTCTGGGCGGCTCGGCTTCGTTCGTGTCGGCCGTTCCCGGCCGTCGGGACTTTCGCGTCTCTTCGGTCG
>CAZQHE010000051.1:0-14778 GCA_964593155.1 uncultured bacterium
GCGAGCTCCTCGTCGCGCCGGCTCTCCAGCGTGACCAGAGCGAAGGCGCCCTCGTTCATCAGACCGTAGGTGTGCAGGTAGAACAGCACGCCCTGCGCCGCCCCGTCGTCCGGCCGCGGCTGCGAGGCGATCACGCCGACAAGCAGGTACCCCGCGTGCGCGATCGCCGAGTAGGCCAGCATGCGCTTCAGGTTGGTCTGCGCGATCGCCACCAGGTTGCCGAACAGCATGGTGACGATGGCCAGTCCCACGAGCAGCGGCCCGAGGGCGTCGAGGAAGGTGGGAGTGCCGGCCCAGGCCACGCGCAACAGCGCCGCGAAACTCGCCGCCTTCACGCCCGCGGCCATGAAGCCGGCCACCGGAGCGGGCGAGCCGTCGTAGACGTCGGGCGTCCACATGTGGAAGGGCACCAGCGCCACCTTGAAGGCCAGGCCGATCAGCATGAAGGTCCAGCCGGCCAGGAACAGCGGCTGCGTGGCGATCTCGCCGTCCAGGCGCACCTGCTGCAGCATCTGGTCGAGCTGCAGGGTCTGCGTCGTGCCGTAGAGCAACGACATGCCGTAGAGCAGGAAGGCCGAACTGAACGCACCCAGGATCAGGTACTTGAAGCCCGCCTCGTTGCTGAACAGGCTGTGCCGCTGGATCGCCGCCAGCACGTACAGCGAGATCGACATGGTCTCGAGCCCCACGAACAACGTGATCAGGTCGTTCGCGGCCGCCATGACCATCATCCCCACCGTCGCGAACAGCACCAGCGGGTAGAACTCGGGCAACGGCTCGTGCTCTCGCGCGAAGTAGACGGCGCCGGTGGCGATGCTCAGGAAGGCCACCAGCACGAAGGTCAGGTTGAAGAAGTTGGCGAACTGGTCGACGACCAGGGCTCCGCCGAAGGCGCTTCCGGTGGGCGCGGTCGTGTTGGTCATCTGACCCACGATCGACATCGCCGACAGCGCCAGGAAGATCACGCTCGTGGCCGTCAGGTGCCCCTGGCCCTCGCGTCGCCAGAAGGCGTCGACCAGCAGCACGGCCACCCCGCCCAGGGTGAGCCAGATCATCGGCATGATCATCTGCACGTCCGTCCAGCTCACGGCCGCACCTCCACCTGCTCGCCGGATTCCGGATCGATGAACTCGGCCAGCGCCGGGGACTCGGCCCGCATCTCGGCCACCCGGCGCTCGTGCGTCTGCAGCATGGCGTCGATGGCCGGCTCCATGCGCGACAGCCAGGGCTTCGGATACACGCCCATCACCACGATCATGATCACCAGCGGCAGCATGACCAGCACCTCACGGCCGCCCATGTCGCGCAGGCCGGCGTTCTCCTCGTGCTTCAACTCGCCGAAGAACACACGCTGCACCATCCACAGCATGTACACCGCGCCGAGGATCACACCGAGCGCGGCGACCACGGCGAACCATTCCGCTCCCGCCAGACTCAGGCTCTTGAACGAGCCCATGAGCACCAGGAACTCGCCCACGAAACCGCTCAGGCCGGGCAGGCCCACACTGGCCAGCGTGGCCACCATGAAGAAGAAGGCGTAGACGGGCATCACCTTGGCCAGTCCGCCGAAGTCACTGATCTTCCGCGTGTGCCGACGCTCGTAGATCACGCCCACCAGGAGGAAGAGCATGCCCGTGCTCAGACCGTGGGCCAGCATCACGTAGATCGCACCGGCCACGCCCTCGGTCGACATGGCGAACAGGCCCAGCACCACGAAGCCGAGATGGCTCACCGAGCTGTAGGCCACCAGCTTCTTCACGTCGCGCTGCACCATGGCCACCAACGCGCCGTAGACGATACCGATCACTCCCAGCACGGCCAGCGTCGGGGCGAACTCCTCGACCGCCAGTGGGAAGAAGGGAATGGACAGCCGGATCAGCCCGTAGGTGCCCATCTTCAGCATGACACCGGCCAGGACCACCGATCCCGCCGTGGGCGCCTCGACGTGCGCGTCGGGAAGCCAGGTGTGGACGGGGAAGACCGGCACCTTGATCGCGAAGGCCAGGGTGAAGGCCCCGAACAACCAGGCCTGCTCGGTGAGACTGAAGGGCGTCTGCGCCAGCGCGGCGAAGGAGAAGCTGCCCGCCTTGCTGTACATGTACAGCACCGCGACCAGCATCAGCACCGATCCGACCATCGTGTAGAGGACGAACTTCACCGCCGCGTAGATCCGCCGCTCGCCGCCCCAGATCCCGATCATCAGCGCCATGGGCAGCAGCACGGCTTCCCAGAACACGTAGAACAGCACCATGTCCTGGGCGGAGAAGGTCCCCAGCATGGCCGCCTGCAGGATCAGGTAGAACACCATGAACTCGCGCACGCGGTCGGTGACCGCCGACCAGGTGCTGAGCACGATGATCGGGCCCAGGAAGGTGGTCAGCAGCACGAGCCACAGGCTGATGCCGTCGAGCCCGACGTAGTACTCGATGTCGAAGGCCGGGATCCACGGCACCCGCTCCACGAACTGCAGTGCCGCGTTGGTCTCGAAGCGCTGCAGGAGCAGCAACGAGACCAGGAAGTTCAGCAAGGTGGTGACCAGGGCCACGCCGCGGATCACGTTGTCGTGCACGCGCGGCAGCACCAGCAGCACGGCGACGCCGATCAGCGGCAGGAAGATGACCCAGCTGAGAAGATTCGATTCGAACACGGTTCCCCCCTAGCCGTTCATCCGTCGGGCCACGTAGATCAGCAGCACGAGCACGCCGGCCGCGAAGCTGTAGGCGTACCAGCGCAACAGACCGTTCTGCACCAGCCGGACCAGCTGACCGATCACGGCCAGGATCCGGCCGACCCCATTCACGAGCACCCCGTCGATGATCACCGCGTCGATCGTCCGCCACAGTACGGTATCGCTCAGCCGGTGGATCGGGTCGATCACCACCGCTTCGTAGATCTCGTCGACGTACCACTTGTTCTCGAGCACGCGCCTCAACGCGCCTCCGCCCACGGCGGCCGCGCTCTGCGCGATGCGGATGCCCGGGCCGTAGACGTACACGCCGGCGGCCAGCGCCAGGATCGCCCACAGCGACGAGGCGATGGCCAGGGCCCACTCCAGGCCGTGGCCGGCGTGCTCCGCCTCGCCGTGGGCACCGGCGGCGGCGTGGCTCCCCGCGTGAGCGGCCTCGGTCAGGTACTGCTCGCCGGTGATCGAGGGCTGCAGCCAGTGGTACAGGTGCTTGCCCCCGCCCAGGAACTCCGGAACGTTCATGAACCCACCGACCAGGCTGAGCACGGCCAGGATCACCAGGGGCACCGTCATGCTCGGCGGCGACTCGTGCAGGTGCTCCCTCGCGTGGTCGTCCATGCGTTCCCTGCCGAAGAAGGTCAGCATCATCAGGCGCGCCATGTAGAAGGCGGTCATGCCGGCCACGAGGAAGCCGATCACCCACAGGATCGGGCTCTGCAGGAAGGCGTAGTAGAGGATCTCGTCCTTGCTGAAGAAGCCGGAGAACGGCGGCACCCCGGCGATGGCCAGGGTCGCCACGGCCATGGTCGCGAAGGTGATCGGCATGTACTTGCGCACCCCGCCCATGAAGCGCATGTCCTGCTGGTGGTGCATCGCATGGATCACCGAGCCCGCGCCCATGAACAGCAGGGCCTTGAAGAAGGCGTGCGTGAACACGTGGAACATGCCGATGTAGTAGGCGCCCACGCCACAGGCCAGGAACATGTAGCCCAGCTGCGAGACCGTGGAGTAGGCCAGCACCTTCTTGATGTCGTTCTGCGCGAGCGCGATCGTCGCGGCCAGCAGGGCCGTCAGCGCCCCCACCACCGCGATCACCCCGCTGGCGACCGGCGCGATGTCGTAGAGGAAACCCAGCCGCGCCACCATGTAGACGCCCGCGGTGACCATGGTCGCGGCGTGGATCAGGGCCGAGACCGGCGTCGGGCCGGCCATCGCGTCGGGCAGCCAGACGTAGAGCGGGATCTGCGCGCTCTTGCCGGTGGCGCCCACGAAGAGAAGGATGCCGGCGAGCGTCGCCACCGGCGCGAGCACGTCGAGATGGTTGGCCAGGACGTCGTAGGCGAGCAGGTTCTCGCCCGGCGCGACGTGGCCGATCAGTGCCTTCGCCAGGACGAACATGCCGATCAGGAACCCGAAGTCCCCGATCCGGTTCACGATGAAGGCCTTCTTCCCGGCCTTCGCGTTCGCCTCGTCACTGAACCAGAAGCCGATCAACAGGTAGCTGCACAGCCCCACGCCCTCCCAGCCGACGAAGAGCAGCAGCAGGTTGTCGGCCGCCACCAGCACCAGCATCGAGAAGACGAAGAGGTTCAGGTAGGCGAAATACCGCGAATAGCTCGGGTCGCCCTTCATGTAGCCGACACTGTAGACGTGGATCAGCAGCCCCACGCCCGTGACCAGCAACATCATGGCGGAACTGAGCGGATCGGCCGTGAAGGCCACGTCGACCGACAGATCGCCGATCGGGATCCAGCTGTACACGAGGTCGTGCAGCGCCCGTTCGGCCTCGGGCAGGGCCCGCAGGTCGAAGAACACCTTCACCGCCATGGCGAAGGCCGCCGCCACGCTGCCCACGCCCACGAACGACACCACACCCCGCGGGAGGCGGGGTGCGATCAGTCCGTTGAAGGCGGCGCCGAGCAGCGGCAGAAGCACGATCCAGCGCAGGAGATCGGTCTCGTGCATCGGCTACTCCATCAACTGGCGGAACTCGTCGACGTCGACGCTGTCCCGCTTGCGGAAGATCTCGACCAGGATTGCCAGCCCCACGCCCGCCTCGGCGGCGGCGACGGCGAGCACGAAGAGCACGAAGACGTGCCCGTGCAGGTCGTCCATGTACCGGCTGAACGAGATGAGACTCAGATTCACCGCGGTGAGCATCAGCTCGACCGACATGAACATGACCAGCGCGTTGCGTCGGAACACGACGCCGAGCACACCAATCGTGAACAGGATCGCCGAGAGGCCGAGGTAGTGGCCCAGACCGACCTGGACGGCATCGGTCAGCGCAGTGAGGTCAGGCATCCGGCGCACCTCCGGCGACGCTCTCACGTGCTCGCGCCACCGGGGTGCGGGGGCTCGAGATATGGGTACCGCGCGAACCCGGCGCCTGCCGGCGGGCCAACAGGACCGCGCCGATCACCGCGACGGTGAGCAGGAGGCCGGTGAGTTCGAAGGGGAAGATGTACTCCGACAGGAGCAGTTCGCTGACGGCCTCGATCGTCCCGTGACTCTCTCCGACTTCCGGGAAGGGCACGCGCTCTCCCCCCGAGAGGCCGACCATGAACCACGAGATCCCGATCACCGTCAACAGCGCGATGCCGTAGAGCACCGGATTCGGCCTCGACACCGCCCGCTTCGTCTTCCCCAGGAACATGGTGACGAAGAGGAAGAACACCATGATCGCCCCGGCGTAGATCAGGACCTGCAGCACGGCCATGAGGTGCGCGCTCAGGGTCGCGAAGAGGGCCGCGACGTTCAGGAAGCAGAAGATCAACCAGAACGCGCTGGTGACCGGGTCCTTGCGGGTGACCATCGCCACCGCCGAGATCACGGCAACGGTGGCGAAGAGGTAGAAGAACAGACCTTCCATCAGCGCTTCACCCCGTCGGTGGTGTTGTTCAGCAGGAAATCGATGTCGACCACGAAGGCCTCGCGGTTGTCGGCGGCCAACTCGAAGATCCCCGTGTCCATGCGGATGGCGTCACAGGGGCAGGCCTCGACACACAGACCGCAGTACACGCACCGAAGCAGGTCGATGTCGAAGCTCTCGGGAGCCTTCTCGACGTCGGGCCGGTCGTCCTCCTTGGCCACGATCGAGATGCAATCGGCCGGGCAGATGGTCGAGCACATCTGGCACGACACGCAGCGCGGCGAGCCGTCCTCGCGCTTCATCAGACGATGGCGGCCGCGGAGCCACGGGCCGTACTCCGGCTTGGCGTCGGGGTACTCCAGGGTGGGCATACGGCTGCGGTCGAAGATGTTGGCCAGCAGGTGCCGCATGGTCACCCCGAGCCCCTTGAGGATCTCGAGCACGTAAACCGACTCACCGGGTCGCATGCGCGAACCCTTGCCGCCGGTGATGGCCTTGGGACCGTGGATCGAATACGGCATTGGCGTTCCCCCTACGATTCGAGCAGCAGGACCACGAAGGCGGTCACGAAGAAGTTCACCAGGGCGAGGGGGAGCATGAAGTTCCAACCCAGGCGCATGAGCTGGTCGTACCGGAAGCGCGGGAGCGTCCAGCGCACCCAGATGAACAACCAGGCGAAGAGGATCGTCTTCAGGATGAAGGCGCCCACCTGTGCGGCCGTGGCGTAGTGCACCGCCATGGTGCTGCCCGGCTCGATCGCCCAGGGGCGCCCCGTGATCAGGAACAGCACACCACCGATCGCGGCCAGCAGGAAGAGCACGCCGAGTATCAGCGGCTCCTTCTCACGACGATCGCCCAGGGTGTACTTGATCTCGCTGTAGTGGCGGAACAGCGCCCTCGTGAACAGCAGGAGAAGGGCGACGGCCACCACCACCGTTCCGGTGAGCAGCGGACCGGCGTTGGCACGCAGCGCCTCGGTGCCCATCCACGGCACCTGCCAACCGCCGAAGTAGAGAGTGGCCACGATCGCCGCGCCGACGATCATGTTCGCGTACTCGGCCATGAAGAACAGCGCGAACTTCAGGCTCGAGTACTCGGTGTGGTAACCCGACACCAGCTCGCTCTCACCCTCGGGCAGGTCGAAGGGATTGCGGTTGACCTCGGCGAAGAGCGCCACGATGAAGATGACGAACCCGATCGGCTGGACGATCACGCCCCAGGCCGGCAGGAAGCCGAACAACAGTTCGCCCTGCCCCTGCACCATGTCGCTCAGTCGCACCGTTCCGGTGGCCAGGATCAGCGCGAGCACGGCCAGGCCCATGTTGATCTCGTAGGAGATCATCTGGCTCGTACTGCGGATCCCACCCAGGAACGAGTACTTGTTGTTGCTGGCCCACCCGGCCAACACGATGCCGTAGACGCTCAGACTGGTGATCGCCAGGATGTACAGGATTCCGACGTTGAGGTCGGCCACCTGCAGGTTGATGACCTGGTCGCCCAGGTAGAGTTTGTCGCCGAAGGGGATCACCGCGAAGGTCAACAGCGCGATGACCATGACCAGGAATGGCGCCAGGTGGTAGAAGAAGCGGTTCACCCCGGCGGGGATCACGTCCTCCTTGAACACCAGCTTCAGGACGTCGGCCAGCGGGTGGATCAGGCCACCCAGTCGCAGCCCCAGGATGTTCGCGCGATTGGGGCCCACCCGATCCTGGATGTAGGCGGCGCCCTTGCGCTCGGCCCAGATCATCGCGGGCAGCAGCCCGAGGACCACCCCGAGCATGAAACCGATCTTGCTGAGGGTCCAGCCGATCTCCTCGAGTCCCGTCACGCCTGCGCCTCCTCACCACCGCTGGGGGTCGGTTGCACGGATCCGGCGTCGAGCGCGATGCCCTGCGGGCCGATCCCGCCGCTGATCGCCCCGAAGCCCTCGACCGTCGAGGCGATCTCGCCCCGCACCTCGTCCACGTCCGTCCAGGCGAAGGTGTGTCCGAAGACCTCGCCGAGCTCGCGCACGATGCGGAGGGTGTCGCGGGCTTCGGCCGGTCCGGGGAAGGCCGCGTTCAGCGCCTGGGCCCGGCCGTCCTTGTTCACGAAGGTGCCGAGCTTCTCGGCGTACTTCAGCGTGGGCAGGACGACCTCGGCCCGGTCGGCCGTGGCGGAGCCGTCGGCGGCGACGGACACGACGGCGGCGAAGCCGTCCAGCACGGAGTCATCGCCGGCCAGACCCACCAGATCGTTCTCGAGCACCACCAGCACGTTCTCCCGGGTGGCCGTCTCGCGCAGCTGCTCCACGGTGAATTCGCCGGCACCCAGCCGGCGAATGCCCTCGGCATTGGGCGTGCGGTCGGCGCTCAGCAGGACGTCGTCGCCCTCGCCGATCTCCGTGCCGCTGAGGCGCGCACCCAACCACTGGCCGTCGACGGCCTCGGCCAGACGGCCCAGCGCGTACAGTTCCTCGAGCGTGGCGTGCGGACTGCCCGCGAAGACCAGGGTGTGGTCCTCGGCCAGTTCCTGCACGCGACGATAGGCGCGTTCCCACCAGCTCTGCTCGCGCTGCTCGCCCACGCCGACGGTCGGGTGTTCCAGACGCGCATCGGTCATGATGTGCTTGTAGAGCAGGCGCCCGTGATCGCACATCCAGTAGTCGTTCACCTCGAGGTTCTCCCGCGGCTTGAAGCGGTACGCGGTGCCCTCGTTGTGATGGATGGTCATGTTGCAGCCGGTGGCACAACCGGGGCAGACGCTGTCGGTGACGTCGAGCCACCACACCCGCTTGCGGAACCGGAAGTCGCGGCTGGTGAGCGCGCCCACGGGGCAGATGTCGACGGTGTTCAGCGAGTAGTTGTTGTCGAGGGTCTTGCCCGGGGCGACGTCGATCTCGCTGTGGTTGCCGCGGTTGAAGATCCCCAGCTCGTGGGTCCTGGTGATCTCGCTGGTGAACCGCGTGCAGCGGGCGCACAGGACGCAGCGCTCGGCGTCGAGCATCACCAGGTCGCCGATCGGCTTCACCTTGCCCTTGTCGATCTTGTCGTCGATGTCGATCTCGGCGTCGTACAGGCCGTGATCCATGTAGAAGTCCTGCAACGAACACTCGCCGGCCTGATCGCACACCGGGCAGTCGACCGGATGGTGCAGCAGGTGGAAGTTCAGGATGTTCTGCACCGTGCTGCGCACGCGCGGGGTCTTCGTGTCGACGACCATGCCGTCGCGCACCGTGGCGTTGCAGGCGATCACGAGCTTGGGCACGCCCTCGATCTCGACCTGGCACATGCGGCACACGCCCGCGATCGACAGACCCGGGTGGTAGCAGAAGTGCGGCAGCTGCTCGCCGTTGGCCTCGGCACAGGCCTCGAACAGGTTCTTGCCCTCTTCGAATTCGTGCTCGACGCCGTCGATGGTGATCTTGGCCACTGTCGCTCCCTCCCCCAGTTCAGCGCGGCATCTCGGCGGCGCTGGTCGTGGGGATGTACTCCTCGGGCTCTTCCATGTCGGGCAGAAGGGCCTCGAACTCGTGGCGGAACTTCTTCACGAAGCTCTGTGCCGGCATGACCGCTGCGTCGGCCAGCACGCAGATGGTGGTCCCCATCATGTTGTTGCCGATGCGGTCGAGGAGCTCGAGGTCCTTGGGACGTCCCTCGCCACGCAGCATGCGGTCGAGGATCATGTCCAACCAGCCGGTACCCTCGCGGCACGGCGTGCACTGACCGCAGCTCTCGTGGTGATAGAACTGCAGGACGACCTTGAGCACCTCGGGCATGTTCGCGTCGTCCCCGATGACGATGCAGCCCCCCGACCCGAGCATGGTGCCGTGCTCGGCGAAGCTCTCGTAGTCGATGTTGCAGGCCAGGGTCTCCTCGGCCGTGAGCACCGGCACCGACGAACCGCCGGGGATGCAGGCCTTGAGCTCGACGCCGTCGAGCATGCCCTGGCAGTAGTCCTCGCCGTAGATCAGTTCCTTCATGGGCAGACCCATGGGAACCTCGTAGTTGCCCGGACGCTTCACCGGACCGCTCACGCTCCACAGCTTGGTCCCGGTGCTCTTCTCGGTGCCGATGGCCTTGTAGGCGTCGGCACCGTTGTTCACGATCCAGGGCACGGCGGCCACGGTCTCGACGTTGTTGACGATCGTCGGGCAGTCGAGGAAGCCGACCACGGCCGGGAACGGCGGCTTGATGCGCGGCTGACCCTTGCGGCCCTCGAGGCTGTTGATGAGCCCCGTCTCCTCGCCGCAGATGTAGGCGCCGGCGCCCTTGTGCACGATCATCTCGAGGTCGTAGCCGCTACCGAGGATGTTCCTGCCCAGGTATCCCTTGGCGTAGGCCTCGTCCACCGCCTCCTGCACGCGGTCGACCAACCAGCCGTACTCGCCACGGATGTAGATGTAGCAGTCGTTGCCCCTTATCGCGTAGCTGCTCAGGATCGACCCCTCGATCATCATGTGGGGGTCGAAGTCCATGATGTGGCGATCCTTGAAGGTCCCGGGCTCGCTCTCGTCGGCGTTGACCAGCAGGTACTTCTTCTTGTCGGTCTCGGGGACGAAGCCCCACTTCACGCCCGTGGGGAAGCCGGCGCCACCGCGGCCACGCAGACCCGACTCCTTGACCTGCTCGCGCACCTCGTCGGGGCTCATGCCGCCGTCACCGAGGACCTTGCGCACGGCCGTGTAGCCACCCCGCGACTCGTAGACCTCGAGGGTGTGGCTGTTCTCCGCGTCCCAGTTGACGCTGAGGATCTTCGGGAAGTCAGCCATCGCGCCTCCACTGGTCGATCAACTCGTCGACCTTCTCGGGGGTGAGGTACTCGTAGTAGTGCTTGCCCACCTGCATCATGGGAGCCATGCCGCAGGCCCCGAGACACTCGACCTCCTCGAGCCGGAAGAGTCCATCGTCGTCGGTCTGGCCGACCTCGATCCCCAGTCGCTCGCGCAGGTGCTGCACGATCTTCTGCGCTCCCATCAGGTGGCAACTCACGTTGCGGCAGACCTGCAGGTTGTACTTCCCGGGGTCCTCGGTGTAGTACATCGTGTAGAACGTGATCAGTTCGTACACGGTCGCGACCGGCACCTCGAGCCGTTCGGCCACCCACTCGGGCACGCCCGGCTTCAGCCATCCCCACTCGTCCTGGCACAACCAGAGCGTGGGCATGATCGCGCTCTCCCCCGTGGGGTAGCGGCGCTTGATCTCCTGGAACTTCTCTTCGCGTTCCGCCGAGAACGAGAACTCGCCGGTGGCCGTGGCAGTGGCTCCGCCCTCGGCACCCTCGTTCGTCTCCTCCGCCTCGGAACGGACGGGTTCCTTCGCGTCACTCATCGATTCGGCCTCGCGGTCCCCGCTGCAGGGTGACGATGTGGACGGTGGGCTCAGCGATCGAGCTCGCCCGCGATGATGTTCAATCCGCCCAGCGTGGCAATGGCGTCGGCCACCATGCCGCCCTGGATCAGACTGTTGAACGACGAGAAGATCGGGAAGCACGGGGGGCGCACCTTGATCCGGTACGGATGCCCACTGCCGTCGCTCACGATGTAGAAGCCGAGCTCGCCGTTGGCGCCCTCGGTGAAGCCGTAGCCCTCGCCCGCCGGTACGTGGATACCCTCGAACACCAGCTTGAAGTGGTTCATCATGCCTTCGATCGAGTTGTAGACCTCGTCCTTCGGAGGCATGGCCACCCGGCGGTCTTCGCTCTGGATCGGGCCTTCGGGCAGGCGGTCGAGTGCCTGCCGCACGATCGAGATCGACTGGTAGATCTCCTCCATGCGGCAGAGCATGCGGTCGTAGACGTCGCCGTTCTCACCGACCGGCACGTCGAATTCGTACTCGTCGTAACCCATGTAGGGCGAGTGCTTGCGGATGTCGTAGGCGACGCCCGTCGAGCGCAGACAGGGGCCCGTCCAGCCCCAGTCGATGGCGTGCTCGGCGCTCATCACGCCGACGCCGATCGCCCGGTCCATGAGGATCCGGTTGCGCTGCACCAGCTTGCTCGCGTCGCTCAGGCCCTCTTCGGTCTTCTGCAGCGCCAGCCGGACGTCGTCCTCGAAGCCCTCGTAGAGATCGCGGTACAGGCCGCCGATGCGCGTGTAGCTGGTGGTCAGCCGCTCACCGCAGAGACGCTCGACGACCTCGTAGATCCACTCGCGCGCGTTCCAGAAGTACCAGAAGTTCGTGAGCGCTCCGATGTCGACCAGGTTCGTGCCCACGCAGACCAGGTGGTCCATGATGCGGCCGAGTTCGTTGACGATCACCCGGATCGTGTTCGCGCGCGGCGGCACTTCGACGCCCATCATCTTCTCCACGGCCAGCACGTAGCTCACGTTGTTGGTGAGCGCCGACACGTAGTTCAGGCGGTCGGTGTAGGGAATGATCTGGGCCCAGGTGTGGTCCTCGGACTCCTTCTCGAAGCAGCGGTGGAGGTAGCCGATCTCGGTCTTGCTGTACACGATGGTCTCGCCGTCGAGCAGGGCCTCGACGCGCAACGCTCCGTGCATGGCCGGATGGCTCGGTCCGAGGTTCACGGGCAGGAAGTCCGAGTGGATCTCGTTCTCGCTCGACGCGGCCACCGGAGCGCTCGTGTTCTGCGGGGCGTAGCCGAGCAGCTGCGGGCCGTGGACGATCTCCTCGTCGCTGAGCAGCTTCTCGGGCACGTAGCACATCTGCCCCTGCTCGATCGGGTAGTCCTTGCGCAGGGCGTGGCCCTCGAACTGGTGATGGCAGAGGATGCGCCGCAGGTCCGGATGTCCCGCGAAGTCCACCCCGAACAGGTCGTAGGTCTCGCGCTCGTGCCAGTTGGCCGAACGCCAGACGTCGCTGACCGTGTCGACCGAGCCTTCCTCGGGCACGTGGACCTTCACCCGCAGGCGTTCCTTCGTCTGCATGGAACGCAGCGCGTAGACGACGTCGAAGCGCTCCTCGCGCTCGGGCCAGTCGACGCCGATCACGTCGAGCAGCATGTCGGCCCGGATCTGCGGATCCTCCTTGCAGAATCGCAGGATCTCCTTGGCCGACTCCCGCTTCACCGTGACGCTGGTGTCGCCGAGGTAGTCGGAGGTTTCGAGGACGTCGGCGCCGAAGCGCTCGCGAAGGCGGTCAGCTGCTCTGGACGACACGGTGACGCTCCTTCGCGGCCTCGATCCCTTCCCGATGGACCTTCTCCTGCAGCATGACGAGCGCGTTCAGCAGGTTCTCCGGAGTCGGAGGACAACCGGCGATGTAGATGTCGGTGGGGATGAGATGATCGATCCCCTGCACCGTGCCGTAGTTGTTGTAGAAGCCGCCCGAGCTGGCGCAGACGCCCATGGCGACCACCCACTTGGGCTCGCACATCTGCTCGTAGACGCGCTTGAGGATCGGCGCCTGTTTGTAGCTGATGGTACCGGCCACCAGCAGCAGGTCACTCTGACGCGGACTGAACCGCACCGCCTCGGCGCCGAAGCGCGAGATGTCGGTGAAGCTCCCCACCGTCCCCATGAACTCGATGGCGCAGCAGGCCGTCCCGAAGGGGAGCGGCCACAGGCTGTACTTGCGCCCCCAGTTCACGGCCTGGCGCAGCTTGGTCGTCATGAAGTTCGACGGCTGGTCGAGCGCTACTCCCATTCCAGGGCTCCCTTTCGCCATTCGTACACGAGGCCGGCCACGAGTAACCCGAAGAAGACACTCATGGCCGCGAACATCTCCAGGCCCTGCCCCTGTTCCACGAAGGTGCGGAAGCTGACCGCCCAGGGAATCAGGAACGCGGCCTCGAGGTCGAAGAGCAGGAACAACAGGGCGACCACGTAGAAGCGAACGTAGAAGCGCAGGTTCGTGCTCCCTCGGCTCGGAATCCCGCATTCGTAGGCCGTGAGCTTCTCCGGTGTCTCCTTGAGCGGCCCGAGCAACCGGGACAGCACCAGGAACAGGCCGGCGAAGACGACGGCGATCGCGATGACGAGCAGAACGGGAACGTAGACGTTCATGAAAGGGGGTCTCCACGAGACCTAGCGGCTCGGGTGAGCCGGACCCTGCCGGCCGGAAGAGGATCGCCCCCCGAAGAGGCCGTCCATGACGGACTTCCGGCACATTTCGGATGGAAACTAACCGTAGGGGGAGAATTGTCAACCAGACTGGAATCCGTGTCTGTGCGGGCTCGTTACGGCTGTGTGATGGCGATTCGCTCCCGGTGGGCACGGCGGACGGCGGCCGCGGCCCCGCCCTGGTACGGCTCTTGAACCCCGGCCACTCCCGAGGGGAGACGCGGCGTCTCCCTCGAAGGAGCAGGCAGAATGAATCGTCCGAACGACGGAACACCGGCGGCCGGGGCGACGGCGGTGCAGGCCCAGCCACAGGACGAGGCTCTGAAGAGCGCCGTGGCGCAGGCCAAGGAGCGGATCGAGGCCGGGGACCTCGAGGGCGGGGTCTCCGCGTTCCGCGACATCGCCGAGAACAACCCCTCGATCCCCGAGGTCTTCAACAACCTGGGCGCGATCTGCGCCGCCATGGGCCGCCACGAGGAAGCCGAGCAGGCCTTCGGCCGCGCCGGTGAGCTGACCCCCGACGCCCCGAACCCCTGGTACAATCGTGGGCTGATGCGCTTCCAGAGTGGCAATTATCTGGGCGCTCTCGAGGACTTCGAACGGGCGGCAGCACTCGACCCCGACGACGCCGAGTTCCTGAACAACCAGGGCGTCGTCCACTTCCAGCTGCAGGACTGGGAGAAGGCCCGCGCCTGCTTCGGCCGGGCGGTCGAGCTGCGGCCGGACTACACCGCCGCGCACCTGAACCTGGTGGACGTCGACCTGGCCGAGAACCACGTCGAGCAGGCCTACCAGCGCTGCCAGAGCCTGGCGACCGAGCACGGCGACACCGAGATCCAGGCCAAGTGGATCGACTGCGGCGTGGCCCGCGTGCTCGACGCGATCGATCGGGTCCAGACAGACTGCGAGAGCCTGCAGGCGAACGGAGGCGCCCCGCGCGAGGTGCTCGACCAGGCCGGCAGGCTCCTGCGGGCCAAGCAACTGCTCGTCGACGACGAGCCCGCCACCGCGACGCCCTGGTGACCGCACCCCCACCGGTGCCGACGCCTCGTCTGGCGCACGCTCCCTCGGCGGTGTAGCCTGCTCCGCGGCACACCGGCTCCCCCCCGCCGGAGTGCCGCGTCCATGAACACCACACACGACCACCACATCGATCCTGTATCTTATAAACATAAACGAGCCCACGAGACAAAAGCGAAAATCGGATTAAGGAATCGA
>CAZQHE010000051.1:14788-26881 GCA_964593155.1 uncultured bacterium
CGCCTCGTCTGGCGCCCGCCCCCTCGGGGGTTTAGCCTGCTCCGCGCCACCCGGGCCCCCCCCGGCCGGAGTGCCGCTTCCATGACCACCACACTCGACCTCCACATCGATCCGCTCGACGCGGCCGCCGCGGTCGCACACCGTCCCGGAACCGTGCTCCTGCACGCCGGCGGTGGGCACCGACGCTCGGTACTGCTGGTCGAACCGCGTTGGACCCTGCAGTGCAGTCGGGACGGCCGCCCGTCATGGTCCGGATCGGTACCAGAAGGCGCCCACCTCGGTGACGACCCCCTGCGCTGGGCCAGCACCCTGAACGACACCCTCGCCCCGGCCAGCCCTCACCCCGACGTGCCCTGGCTGGCGGGGGTCCTCTCCTTCGAGGCCGGCACGGCACACCACGGAGCGCGCAGTCCCCGCGCGACGCCGTTCGACGCCCCGGAGATCTGGCTGGCCGCCTACGATCGAGCGCTGGTCTTCGAACCCGGCCGCCCGGCACGGCTCGTCGAGCACCGCGACGACGGGGCAGCCGATTCCTTCGTCGATCGGCTGCGATTCGCGGCCCGCGCACCCGGCGGCGGAGAGACCGGGGCGGTGGATTTCTTCGGCCGCCGCTGGCACCGCGACGCGGTCCGGTCCGTGCGCGAGCACCTGCTGCGCGGCGACGTCTACCAGATCAACCTCACGGGCTTCGCCCGGGCCCGGACCTCGGTCGATCCCTTCGAGGGATTCCGCCGCGAGGCGCGGCGCAACCCGGCCGCCCTCGGGGCCTACCTCTGCCTCGACGACGCGGCCATCACCTCGCACAGCCCGGAGCTGCTGCTGCGCCGGCGTGGCGACCGCGTGAGCACGGGACCGATCAAGGGAACCGCCCCCGCCGGCTCCGATGCCCTTCTGCGCGCCAGCGAGAAGGACCGCGCCGAGCACGTGATGATCGTCGACCTTTGCCGCAACGATCTCGGCCGGATCGCACGGCCGGGCAGCGTGCACGTCGAGCCCCTGATGGCGCCGCTGCACGCCCGCGGACTCGTCCACCTGGTCAGCGAGGTCCACGCCCGGCTCGTGACCGCGCGCCGGCACGAGTTGCTCGGCGCCCTGTTCCCCGGTGGCTCGATCACCGGTGCCCCGAAGCGTCGGGCCTGCCAGGTGATCTCCGAACTGGAGACCACCGCCCGCGGGCCCTACACGGGGGCGATCGGTGCCGTCTCGCCCAACGGCGACACCGACTGGAACATCGCCATCCGCACCGCGGTGTGGCAGGATGGCGCCGTCCACTTCGGCACCGGCGGCGGCATCGTGCTCGACAGCGATCCCGATCGCGAGTACGAAGAAGCACGGTTGAAGGCACGCTCCTTCTTCGCTTCACTCGGCGCCACCGTGTGAACCCCTCGATCTCGATCCGGGACGTACGACCGATGATCGTCGACCTCGACGGAACCCTCGTCGACGCCGCCGATGCGCGGGTCTCGCCCTTCGACGGCGCCTACCAGTACGGCGACGGGCTCTTCGACACGCTGCGCAGCTACCGCGGGTTCCTGTTCCGCCTCGACGATCACCTGGAGCGTCTGCGGCGTCAGGCCGAACTGCTGCAACTGGACTTCGACGACACCCGCGAGCACTGGTCGACGCGGATCACCGCCCTGCTCGACGCCAACGACCTCGTGGACACCGACGCCCGCGTTCGTGTGCAGATCAGCCGTGGCGGCGACGACACCACCGACCTCGTGGGCGCCGCCCCCACCGACCTCGATCCGGTCACCATGATCACCGCCCGCGCGGTCTCCGAGCGGCTCGACGAACAGCAGCGCGACGGGATCCGGATCATGTCCATGCAGCCGGCCTTCGCGCGGGGCAACTTTCCGCAACTCAAGTCGCTGAACTACCTGCCGTCGCTCATGGCCATGCGCTTCGCGCGCGAGGCGGGCTTCGACGAGGCGCTGCTCGTGAACGCCCACCGACGCGTGCTCGAGGCGGCCACCGGCAACCTCTTCGCGATCGACGGCAACGTTCTGCGCACGCCCTCGCCGCGGCTCGGACTGCTGCCCGGGATCACGCGCGAGATCGTCCTGGAGTTCGCGCCGGAACTCGGATTGCGCGTGGACGAGGTCCTCGGCGAGATCCGCGACCTGCTGCTGGCCGACGAGGTCTTCCTGACCGGATCGGTGAAGGAGATCGTGCCCGTGGTGGCCGTCGACAACACCACGATCGGCCACGGCGAGGCCGGGCCGTGGACCCGGCGCCTGCAGGAGCGCTACCGGGAACAGGTCGACCGCGAGCGCGACTGAGCGGTCATCGCGGCGGGAAGGTCGGTCGCGACCACACCGCCCAGTCCTCGGGGCGTGCGTTGCCCACCACCGCGGGATCGAGCCGCAGGCGAGCGACGTCGCGCAGGACGTCGTCGCGGTCGCGGGGCGCCACCCACCGCATGAGCAGTTCCCCGGTGTGTAGATCGCGCAGCCGCGCCCCGCTGCGATCGACGTCGAGCACGTAGCGACGCGGCACGCGCGGCGAGGCCGCCCAGCCCTCGAGCCGCAGGGGCTCGCCCCACGCGACCTCGGTCGCCAGCGTCCCCCACAGCGCGCGGATCTCGAGCACCCAGGTGTCGCCGTCGTCCCAGAGAGCGACGCGGTGGCGGTGGTCGCGGGCGGTCGCATCGGCGCTGCGTGCCGGGGGCTCCTCGCGCATGGAACTGGTGGCCGGGTTGCGGCGGACCCACGCGAGGAAATTCTGCTCGAGCTGGGGCCAGTGCGTGTCGTACACGCCTTCGAGCTGCACGACCGTCGCCTCCGGCGGTCGCCGCCGGATCTCCTCGGACTTGCCGGCGAGGTAGGCCAGCACCCGCCGCAGGCGTGGCCAGCCCCCGCGCTCTCGCCACAGGTAGTCGACGAAGCGGGCCGCCACCGCATAGCGCTCGTGCGCAGTGAGCGGTGAACCGTGGAAGCCGCCCTCGGTGAACATACGACGCAAGTCGACCCGCTGGCGTGCGAGGACCTCGTCGGCGGTCACGGCCACGGCCGAGGGCGCCTCGCCTGCGTGCCCGCCCAGGGCGCTGGCCAGGCCCTCCTGCAGGAACGAGTTGTTCCCCGTGCGTCGGGTCCCCAACGCGAGCGGCATGAGCACGTGCACGATCTCGTGTTCGTGGGGCAGCGTGGTCGCCAGGATCAGGCGCTCGTCGGCGAAGGCCACGCCCTCGGCATCGATCCCGCTCAGGTCGCTGATCAGCGCGGTGTCGCCGGTGAGCACGTACTCGATCGGCCGCCGCATCAACGACGCCCGCGCCCGCCCGTCCAGGTCGAGGCGACCGGCCATGCGCTGCACGGCCGCTTCGAGATCCTGCAACCGGCTCGCCGCCGGACGCTGTCCCGGCTCCACGTACAAGCGGACCGACGGCGTCCGCAGTCGCATCCAAGTCGTGCGCAGGCGTTCCAGGACGTCCTCGTCGTCGAGGGCGCCGTCGTGCGCCTTCCCCGCGGGGGGAACGAGACAACCCACCGTGGCACACAACAGCGGGACGAGGAGACGGCGTCGGAGGTGCGGGAACATGGTCACGACTCTACACCATCCCGGCCGCCCTGTTCCGCTCCGACTCCGGTCGAGTCCCCTGCGCCCACTACCTGGCGCGGGCGAGCCGGACTGCCGGCTGACGGAGAACCCTCCACCCGCGCTTCCGCCATCGCACCCACGATCCGGCGTGCCGTCGTACGAAGGCGCGCGCGCGCTCGCCGAGCACGAAGTAGGTCGGCAGCAGCAACAGGGTGAGCGCCGTCGAGCTGATCAGTCCGCCCATGAGCGCGCGGGCCATCGGGTAGAGCTCCCCGTTGCCGACATGGCCGTCCCCCACCGCCAGTGGGATCAACCCGAGCACGGTGGTGGTCGCGGTCATGAGGATGGGGCGGAAACGCTCGCGCCCACCACGCAGCACCGCCGTCTCGAGATCGAGGCCCGCGCGGCGATGGTGGTTCACGTGGTCGACCAGGACGATCCCGTTGTTCACCACGATGCCGATCAGGATCACGATGCCGATCATCGCCATGAAGTTGAAGGGCGTGCCGCTGGCCATCATGAACCACACCACGCCGAGCCCGGCGAAGGGGACACAGCTCATCACCACGAGCGGGTGTCGCAGTGACTCGAAGAGCGCGGCCATGATCATGTACACGCACACCAGGGCGAGCAGCGCGTTCAGGCCCAGTTCGTTCTCCTGCTGCTGCTGCCGGCGCATCTGCGAACCGAAGTTCCAGCCGTAGCCGGCGGGCAGGGCCATGCCGGCCATGGTGGCGCGGACGTCGTCGAGGGCGGCGTCGAAGTCCTCGCCCTCGTAGGTCCCGCGCACGCTCACGGCCGCCCGCTGGTCGACCCGCGTGATCCGGCTCGGGCCGCGCCCCTCGACGGTGGTCGCCACCTGATCGAGCGTGATCTCCTGGCCGTTCTCGATCCCGACGGTGAGCGATCGCAGGTCCTCGACCGTGCGACGGTCGTCGTCGTCCAGCATCACCCACAGGTCGAGTTCGCGTCGTTCGGTACGGAGCTCCGGCAGTGGCACCCCCCGCACGGTGATGCCCATGACCTCGGCCACCGCGCGAGGATCCATGCCGACGCGGCGGGCGCGGTCGCCGTCGACCTGCACGCGCAACTCGCGGTTGCCGCGATCGTCGTCGGTGGTCACCTGATCGACGCCGTCGAGCAGCTCCAGGCGTCGTCGGACCTCGCGGGACAGCCGGCCGAGTTCCTCGGTGTTCTCACCGTGCAAGGTGACCTCGAACACCTTCGCCCCGCTGCCGCCGCCGTCCTCGTCGCCGAGCAGGAACTCGACACCGGCCAGCCGAGGCAGGTCGTCGCGCAACGCAACGCGCATGCTCCGAAGCTTCTCGGGGCTCACCGTGTCCTGCTCGAAGTACAGCCGGTGCATGGCGACGCCGTCCTGGTACCACGTGTACAGGTGACGCAAATCGTACTCCCGACGCTTCGCCCACAGGTCCTCCTGCACCACCTTCGCGTACTCGCGCGCCGTGCGGTAGTCGACGTCGTCGGTGAACTCGTAGCGTACGGTCATGTACTCGCGCCGGATCCCCTCGGCCTCGCCCGACGTGGCCGGCCCGAAACCGGTGAGGACGATCAGTCCCGCCGTGGCTCCGACAACCAGCGGCACCAGCACCCAGGCGGTCACGATCGGCCTGCGCAGCGCCGTCCACCGCAGCACGCGCTCGTAGCGGGCGGCCCACGCCTCGACCCACGGGTTCTCCCGCACGACTCCGCGGCCCCGCAGCAGGTGGGTGGTGAGCACGGGGATCACGGTCAGGCTCACCACCAGCGAGATCACCAGCGTGACCGAAATGGTGATCCCGACCTCCTTCAACCACGTCACCAGCTCACTGCCCCCGCCCAGGACGATGGGCGCGAACACGACGATCGACGTCGACGTGGCCGACACCACGGCGCGGCCCACCTCGCGCGTGCCCCGCAACGTGGCCGTGCGCGGATCGGCACCCATCTGCATGTGGCGGACGATCGACTCGAGCACCACCACCGCGTTGTCGATCAGCATGCCCACACCCAGCATGAGGCCCATCATCGACAGCACGTTCAGGCTGTGACCGGCGAAGAACAGATAGGTGCAGGTGCCGACGATGGAGATCGGGATCGCCAGCGCCGTGATCAACGTGGTCGCCAGGTTGCGCAGGAAGAAGTAGAGCACCGCGACGGCCAGCACCGCGCCCACCAGACCCGACGTCAGCAGCCCCTCGAGACCATGCGTGATCTGCGCGGCCTGATCGAAGAACGTGACCACGTCGATGCCCTCGAGCGTCGGGTCCTGGTTGATGCGCGCGAGCTCCTCGCGCACCCCCTCCACGACGTCGACGGTGTTCGCACCACTGGACTTCTGCACGTCGAAGGCCACCGCCGGCTCGAGATTGATGTAGCGACCGTAGGGCAGCACGGGCGTTCCGTAGTGGACCTCGGCCACGTCGCCCAGCACCAGGCCGCGCTCGTTCAGCGGGAGCTCGCGCAGGTCCTCCCAGCGCTCGATGCGCGCACCGGCCCGCACCGCGTAGCGCAGACCGTCGCGTTCCACGTGGCCCACGGTGAGGTCGACGTCGGCGTCACGCAGCAGCGAGAAGACCTCGCGACCGTCGATGCGGTGCTCCTTCATGCGCTCGAGATCGAGATAGACGGTCACGTCGGGGGGCTCCACCCCGTTGACCGTCACGCGTCCCACCCCGGGCACGCGCTGCAACCGCGAGATCACGCGCTGTTCGATGAGGTCGTAGCTCTCGCTCAGGTCGCGGTCGCGGGCGCTGATGCGACCCTGGACGACGGGGATGTCGGCCGTGTTCCAGGTCATCAGGTGGATGTCGCGGACGTCACCGGGCAGCTCGGGCCGGATCTGGTCGATCTTCTCCTTGACCTCGAGCCGCAGGACGTCGATCTCGCGTCCCCACTCGAACTGGACCCCGACGAAGGTCCCGTAGCCGTCGCTCTGGCTGGTGATCTCCTGCACGCCGCCGAGCGTGGCCAGTACCTCTTCGATGGGCCGGGCGATCTCGCGCTCCACCTGCGACGGGATGCCGTTCTCGTAGGGAACCTGCACGCCGATGAAGGGCAGATCGGCCTGGGGAAGGAAGCTCAACGGGAGCCGACCGGTGCTGACGATGCCCAGCACCACCAGGGTGATGAGCCCCATGGTCACGGTGATCGGCCGATCGACGGCGAGGCGCGTGAGCCACATGATCTAGCTCCTCTCGACCCGGCAGCCGTGGACCGTACCGTACAGCACCGGGATCACCAGCAGCGTGAGCAGGGTGGACACGAGCAGACCACCGATCACGGTCACCGCGAGCGGCGCGCCCAGCTCGGCACCCTCGCCGCGGCCCAGGGCCAGGGGCACCAGCCCGAGCACGGTGGTCGTGGTCGTCATGAGGATGGGCCGCAGGCGGGTGGCCCCGGCCTCGAGCACGGCCTCGCGCACGGCCAGACCCCGTCGCCGCAGCTGACCGATGAGATCGACCAGGACGATTCCGTTGTTCACCACGATGCCCGCCAGCATCACGCCGCCGATCATCACCACCACCGACACCGGCGTCGCCGTGAGCACGAGCGCGGCGGTCACCCCGATCAGCGCGAGCGGCACCGTGAACAGGATCAGGAAGGGATCGAGCAGGCTCTCGAACTGCGACGCCATGACCAGGTAGACCAGGAACACGGCCAGGGCGATCGCGAACTGCAGCGAGCCGAGGCTCGACTGCATCTCGTCGTTCTGCCCGGCGACCTCGAGCGTGACGCCTGCGTCGACGGGAAGCGTCGCCAGCACCCGCTCCAGGTCCGCGCCCACCGAGGCCAGGTCGCGGCCGACGAGGTCGCCGCTCACGGTCACCGCGCGGGTCTGGGCGATGCGTTCGATCTCGGCCGGACCGCGATCCATGTGGATCGACGCAACGGATCCCAGCGGTACCGCACGGCCGTCGACGTGGCCCACGACGAGGGCGTTCAGCTGATCGAGGTCGAGCCGTTGTGCGCCCTCGCTGCGCACCAGGACGTCGATCTGCCGGTCGCGTTCCTCGTAGTCGGTGGCCACACGGCCGAGGATCTTCGCCCGTAGACCCGTGGCCACCGCGCGGAGGTCGAGCCCGGCGGCTCGCACCTTGTCGCGGTCGAATTCCACGCGCACCTCGGGGGTGCCGGCCTGCAGACTGCTCTCGACGTCGCGCAACCCCTCGACCCGGTGCATGGCCTCGACCACCAGATCGGAGGCGCGCGCCATCTCGTGCAGGTCGTAGCCGTAGATCTCGACCGACACGGGCGCGCGCAGGCTGAACGAGGTCGGCCTCTGAAGGGTGGCGCGCACGGGGTCGAAGTCCTCGAGACGCTCGCGGATCGCTGCCGCGACGGCGGCCTCGCCCTCGCTGCCGATCTCGGGTTCGAGGTGGACGTTCAACTCGGCGTGGTTCTCGCGCCGGTCGCGGGCACTGCCGCTGGTCCCGGCGTCGAGACCCACGTTGCTGAACACGCGGTCGACGCCGTGAACGCCGGCCACCGCCGACTCGATCCGTGCCACCACGGTGTCGGTGTGCTCGATCGGGGTGCCCTGGGGCAGCTCGAGCGCGAAGCGCAGTTCGCCCTGCGCGAAGGGCGGGATCAGATCGGCACCGAGGGACCGCAGACCCGTCACCGCGCCCGCGAACAGGACCACTGCCGACACCAGCACGGCGAAGCGATGGCGCAGCGCCCCGTCGAGCACACGCGTGTACGCCTGGCGCGCGCGGCCCGGCTCCGGTTCCGACGACACCGGCATGGCCCCCACCGCCGGCGAGACCGCCGTCGCGCCCACCGCCTGCTTCGCCCGGCCACCGAGCGCGGCGAGCATCGGCGTGAGCGTCAGGGCGACGGCCAAACTCACCAGGAGCGCGAAGGTCACGGTCAGGGCCTGGTCCTGGAAGATCTGCCGCGCGATGCCCTCGACGAAGAAGATCGGCAGGAAGACGGCGATCGTGGTCAGGGTCGACGCCGTCACGGCCTGCGCGACCTCGTGGGTCCCGTCGACCACGGCTTCGGCGCGGTCGCCGCCGCGACGCCGATGCCGCACGATGCTCTCGAGCACCACGATCGAGTTGTCCACCAGCATGCCCACACCCAGGGCCAGCCCGCCCAGGCTCATGACGTTCAGGGTCACGGCCTGGCGGTGCAGCAGGAGAAAGGTGGCGACGATCGAAGTGGGGATCGACACGGCGATGATCGCCGTGCTGCGCAGGTCACGCAGGAACACCAGCAACACCAGCACGGCCAGCACGCCGCCGAGCATCGCGTTGCTCTGCACCTGCCGCACGGCGGCCTGCACGAAGGTGCTCTGGTCGCTGAGCACGTCGAGTTCCATGCCGTCGGGCAGGTCGCTCTCGACCCGCGCCGCCGCGGCGCGCACCCGCTCGGCGACCTCGACCAGGTTGGTGTCGCCCTCCTTGTGGATCGCCACCTCCACCGCCGGCCGACCGTCCATGCGGCTGACGATCTCGCGTTCCTTCCAGGCACGCTCCACCCGGGCGACGTCGCCCAGACGCACCACGCGCTCTTCGTCCCGCAGCACGACGGTGGCGGCCACGTCCGCGGGACCGGTGTATTCGTTCAACGTGCGCACCAGGAACTGCGAGTCACGATCCCGCAGGCGGCCACCGGCGGCGTTCACGTTCTCGGCCCCGACGATGCGGACCACCTCGGCGACGTCGACACCGAGCTGCGCCAGGCGGTGCTCGTCGAGTTCGACGTGGATCTCCTCCTGCAGACCCCCCAGCACCTTCGCCGCCGCCACGCCGGCCACCGACTCCAGGTCCTTCTTCACGACGCTCTCGGCCACGTGCCGCAGGGCGATCAGGTTGTCGCCGCCGTGCAGCCCGAGGCGCACCACGGGATCGAGGGCAGGATCGAAGCGCAGCAACACGGGTGTGTCGGCGTCGTCGGGCAGGTCGACCAGGTCCATCTTCTCGCGTACGTCGAGTGCGGCGAAGTCCATGTCGGTGCCCCAACCGAACTCCAGCACGATCTCGCTGTGTCCGGCGCGACTCACCGAACTCAGCCGGCGCAGACCCGGAACCACGCCCACCGCTTCCTCGAGCGGACGCGTGACCAGGTTCTCCACCTCGCTCGGGGCCGCGTCGTCCAGGGAGGTCTGCACGGTCAGCGTGGGGTAACTCACCTCCGGCAGCAGCTGCACGGGCATCCGCTGCAACGAGACCACTCCGAAGAGGACGGCGGCGACGCAGACCATGAGGACGGTCACCCGGTGGCGCACGGCGTACTCGATCACGGACCGCATGGGAGTCCCTCCGGCGGCAGTGGAAACGGGACGGCCCGGCCGGCCGGCCCGTTGGAGCAGAGATTCGGCTAGCGGCGCGCGAGCTCGGTGGTCGTGCCGGTGTCCTCGCGGCGGGCGGCCTCGGGTCCGGGGAGGACCTCGATGCGGCTGCCCTGGCGGAGTCCGCCCTGACCGACCACGACCACCTGGTCGCCGGCGACCACGCCCTCGCGCACCTCGATGTGCTCGTCGTCGTGGTAGCCGGTCTGGATCGCGATGCGACGCACCGAGTCGGCCTCGGCCACGAACAGGTAGGTGGCTCCGGCCTCGGCCACGAGCGCCTTCTTCGGGACCGCCACGACGTCGGTGCGGACGTCGGTGGTCACGCGGCAACGGACGAAACTCCCGCTGCGCAGCGACTCGCCCGGATCGGCCACGTGCAGCGTGACCTTCACCGTCGACGTCGCGGCGTCGACCACCGGAGCGATGCGCTCGACCGTGCCGGACAACGCACGATCGGGAGCGACGTCCGGGCGCACCTCCACGCGCTGCCCCTCGGCCAGACGGGTGACGACGCGCTCGGGGAGGAAGAGCTCGACCTTCATCGGGTCGGTGTCTGCGATGCCGAAGAGCGGGGCTCCGGCCAGCACGGTCGAGCCGAGTTCCACGTGGCGAACGGTCAGTCGACCCGAGAAGGGCGCGCGGACGAAGTGGTCGTCGAGACGCACCTGCGCCAACTCGTACTGTGCGCGGGTGACCTCGAGAGCCTGCTCGGCTTCCTCCAGTCGACGCTCCGTCTCGAGTCCACGCTCGGCCATGCCGCGGATGCGCTCGTACTCCAGTCGTGCGGTCTCGGCACGCACCCGGGCCTCTTCGGCCAGCAATTCCTGCTCGCGATGATCGAGCTCCAGAAGGACCTGCCCCTGCTCCACACGGTCGCCTTCCTCCACGCGCAGGCGCGTGACCCGACCGGCGACCTGCGCCGTCAACTCGACACTACGGTCGGCCTCGAGCGTGCCGGTGGCACCGAAGACGTCGGGGAGATCGGTGACGACGACCTCGGTCAGCTCCACCGGAACGCGGTCGACGTCGTCGGTCGCGTCGGCCGGTTCCTCGGCCGCGTGCGCCACCGCCGTCGACGCCGGCGTGTCGGTCGTCACGTACCAGGTGCCCGCGGCCAGAAGGACCACGACACCGGAGATCGCCAGGACGATTCGCTTGCGAAGGGTGGGACGGGGAATGCGCACGACCGTGTCTCCTCTGCTCGTTCCGCCTCGGATCGTCCGAGGTCTCGTGGTCACCGGCGGGTGACGTCGACCGCTGGGAGTGGAACGCAGAGGACGCGGGGCGGGTTACACCGGATTTCGGTCGCCGTGTCGAGCGATCCACGACCGGGCCGGACGCAACGACGCCCGGTGGGGTTCCCACCGGGCGTCCGTTCCGATCGCAGCCACGACCCCGGGAGCAGAGGTCAGACCGTCGACTCCCGCTGCTCGCCCGCTTCGATCACCGGCCGGTAGGTCTTCGTCGCGTAGTCACGCACCATACGGCCGGTGGAGAAGTGCGGAAGGCAGTAGGCGATGGCGTTCTTCATCATCTCGACCCAGCGGCGCGGAATGTCCGCGTCGTCGCGATCGTAATAGGTGGGAACGACCTCCTGCTCCAGCACCTCGTACAGGGCCAGCGCGTCCTCGCGGTCGTGGATCTCGGGATCGTCGTAGTCGCGGGGCTCGCCGATCGCGAAGCCGTTCTCGCCGTTGTAGGCCTCGGGCCACCAGCCGTCGAGAATGCTCAGGTTCAAAGAACCGTTCGCCGCCGCCTTCTGGCCGCTCGTGCCGCTGGCCTCCATCGGCCGCCGCGGCGTGTTCAACCACACGTCGACTCCCTGGACCAGCACCCGGCCCACGCGCATGTCGTAGTCCTCGAGGAAGAAGATCCGTCCCCGCAGGGAGCTGCTCTGGCTGAGCTGGTAGATGTGCTGGATCAGTTCCTGCCCGGGGTGATCGGCCGGATGCGCCTTGCCGGCGATGACGATCTGGACCGGGCGATCCCGGTCGGCCACGAGCGCCCGCACCCGGTGCAGGTCGCGGAACAGCAGGTCCGCCCGCTTGTAGGTGGCGAAGCGCCGGGCGAAGCCGATGGTGAGGCGGTCGGGGCGGAACTGCTCGCTGATCTCGCGCAGCTCGTCGCTCGAGCATCCGTGACGGGCGAACTGCTCGCGCATGCGCACCCGGACGAAGCGCGCCAGACGCTCCTTCTGGGTCTGGTGTGCCTGCCAGACCTCCTCGTCGTCGATCTCGCGCACCACGTCGAGG
>CAZQHE010000052.1:0-14191 GCA_964593155.1 uncultured bacterium
CCACGCGCAGGAGGAAGGGCTCGATGCAGTCGATGCTCCGGATGTGGAGGTTGGACACCAGATTGTCGAGGATCGCGAACAGGTGCTCTTCCTTGAGCGTGTCGAAGGTCACCAGCTGGTCGAAGCGGTTGATGAACTCGAAGGGGAAGACCTTCTTGGCCTCGCGCATGGCCGACGACCGCAGGTCGCGGTCGAGGTCCGAGTCGTCCTCGGGACCGACGAAGCCGATGTTCTCGTGACCGAGGTGCTCGCCCATGGCGCGGCTGCCCACGTTCGTGGTCAGCACGATGATCGCGCGGGTGAAGTCGACCTCGTCGTTGTTGCCCAGGACCAACACGCCGTCCTCGAGGATCCCCAGCAACAGGTTCCACAGCTTGGGGTGCGCCTTCTCGATCTCGTCGAAGCAGACGAGCGACACGTACTTGCCGTCCTCGGGCGAGAAGCGGTTCAGACGCGCGAGGTTCTCGTTGAACATGCCGCGTCCCTGCTCGATCGCCTCGCGGTGGTGGCGCTCCAGATTGTCCTGGCTCAACAGCGGTTTGATCTCACCGCCCACGTAGCCCGGAGGACTGCCCAGCAGCTTGCTCAGGTTGTAGTGCGCCGAGTACTCCTGGCAGTTGATCCGCGTGAAGGCGCGGCGGTGGCCGAAGAGCGACTCGGCCAGGGCACGGACCGTCTCGGTCTTGCCGACACCGGTCGGTCCCATGAGCATCATCGACAGGATCGGACTCTCGGGATCACCGACGCCGGCGAGCACGCGGCTGAAGGAGTTGCTGATCTGTCGGATCGCCGTCGGTTGGCCGATGACCATGCGCTCCATCAGGTTCCGGAATCGGTGCAGCTGCTGGCTGCGCTGATCCGGGTCCAACTGGAGGCGGGTCGACGACGCGACGGGCAATTGGCAGGGCTGCGGCCTGGTCATGCTGGATCCTCGGCTGGTCCATCGGTGAGCGCCCACCGTCCCCGAACCGGGAGGAGGACGGCTTCGGTCGCCGGCCCGGCACGACGCCGGGGTGGCACTGCGCTCCCGTCAGAGCAAGGTATCGGCCGCCGGTCCGGACCCTTGACCCCCCTTTCGGCCGATTCGTACCCGGTGCACGAAATCGCAGGGAACCACGGGGAAACCAGCGGCGCGACCCCCCGTCACCCGGACGGCGAATCGGCCGCCGGTGCGCGTCGCTCTGCGTGTCCGCGTGCGCACAGCGCCCTCCTGTCGAAGGGCGCCGGGACTGAAGCTTCTGCCGGGTCCTCGATCCAGGGATTCCGCGTTGCGGGTGCGTCTCCGCTCGACCCGCGTCTCCGGGCTAGAAGTGCCGGGCCTCGGTGGCCTGGATCGCCTTGACGACCTGCGCCGGGGTCTCGGCGGCGCGCAGGTCCGCGAGCAGGCCCTCGATCCGGACCAGCTTCGAGATGCGCGCGAGGACGCGCAGCTGCTGGCCGGGGAGCTCGCGGTTGCCCGCGAGCAGGAAGATCAGATCGACGGGTTCGCCGTCGATGGAATTCCAGGAGATCGGCTCGGCCATGGTGGCCACGACCACGTGCGTGCCCACCACGACCTCGCTGCGGGCGTGCGGAATGGCGATGCCGCCGCCGATCCCGGTGGTCTCGACCTCTTCGCGGGCCAGGACCTCGTCGGCGAGGTGGGTGGCGTCGGTGGCGCCTCCCTGGTCGACGAGTCGCTCCGAGAACAGGCGCACCACGTCCTCGCGCCGGGTCAGATCGAGGTCGGCGAAGGCCAGCTCCGGTGACGTGAAATTGAGCAGCTTCATCGCCATCGACCGAATCGCTCCTCCGTGGCCGGCGTCGACGGGCCCCCTGCTCGCCGTCGTCCGGTCCTACACGGACGTTTGCAGGAACTGCACCACGTTGTCGGCGGCCTTCGCGAAGGCCTGCGCGGCCGGACTGTCCGGCTGCGAGGCGACCACCGGCCGCCCCGAGTCTCCACTGCGCACGACGCGGGGATCGATGGGGATCGCCCCGAGGAAGGGCACGCCGTAGCGCTCGGCCGTGGCCTGCCCGCCGCCACTGCCGAAGATGTCGTGGACGGTCTCGCAGTTCGGGCACACGAAGCCGCTCATGTTCTCCACCACGCCGATCACCGGTGCATTCGTCTGTTCGAACATCTGGATGCCCCGGACGACGTCGATCAGCGCCACGTCCTGCGGCGTGGTCACCATGACGACCCCCGCCAGCGCCACCTGCTGCACCAGCGTGAGCTGGGCATCGCCGGTGCCCGGCGGCATGTCGACCACCAGCACGTCGAGCTCGCCCCAGTCGCAGTCGTTCAGGAACTGCTGCACGGCGCCCATGACCATGGGTCCGCGCCAGATCAGCGCCTTCTCGGGCGGCACGAGGAAACCGATCGAGATCAGCTTGATCCCGTCGCGCTCCAGCGGCTGGATCCGGCGGTCCTCGGTGATCACCGGCCGGTCGTGGATGCCGAACATGGTCGGGATGCTGGGCCCGTAGATGTCGGCGTCCATGAGCCCGACCTTCTGGCCCGAGCGCGCCAGGGCCAGGGCCAGATTGGTGGCCACCGTGCTCTTGCCGACGCCGCCCTTGGCGCTGGCGACGGCCACCACCGCCTTCACCCCGGGCAGGGCCTTGGGCTCCATGGCCCCCTGTCCCGGGGCCTGCGGCGGCGCACCTTCGTTCTTGTCGCGCATGGCCAGATCCACGCGCCCCACGCCCTCGAGGTCCTGCAGGGTCTCCTGGACGTCGCGGCGGATCCGCTCGACCACGCCCCCGTCGGTGATCGTGTGCTCGATCACCACGGCGACGTCGTCGTCGTCGGACACCTGGACGTCCTTGACCAGACCGAACGACACGATGTTGCGCGAGAAGCCCGGGTACTTGACCGACTTCAGGGCATCCTGGACCTGCTGCGGAGTGAGACGGGCCATAAAGGGACCTCGGCGGGTGGGGATTCGGAAGAAGTGCGCGAGAGGGGCGCGTCGTTGACGCGCGGAGACGGCCGGTCGGATACTGCGGAGACCGCATCCGTGATCGTCGAGCGAACGGTAGGCCGGCCGTCGCCGATCCGCAATCGAGGCAGTCCGTTGGGTCCCTTCCTGTCCGCCGTGCTCGTGGTCCGCGACGCCGCCGAGGTCCTCGGCGACGCGCTGCGCAGTCTCGACGGCCTGGCCGACGAGATCGTCGTGCTCGACACCGGCAGCCGCGACCACACCACGGACATCGCCCGCACCCACCCCGGAGTGGGTCTGTACGAATCACCCTTCGACGGTTTCGGAGCGGTGAAGGAGCGTGCCCTGGAGCACTGCCGGGGCGACTGGGTCCTCTCGCTCGATGCCGACGAAAGGGTGAGCGACGAGTTGCGACGCCGGATCCACGAGATGCGTGCGAGCGGAGACCTCGAGCGCCACGGCGGCTACAAGATCCGGCGCCGCAACTGGATCATGGGGCGCGCCATGAGCACCATGGGCCTGCAGAAGGACGCTCCCCTGCGCCTGTTCCGCCGCGAGGGGGCCTCTTTCAACCAGAATCTGGTCCACGAGGGCGTGCGCCTGCCCGCCGGGGCCGCCGTTGGCCGGATCGACGCACCGATCGAGCACCACACGCTGCTGGGCATCGATCAGTACCTGCGCAAGCAGGATCACTACACGTCGCTCGATCTGGCCCAGAACCCACGTTCCCACCGCGCGGGGCACCTCGTCACGGTGTGGCCCTCGACCTTCCTCCGGTACTACGTCTCGCGGGGAGGCTGGCGCGATGCGTGGCCAGGACTGCTGTGGGCGGGTCTGGCCGCCACCGGCCGGTTCGTGCGCGACATGAAGATCTGGATCGCGCACGAGACGGGACGGGGGCCGGACGACGGGGCATCCCCCGGCCCCCTGCCGAAGCGCTAGTCCTTGTCGAAGCTCGCGACCGCTTCGTCCTCGTTCTCGAAGGTCTCGAAGATCAGCTCGAGCTGGGTCACGTGGAGGATGTTGTCGATCCGATCGCTCACCTCGGCGATCTTCATCCGCCCGCCCTGCTTCACCAGACTGGTGTAGGCCGACACCATCAGCCCCAGGCCGGTGCTGTTGATCCACTTGACCTTGCTCAGGTTCAGGACGATGTCGACCGCACCCTCCGACACCAGGTCCTTGATGGCGTTGTTGAACAGGTCGAAGTCGTCACCACCCATGATCTTGCCCGACAGGTCGAGCACGGTGACATCACCCTTCGCGCGCTTCTTGATCTTCACGGGTGGCTCCTTCGGAGAGTCCGTCGACGGAGAGGAGAACGGCGCCGGGCGCCGGGGACCGAAAACCGATGAAGGTTAGCCCGTCGGCGCGCCGCTGACAACCGGCGGCCAGCGCGGAGCTTGCGCGGGGGGCGGTCCTGGGCGACGTTGCACCGCCATGGACTCGCGCGACGACCAGACCCCCTTCGAGCGCTGGTGGGTGCTCGACCGCGCCGAGGCGTTGCTGCGCCGCATCGGCCTGAACGACCACGCCCTGCTGCTGATCCTGGCCGGCCTCGTCGGCCTGCTGGCCGGCGGCGGGGTGGTCCTGTTCCGGCTGGGTTACGAGGCCCTGACCGCGTTCTTCGTGCCCGGAGCCCACGGCCACGACGTGGTCGCGGCCGTGCGCGAGCGCCCCGCGGCCCTGTTGATCGCCGGAACGACCGTCGGGGGTCTCGCCGTGGGCCTGATCCACCGCTTCGGCCTGCGGGGGGGCGACTTCCACGGCGTGGCCCAGGTGATCCACGCCGTCGCCCATCGCGAGGGACGGATCGCCGCCCGCACGACCGCGGTGCGCTTCGTCACCAACGCCCTGTCGATCGGCGCGGGTGGATCGGTGGGTCCCGAGGGACCCGTGATCGAGCTGGGGTCGGGAATCGGGTCGAAGGCGGCGCAGGTGCTCCGGCTGTCGCCCGAGCGGATCCGCACGCTGCTCGGCTGCGGGGCCGCGGCCGGGCTGAGCGCGGCCTTCAACGCCCCGATCGCGGGCGCGATCTTCGCTCTCGAGATCGTACTGAAGGACTTCGCGGTGGTGACCTTCAGTCCGATCATCGTGGCGTCGGTGGTGGCCACGGCCCTCAGCCGCATGGTCCTGGGCGACGCCCCGGCCTTCGAGGTCCCCGCCTACGAACTCGCGTCGTACCAGGAACTCCCGATCTACCTCCTGCTGGGCCTGTCCGCCGGCCTGCTCGGCGTGGCCTTCTCGCACGCGCTGCGTGGTTCGGAGCGTCACGTGGCCCGCCTTCCGCTTCCCCACTGGCTCACCCCCGGAATCGGCGGTGTGCTGCTGGGTGTGGGCCTGGTGTTCATGCCCGAGCTGTACGGCGTGGGCTACGAGCCCATCACCGCGCTGCTCGGCGGCGAACTCGGCGCGGGTGCCCTGGCGGCGCTGCTGGTGGCGAAGTTCGCGGCCACGTGCCTCACCCTCGGCAGTGGCTTCGCCGGGGGGATCTTCGCCCCCATCCTCTTCCTGGGCGGCGCCCTGGGAGGACTGGTCGGACGCGGCGCGGCGGCGTTGTGGCCGGCCGCGACGGCTTCGCCGGGCGCCTACGCCCTGGTCGGGATGGCCGCGGTCATGGCGGCCGTCACCCACGCCCCGATCACCGCGATCCTGCTGCTCTTCGAGATGACCGGCGGCTACGAGGTGATCCTCCCACTCATGCTGTCGTGCATCGCCGCGGTGGCCGTGGCCCAGACGCTGTCGCCCGATTCGGCCTTCACCCTGGGCTTCCGCGAACGCGGACTCGACGTGAACTACGGCCGCGAGAGCGCGATCCTGCGCAACTTCTACGTGGAGGACGTCATGCACACCGAGGTCCCGGTGGTCGACGTCCGCACGCGCTTCGGCGAGATCCTCGACCGCTTCCTCGAGCACGACGTCGACCGATGGTACGTGGTCGACGGCAACGAACACCTGGTGGGCACAATCGATCTCCACGGCATCAAGAGCGTGCTGGCGGAGCAGGGACTGCGTTGGGTCGTGATCGCCGCCGACGTGATGAAGCCGGTCGGAACCACCGTCCTGCGCCGCGAGAACCTCGAGGAGGCGATCCACGACCTGGGCTCGTCCGAGGTCGACGAGGTCCCGGTGCTGCAGGCCCCGGACGACCGGCGCGTGGTCGGTGTCCTGTCCCGCGGTGACGTGCTGGACCTGTACGAGCGCGAAGTGCTGCGCAAGGACGTCCTGGGCGTGAAGCTGGTACGCCGCGACGAGCGGTCCGCAGACTTCGTCGACCTGCCCTCGCAGTACGTCGTGCGCTCGATCCCCGTCGACCCGTCATGGGCCGGGCGATCCCTGGCCGAACTCGACCTGCGCGATCGCTTCGGGGTGCACGTCCTCGCCGTGAAGCGCCCGGGCCGGCGCCTCGCCGGCCGCAACGAACTGCCCGATCCGCGCGAGCCCCTGCAACGCCGCGACCGCCTGGTGGTGGTCGGCCACGCGGACGACCTCGCCACCATGGACCCCGACGCGACACGCTGACACCCTCGGTGCCCTCGCCGAACGGCGTGGTACGCCGGCTGCAGCACGGCCCGGCGTCCCGCACCGCGACGAGGATCCGCCGTGCCTCCACGTTGCCCCCAGCGCCCCGTCCGCAGTCGCTCGCTGCGACTGTTCGCCGTCGGGCTGGCCCTGCTGGTGGGCGCCGCGGTCGGGCTGGTCCGTGCCTTCGCAGTGGCCGACGAACCCACCGTCGGCCTGCACTACACGGTCACGATCCGCGACCCCGGAACGGGGCGCATCGGCGTGCAGCTCGAAGTGACCGGCGCCGATGAACGGATCGAGCTCGGCACCTCCGACCACGTGCTCGCCCCCACCGATCCGCACGTGCAGTTCCGCGTGCGCGAGGCCCACGGGGCCGACGGAAGCCGCCTGGAGATCGTGCGGCACGACGAAGGATGGGACGTCGTCGGACCCGGGGCCGTAGCCCGGGTCGACTACGAGGTCCATCTGCACTCCGCGGCCCGGCACCGGGGTTCGTTCGCGAGGGAAGCCCTGAGCGCCATCGACGCCGACGGAGCGCGTCTCCTCGGCAGTGACGTGTTCGTCTTCCCCCTCCGTGCCGAGATCGAGAGCCTGGACGTCCACTACGAACTGCCCCCGGGGTGGACCCTGCACCATCCCTTCGCCACCGGCGCGACGACGGCGGCCCCGCCGTCGCTGCCGGCCCTCTACGGGTCGGCCGTCGCGGTCGGGCGCTACCGGCACCTGGAACGCCGGATCGGTTCGGTGCACGTGGAGCTCGCCCTGCGCGGAGACTACGCCTTCGGCGACGGTGACCTGATGGGCGTGGTCGAACGCATCGTGCGTCATCAGGTCGAGCTCTTCGGCCGCGCTCCCTGCGACCGTTACCTCTTCGTGGTGGACGAGCATCCGGCCCAGGACGATCCCGAACTGCTGCACTACTTCGGCCTGCACTTCCGCGCGAGCATGGTCGTGCTCATCGACCCGCGGACACGGCGACGCAACCTCCAGGGCGAACCGGCCTCGCTGTGCGCGCACGAGTTCTTCCACAACTGGCTCGGCGAGGAGCTGCGTCAGGAGGGCTACGCGATGAACTGGTTCGTGGAGGGTGTGACCACGCTCTACGCCTACCGCACGCAGCTGGCCACGGGCATGCTCGACCACGGCCGCTACGCCGAGGAGGTCCGCCGGCGCCACCGCGACCACTGGCTCGACAACCCCGCCCGCGCGCGCCTGTCGCTGGGCGAGGCCGGTGCGGTGGTTCTCCAGGATCCCGACGTGACCCGCCTCACCTACACGGGAGGCCTGTTGCTGGGGATCGCACTCGACGAGCGTATCGCGTCGGTGACGGGAGGCCGATCATCGCTCGACGACCTGCTGATCCGCATGGTCGAGCGGGCCCGGAACGATCCCACCCACCGGCTGACCCGCTCCACGCTCGAGGCCGAACTCCGCGCACTCACGGGAACGGACTTCGGCCCATGGCTCGACCGGCACGTCGACGGGATCGACCACCTGCCCCTGCCGACCTTCGTCGTGAGTCGCTGACGCGGATCAGTTGCGCGCCGACTCGCTCCCCACGTCGAACAGACTGGCCAGGTCGAACTTGCTGTGCGTGCGAAAGGCCATCAGGGTCTCGCTGCGCGTGATGCCGTCGACCTCGAGCACGTGTCGCGTGACGAGGTCGGCCATCTCGTCGTTGGTCTCGCTGCGCAGCACGGCGATCAGGTCGTACTTCCCGGCGACCGAGTAGACCTCGGTCACGCCCTCGATGTCGAGCAGCGACTCGGCGACCTCGTTGACGAGCTTTCGCTCCGTGTTGATCAGCATGAGAGTGGTGACCACGGGCGTCGCTCCTGTGGAAAGTGGGGGATCAGTCCAGGTCCTCTGTCCGGCGCGTCAGGTAGCCGGCCTGCATGAAGTCGAGGTAGGTCTCGTGGGGAACGGTGGCCGCGTCCAGGCGATCGAGCGTGTCGGCGTCGACCTCGAGGCCGGCTGCGTCGAGGTTCTCGTCGAGTTGCTCCACGGTACGCGGGCCGACGATCGGGCTCGCCACCGCCGGCTGTTCCAGCAGCCAACGCAGGCTCAGGGCCACCGGCGTGGTGCCCAGGCGTTCGGCCTCGCTCTTCACGAGATCGACCACGTCGAAGGTGTCGTCGGTGAAGTACCGCTCCTTCCACTTGGCCATGACGTCGTTCTCGTGCAGGTCGTTCATCCGGGCCGCGCCCGGTCCGCTGTGCGACGAACGGTCGTACTTTCCACTGAGCAGACCGAAGGCCAGGGGACTCCAGGGTAGGATTCCCATGTCGTAGAAGTCGGCCGCCCCCATGATCTCGATCTCGATGTCGCGGCAGAGCAGGCTGTACTGAGGCTGCACCGTGACGAAACGCTCCAGACCGTCCTGGTCGGCGCGCTCCTGGGCCAGGGCGATCTGCCAGGCCGTGAAGTTGCAGCAGCCCAGGTAGTGGATCAGTCCCTCGTGGACCATGTCGCTGAGCACGCCGAGGGTCTCCTCGATGGGCGTCAACGGATCCCAGATGTGCAGCTGGTACAGGTCGATGTGGTCGGTCCGCAGGCGACGCAGGCTGTCCTCCACGCTCCGGCGCAGGTTCCGCCGGCTGCTGCCGGTGCGGTTCGGATCGGCGCCGAGCGGGAAGTAACCCTTGGTGGCGAGGATCACGTCGTCGCGCCGGCCCTCGAGGGCGCGCCCCAGGATCTCCTCGCTGCGCCCGCCCGAGTACACGTTGGCGGTGTCGACGAAGTTGCCACCCCGCTCGAGGTAGCGGTCGAGGATCGCCACGCTGGTCTTCTCGTCGCAGCCCCAGCCGTCGTTGCCGAAGTTCATGGTGCCGAGGCAGAGGGGGTACACCTTCACCCCTGAGGCGCCGAGCATGCGGTAGGTCATGTGGATCTCTCCGGAACCGGGATCGGCGACACGCTGGCCGCACCGAACGGGACGCCGGAGAGTCTATACGCTCGTGAGAGCAGGGTCGAGGGATCGAGCGTGACCGGTCAGAACTGCTCGAAGCCGTCTCCGAGGTCGACGTCCCGCTCGGCTCCGACCTCGGCCGTGGTTTCCTGTTCGCCCAACTGGAAGCGGTCGAGCAGGCGCCCGAGCGCGTCGCCCAGGCCGGCGAGCTCCTCGATGGCCTGGCCCGCCGACTCGGTGGTGGCCCGCGACATCTCCGTGCTCTGGTGCATCGAGGTCACGCTCATGGTGATCTCGCCGGTGGTCTCGCTCTGCGTGTTCACGGCCTTGGCCAGCGACGCCGACATCTCGTGCACCTTGTCGATGCCACCGCTGATCGCCTCCATGTCGGTCATGGCCGTGCCGACTCGTTCGCGGATGCCGGCCACCTTCTCGCCGACCTCGTCGGTCGCGCGGGCGGTCTGCTCGGCCAGATCCTTGACCTCGTTGGCGACCACGGCGAAGCCCTTGCCCACCTCGCCGGCGCGTGCGGCCTCGATGGTGGCGTTCAGGGCGAGCAGATTGGTCTGCTCGGCGATGTCGTCGATCAGGGCCAGCACCTGACCGATCTCCTCGCTGCTCGCGGTGAGTTCGCGCACGCTGGCCTCGGCGCGGGCAACGGCGTCGTGCGCGGAGGTCACGACGTAGGTCGACTCGCTCGCGCTGAGTGCGATCTCCTGGATGCTGGCGTGCATCTGGTCCACGGCGCTCGAGAGACTCTGCGACTCCTCGGTCGCGGCCACCACCGCCACCTTGGACTGCTCACTGGACCGGGACATCCGCGCCGCCTCGTCGCGGAGCATGCGACTGGTCGACCGGATCTCTCCTACGAGCCCACGCAGGTTGTCGAGCATCCGCACGGCGATGTGACCGAGCCGATCGCTGCTCGAGCGAGGGACGTGATGATGCGTGAGATCGCCGTCGGCGATTCCGGCCATCGCCTGGCCGAGTTCGCGGAGGTACGCACGCGTCTGCTCGAGACCGGCCTGCACCCGCGTGAACTCGCGATCGCGTGACACCTCGATGTCGACGTCCATGTCGCCCATGGCCAGGCGTTCGGTCACGGTGCCGATCGCGGTCAGCGGGCGCATCACGTGCTGGCGGAACACTCGTGTGGCCACGAGGTACGAAACGGCCACGGCGATCAATGCGAGCAGGACGCCGATGGTGCGCACCAGGGCCGCGCGATGGGCGGCGTCGGCTGCGGCGATCTGACGGCGGCCGAGCTCCTTCTCGACGTCGAGCAGGAGACGGTTGGCCCGGATCACCAGAGGCAGGCAAGCAGCCAGGTCATCGCGCGAGGGCGCGATCCCATGGTCCACTCCGTTCCGCACCGCGCGCACGAGGGGCTGCTGCCCGACGGCCAGGGCCTCGTCGAACCGCGAACGCGAGTCGCCGTCCAACCGGATCGCCAGCCGATCGAAGAGGGCGTGCGCCCGTCCGCGCGCGTAGATCGCCTCGGTCCGCAGGCCGGAGTCGGCCGGAGCGGCGGACCACCGCAGGGTCCGATCGTACTCGCGCTGCAGGGACTCGCGCGCGAGCTCCAACGAATACAGGCGTTCGGCCTGCTCGTGGACGGGGGTCTCCTGCACCTGTTCCACGGCGCGGGCCATCACCCGGTGGATCCCGTCGATCAGCCTGTCGTAGGCCTCGACGGTCGACCGAACGGGCTCGGTTCCGGTGTCGGCGGCGGACCGGATCGCCGGCAGGCGCTCGAGCGCCCGGGCGGTGCGCTCCCATGCCTCCGCGATCGGCCCGACCCGTATCGCACCGCGGATCTCCTCCAACACCTCGTCGGTGCGCCCCCGCGCCCGTTCCCGTGACGGAAGCTCGAGGTCGGACCGCCCGATGTCGACGTGCGTGGTCGCCGATCGTTCGAGCTGCAACGCCGCGGTCAGTTCGTGCAGAGCAGCACCGGTCCGCGCGATCTCGGTCCCCGAACGGCTCGCCATCAGCGATCGGTGGGAATCGACCCCGAGCGGGATCGCCACGAAAAGGGTCGAGATCACCATGACAATGGCCACCAGCAGGGCACGCCAACGGAGCGAGCGGAGCGGAGAACGCAGAGACATCGAGGATCCTCGGGGCGGTACGGGAGCCAGACCACGGCCGTGCGGTCGGGACAGCACCCCGATTATCGTCCCCCGGAATGATTCCTTGAGACGCCGGTCACGCCTTCCGATCGATTCCCCAAGGCTGCGCATACGAGAAAGGGGACCCGGAACGATTTTCCGGATCCCCCTCTGCCGAACGCGGCCCGGTGCGGACTCAGCTGGTCTTCGAGCTCTTGTCCTTCTTCGCGTACTTCACCGAGCAGCCGTAGGGCTTGCTGGTGGCGGTCTCGACCGTCTTCCCGTTCATCGAGGCCTTCAGCGCGGCCGCGACGTAGTTGGTGGGCGCGTCGCTCTTGCCACGCGGATCGTCGTCGATGGCGCCGTCGTAGACGAGCGTGCCCTCGGGGTCGATCACGAACATGTGCGGCGTGGTGCGGGCGTTGTACATCCGGCCCACCTCACCCGAGGCGTCGAGCAGGATCGGGTAGGGAATGTCCTCCTTCTTCGCCCACTTCGAGGCCGACTCGGCGGTGACGAAGTGGCTGCTGTCGATCGACAGCCACACCACGTCGTCGTGCTCGCGGGCCATGTCGGTCATGGTGTCGGCCTCGTAGTGACGCACCACGAAGGGGCACTGGGGGTTGGTCCACTCCAGCACCACGGTCTTGCCACGGTAGTCGCTCAGCTCGTGGACGTTACCGTTGTGGTCGATCAGCTCGAAATCGGGCGCAGCGTGGCCGACATGGGCTCCACCGTGGGAATGATCGTGGCCCGGTCCGGCGACGGCGCCGGCCGACAGGGCCGCCACGGCGAGGGTGGCGACGGCGAGATGACGAATGCGCATGAAGGGTTCCTCCTGGAAGAACGACACGGGGTTTCCGGACGAGGGGGAGACGAAAGGGGACGGACGGTCATCGCGAAGCCACGGTCCGACTCGGACCGGCCTCCTCGAGGGCTTCGACGACCATCGACTGGGTGATGATCTCGGGCAGGACGATCGGCGAATCGATGCGCCCAGCGGGGAACACGGCGTAGAAGGGAACACCGCTGCGACCGAACTGACGCAGGACACGCGTGATCTCCTCGTCGCGGTTCGTCCAGTCGCCGACGAAGGTCTTCACGCCGAGCTCCTCGATCTTCGAGAGCACGGGCTCGGTCATGATCACGGTCTTCTCGTTCACCTTGCAGGTGGTGCACCACGCCGCGGTGAAGTCGACGAACACGGTGTGGCCCTCGGCCACGGCCGTCTCGAGCGCGGCCACGCTGAAGGGCTCCCAGGCCGCGGTTCCGCCACCGCCGTGCGACGCGACCTGCTGCGCGCCCTGCTGCGCGGCGACAGCCTCGCCCGACAGGGGTTCGTGCACGAACTGCCACCACGAACCCGCCACGAGCACCAGCATGACCGCCCACACGCTCACGCGGCGCTGCGTCGAGCTGTTGAGATCGAGCATGCGCCCGTACATCCACAGGGCGAAGCCCAGCACCAGGATGAAGATCAGCGCGGCGATCATGCCGTCGGTCCCGACCTGCTGGCCGAGCACCCACAGCAGCCAGATCAGCGTGCCCATGAGCAGGAAGCCCATGGCCTGCTTGAAGGTGTCCATCCAGGGACCCGGCCTGGGCACGAAGCGCAGCAGCCCCGGGTTCAGGCTGAGGATCACGTAGGGCAACGACAGCCCCAGACCCACGGTGAGGAAGATCGCCAGGATCACGGCGGGCGGCTGCGTGAAGGCGAAGCCCAGCGCCGCGCCGAGCAACGGAGCCGTGCACGGCGTGGCCAGCGCCGTGGCCAGCACGCCGTTCATGAAGCTCTCCGCGTAGGCACTGCCCCGGCCGCCCCCGCCGCCCACCTGGACGGGCAGGACGATCTCGTAGACCCCGAACAGGCTCAGACCGAAGGCGAAGACCACCGCACCCATGACGAGCACGAAGACCGGATTCTGGAACTGGAAGCCCCAGCCGAGCTGGTCCCCCGCGGCCTGCAGGGCGATCACCACGACCGCCAGCGCCAGGAACGACACGAGAACGCCGGCCGCGAACATGGCACCCAGGCGGAACTGCACCGAGCGGTCCTCGCCCGCGTGCTGCACGAAGCCCATGACCTTCAGCGACAACACGGGCAACACGCAGGGCATCACGTTGAGGATCACGCCACCGACCAGCGCCAGGAGCAGGAAGTAGGCGAGAGAACCCTCGGGGCCCGACCCCGCCACCCCGGAGAAGTCCTGGTCGAACAGGCCGCCCGCCGATCCGGCCCCGAGGAGCGTGGCAAAGACGTCGGGGCTGCGCGCCTCGACGGCCTGCCCCTCGGCGGCCACGGGCACGGGCAGTTCGATCTCGACGTATCTCGACCTCCCGTCGGCGGCCGTCAGCACGAGCACGCCGCCCCAGTCGACGATCGTCCCGGACTCCACGCCCGGCTCGAGTTCGAAGGGGACGCCGATCAGCAGCCGGCCCGCGTCGACCGCGTGCTCGGCCTCGTCGGCGAACAAGCCGTCGGCCCCCTCGGGGAACCACTCGAACTCCGCGGCCGCCGGATCGTCCAGACCGTCGATCACCAGCGCGGCCCGCGCACCCTGTCCCGGCGGCACGGCGCTCAGATCGAGGTGGGGGGCGACGTCCAGGCCGTCGACCGCTCGCGGCGGCACGGGCAACCGGGCCCGGGAGGCCTCGATCAACTCGAGGTCGCGGTCGGTAAGATCATCGGGTACGAGAGCGAGCCCTACACGGGCAACACCGAG
>CAZQHE010000052.1:14201-26396 GCA_964593155.1 uncultured bacterium
TGCCCCCGATCCTCCCACTTCGAGCGTCAGCTCGAGTTCGGCGTCGCCGGGGATGCAGAGCTCCTTGCACATGAGCCAGTCGGCGCGAGCGCGCAGCGTGACCGGCCCGCGGGCGTCGGTCGGGGCCGTGATCTCGGTCAGCAGAACGGGATCGCCGGAGTAACCGAAGGTGATCAGGTCTCCGGCCTCGACGTAGCGCTTCGGGGCAGGCCACTGGATGGGTCCCGCCGACCAGCCCTCGGGCAGGGTCCACTCGATCTCGGTGGGCAGACCCGCGTCACCACTGTTCTTCCAGTAGGTGTGCCAGCCGTCGTCCTGCTCCAGGTGCACACCGACGAGGACGGTGCCCCCGGGCTCCACGGCGGTGGACGTCGTGATCAGCCGCGCCCGGACCGGGTCGGCCTCGGGTGCCGACGGAACCGCCGGGAATCCGCCGTCACCACTTTCGGGCGGGCCCGCCACGGCGGGAGCCACGAGGGCGATCACGAGAAGCGCGGCGAGGGCGCACGGAACGCGGATGGACGGGATCATGTCGGTCGCTTCGCTTCGGAACCGGGGTCCGGATGAGGAGACGGCGCACCACGATCGGCCGGATCGCGGAGTCCAATAGATACTCCGGGCCAGGTGCGGCGCACCACCGGAGCCCGGTCACGATGCTGTGAACTCCCGGACCACCTCCGGCGGGGCGGAAACGGCACGATCGTGGCATGACGCCGGGAACCGCGCTCCGACGCCCCCCTGCCGGTCTGGAGACCCCGCGTGCCGATTCCTGGACGCTTTGTAACCGCCCTCCTCCTCCTGGTCGTGCTGGCCGGGTCGACCGCGGCGGGCCCCGCCGACCGGGTGATCCGCTACTCCGTACGCACCATGGGGACGGTCGGCACCGTCGCGGTGGTCGCCGACGATTCCCTGGCCGCTCTCGACGACGCCCGCTCGGGCCTGGCCGTCTTCGCCGCCGTCGACCGGCGTTTCAGCAACTGGGACCGCCAGAGTGAGATCTCGCGCGCGAACGCCTCCGTCGACGCCGGCCCCGTGCAGCTGTCGTCGGAGGCGGCGACCGTGGTCGCCGCCGCGCTGCGGATCGCCGCCGAGAGCAACGGTGCCTTCGATCCGACGGTGGAACCGCTGGTACGTCTGTGGGGATTCCTGGGCGGTCGTCCCGCGGTCCCCGAGCCGGCCGCGGTCGAAGCGGTCCTCGGGCGCGTGGGACACGACCGGGTGCAGTTGGACGATCGCACCCTCACCACCTCCACCGACGGGGTACGGATCGACCTCGGAGGAATCGCCAAGGGCCGGGCGGTCGACCGCGCGATCACCGTTCTGCGCCGACGCGGGGTCGAGCACGCTCTCGTCGACCTGTCGGGCACCGTGCGCGCGGTCGGCCACCCTCCGGGGCGGCAACGATGGACGCTGGGTATCCGCGATCCGGCGAGCCACGACGCCTGGTTCGCGCGTCTGCGCCTCGACACCCACGCCGTGGCGACCTCGGGCGACTACGAGCAGTTCGCCGCGCGCGACGGCACCCGCCACGGACACGTGCTCGACCCACGAACCGGCTGGTCGGTGCGCGGACTCGTCTCGGTCACCATCGCCGCCCCCACCGCTCTCGAGGCCGATGCCTGGGCCACCGCGGTCCTGGTGATGGGCCCGGAGGAGGGGCGCCGCCTGCTCGCCGCTCGCGACGATCTGGCCGGCGTGCTCGTGCAGAGTGCGAGCGCCGGACGGCACCGGGTCTGGGTCGAGGATTCCCTGCGGGGGCGTTTCGATCTCGTGACCGGCGCGGAAGCGCGCTTCGCGGTGGAGTGGTTCGACGCGCAGCGGGATTCCACGCGCTGAACCACGCTCGACCGCCGTGGGGAACGACACTATCTCCCGCGACCATGATGCAATTGCACTGGTACGACGACTGCTCGGTCTCGCGATCGAACTCGGCTGCGGTGCCCGTCCGCGGCCGCCGTCACCTTCGCGAGGATCGACGCACCCATGTCCCGGCCCCCGCACTCCCGCACCGCACCATGGCTGCTCCTTCCCTGGCTCGTGGTCGTCGCGGCCTGCTCGGGTGACGGCGACGACGTCACGGGCCCGACCCCGGCCGGCGGGGGCCAGGAGCGCGTGCTCGACTACGACACCTTCCTCACCGCCGTCGCCCCGGTGCTGCACGATCGGGGGTGCAGTGCCACGGGCGACTGCCACGGCGGCGGAATTCGCGGGACCTTCCACCTGAGCCCGGCCCACGACCGCGACCCTGCCTTCGACTTCGAGCAGACGGTGTTGCAGGTCGACGATCTCGAGCCGGCTGCGAGCGCCGTGCTGCTCAAACCACTGGCCGTGGAGTCCGGGGGCGCCCCGCATGCGTTCACGGCCTTCGGCTCGACCGACGACCCCGACTACCGTGCGATCCTGGCCTGGATCGAAGCCGGGGAGTTGCGGCCGTGACCCGGTCCTTCGTCCACCCGATGGTCCTGGTCGCCGTGATGCTCGGCGTGGTCGTCGCGACACCGTCGCTGGCGGGCGGCGACGACGACGGCGACACGCGCGAGTTCCTCGTCCCGGCCATGGAGGGGCGCGACTTCTCGGTGGAACCCGGACCGCGTCCCTACCGCAACCGACTGGGTTTCAGCCCCGCCATGGGTCGTCTGGGCGACGAGCCCTACTACGCCCTTCGCGCCAGCTTCCATCCCTCGCGCTTCCTCGGGTGGGAGGCCCACCTCGGACACAATCCCTCGGAGAGTGTCCACGCCCTCGTGCACGCCCTGCTCGTCCAGGTGCGCTGGCCGCTCCCCTGGCGGCTGCAGCCCTACGCCACGTTCGGCTACGGAATGATGCTGGTCTTCCCCGGACGGGTCTTCGAGGCCGATCCCGTCACCGAGAACCAGATCGGCGCCGGGGTCGGACTCGAGGTGTTCCTGCGCGACGACGTGGCCCTGCGCGGCGAGATCCGGGGAGCGACCATCACCGGCTCCTCGTCCACGCGTGACCGCGACTTCGACTACCGCGAATTCACGGTGGGACTGGCCTTCTACCGCACGATCGAGCCCTGACCGCCGAGGTCCGCTCCCATCCGGAGTCCCGAAGGCACGAGGAGACGACATGCGCCCTGTGATCCGACACCACCGGCCGAGGAACTGGCGTTCCCTCGCCACCCGATCCCTGACGGCCATGGTCCTGCTGGGAAGCGTCGGCTGCCGCGAGAGCGCGCCCGACGACGTCTTCGACAGCGAAGAGACCACCGAAGCCCTGGTCTTCGTGAAGACCCCGGCCGAGGAGACGCTGAACCGGAGCCGGGCGTCGAGCAACCTCTACAAGCTGTCGCCGATCTCGCCGGAGGGAAGGGTGACCCCACTCACCGACTTCGACGGCGCGAGCGTCAGCGATCCCTGCGTGAGCTTCGACGGTACGCGGATCCTGTTCTCCATGCGCCCGCCCGGGGCGTCGAACCGCAACATCTTCGAGATCGGTGTCGACGGTACGGGGCTGCAGCAGATCACCGACGGCGGCGGCCACGACTTCGATCCGCTCTACCTGCCCGACGGCCGCATCCTCTTCACGAGCTCCCGCGCCGGCGAGATGGACGAGTACAACCACTCGCCGGCCGAGCACCTCTATCGCTGCGACGCCGACGGCAGCGACATCGAACGCCTGAGCTTCAACCAGAGCGACGACTTCGATCCGGTGCTCATGGCCAACGGACAGATCGTCTACACGCGATGGGAGCACTTCGGGCAGTTCAACCGCTTTCCGCTGTTCGTGATGAATCCCGACGGCACCGGGATCTTCCACAAGTACGGCCCGCACGGGCGGAACTTCTTCCACCCGCAGCCCACGCCCGACGGCCGGATCATCGCGATCGAGTCGACCCGCGTGAACGAGGACGCCGGGCCCGTGGCCCTGCTGAAGCTCGAGGCCGGGCCCGCCGATCCGGCCCCCGAACCGCACCAGCACTGGTCGGTGCTGACCGCCGACGTGAACAACAGCGGCGCACCGTGGCAGTACGGAGCCTTCAAGTACCCCTTCCCGCTCGGCGGCAACCGCTACGTGGTCAGCTACACCCTGCCCGCCGCCGAAGAGGGTGACGTCGACTACGCCCTGTACACCTTCACCCTGAACGAGACGGGCAGTGGTACCGACGACGACCCCGCGCGGATCGAGATCGACGACCTGACCTTCCTGTACAACGACCCGAACGCGAACGAGTACGACGCCCAGTTCGTCGCGGCCCGACCGAAGCCACCGGTGATCGAGGACACGATCGATCCCTCGGTCGACTGGGGGATCTTCACCGCGGCCGACGTCTTCAACCGCGGCCACTCCGACGGTCAGGAGATCCCGCGCCGCGGGATCGACACCATCGACCGGATCGCCGTGCTGGCCGCGCGCCCCACGCGCGTGGGCGAGGCGAACACCTTCTCGGCGAACATGTTCGAGAAGCGGGCCTTCATGGGCTACGCCCCCGTCCAGCCCGACGGCAGCTTTTCGATCCGCGTTCCGGCCGACACGCCGATCAGCTTCGCCACCCTCGACGAGCACGGCCGCGGCTTCGTGGTCAAGCGCACCTGGCTCAGCGCGCGTCCGGGCGAGCACTTCGACCAGTGCTTCGGCTGCCACGAGGACCGCACGAGCGGCGAACCGATGGCGCCGGAGGACCCGCCGATGGCCCGACAGCTCGAGCCCACCGACTTCAGCGACATGACGCTCGACGACATGGAGCTGATCACGTGGACCGACGGCATCGGCGCCATCGTCGAGGAGCACTGCGTGAGCTGCCATTCGCCGGGAGCACCCGGCGTGAAGGACGACCCTCGGGTCGACGGCCTGGGCCGACGTGCCGCCGCCGGCGACCTGGACCTGCGCCAGGACGTCATGGTGTCCGACATGGAGATGCGCGCCGAGTTCCCGCTGGGCTACGTGAACCTCAGCGGTGCCAGCGAGCGTGAATCGGAGGTCGTGCGTCCCGGATTCCCGCGCCGTTCGCGGCTGATCGACTACGTGCTCGGGCTGGGCTCGCGCGAGGGAACGGGACCGCACCCGTCGGGCGAGCACGCGCTCACCGAACGGGAGCGCGAACTGTTCAACCTGTGGGTGCTCCTCGGCGCCCAGTACCGCTAGGAGATGCGCATGATCCCGCGTGGAACACTCGTGCTCGTGGTCCTGGCGTGGCTGGTCGCACCCGTCGCGGTTCGTGCGGACGAGGTGCGTGGCGCGCTCGAGAACCATCCACTGCGCACGCTCGATGGCGACGTGGCAGCCCTGGACGACCTCGACGGGCGGACCCTGGTCGTGAACTTCTGGGCCGAGTGGTGCGCGCCGTGCCGTCGCGAGCTCCCCGTGCTCGACGCGTGGCACACCGAACTCGACGGTCGCGACGTGACCTTCGTGGCGATCTCGATCGACCGCGAGGCCCGCCGCGCACGCCAGCTGGCCGAGGACCTGGGTCTCGACCTCCCGCTGTACCACGACGGACCGGAAGGCCTCGCCGCGACGCTCGATCTGCCGGCACTGCCGATCACCTACGTCGTCGATCCCGATGGGCGCACCGTGCACGTCTCCACCGGGAGCGACGCCGAGGACCTCGACTCCCTGCGCGACGCCATCGTCGCCACGTCCTCGACCCCTGGCCGACCGGTGCCCCCGACCGAAGGAGCCGAACGATGAGAAAGCGCCCCCTGCTCGCCCTGGCCGCAGTCGCCGCCCTGCTCGGACTCGGCGGCTGCGCCACCGTCAAGCCCTACCAGATGGAACACCTGGCCGACCCCATCATGGCCTTCGACGCCGAGGCCGAGGAGAACGCACGCGAGCTGCACTGGATCGAGGCCCGCGAGGGGAGCACCGGCGGGGCCGGCGGCGCCGGCGGGGGCTGCGCGTGCAACTGAGGTGGCGTCACGCCCTGGCGGGCCTGGTGCTCGTCGCCACCGGCGTCGTCGACGCGCGCGCGGGGTGGTTCGGTCTGCCGGTCGAGACCCAGACGGACGACTACGTCTTCCAGGTGTTCAACGACGTCGACGACATCGAGGTGATCACCCATCAGAACGTCTACCGCGTGGGGCTCGAAGACCAGACCGAGCTGCGTCTGAGTCTGTCCCACCAGACGGTCGTGATCCCCGGTGTCCAAGCACCCCCGGGGAGCGAGGACGCGGTCGACGCCATCACCACGGCCAGTCGTCCGATCCGCGACATCGGCGACGCCTACCGCGAGTACGCGCGCACGCGCAAGGAGGTCCAGGTCGACGTCTCGCGCCCGAACCTGAGCGCCGGCTACTACTTCTCGACCGAAGAGGACTACCTGGCCCAGATGATCCGCGCCCAGTGGAACCGCGACTTCGCCGGCGAGACCTTCAACCTGTCGTTCGGCGCGAGCTTCGGCTGGGACGCGATCGATCCCCTGGCCGACGCGGACACGCGCGGCGTCTCCGACCACCGCCACACCACCTACGCGAACGTCGTGGCCACACAGATCCTCACGCCGACCACGGTCGTGCGCGCCGGCTACGAGACCTTCTTCGTCGACGGACTGCAACACAATCCCTACCGCAACGTGTACGTGGCCGGCTCCAACGAGACCGAACGTCATCCCGGAACGCGGCACCGCCAGGACGTCTACCTGCGCGTGAACCAGTACCTGCCGCTACGGGCCAGCCTCAAGCTCGAGGCGAAGCTCTACGGGGACGACTGGGGAGTGCGGTCGACCACGCTCGGGGCGCGGTTGAGTCAGTACGTCGGCGACGCCGTGATCGTCCGCTACCGCTACCGCTACTACGATCAGTCCGCCGCGGACTTCCACTCGACGAACTACACCACCGCCGGTGGCATCGACGGCTACCGGACCGCCGACTACCGGTTGAGTGCCTTCGACGCCCACCTCTTCGGCACGCGCGTGCACTGGTCGCTGCGCGACCTGGTCGACGGAGCCAGCGTCTGGAACGGTCTGGCCCTGCAGCTCGGATACGAGCGCTACTTCAACAGCAACAACTTCTCCGCGAACATCCTCGAAGCCGGCGTGAGCCTGGACTTCTAGGGCGGAGGGAGGAGCGACACCATGCGACGCAGCCTCGTGATCCTGGCCCTGACCCTCGTCGGGGGACCGGCCACGGCCGAGACCTTCCGTCCCGCCGATCTCGTCCCGGAGGCGGGGATCTCGGTCCTCGACCGCAGCACCGCGAACGCGCAGCTCGACCGCGAGCTCTTCGGAGCCCCGCACGCGAGCGTCGTCCTCGGCCGCGTGGACGTGTACGACCGCTTCCCCTATCTGGAGGCGCGCTCCTTCCAGGTGGTGAGCGACCCCGCGTGGGACCGGCTCCTGTTCGGGGCCACCGAACGCGGTCTCGACGCCTTCGACGGTCGCGGCAGCGCCTTCGGTCCTCTCGACGCACCCCGTGGCCTGTCGAGCGACGAGTTCGGGAGGATCTACGTGGCCGACTCGGGCAACGACCGCGTGCTCGTCTTCGCCACCCATCCCGAGTTCCACGAGCTGCGCCTGGAACCGTTGTTCGCGATCGAGGGACTGAAGCGCCCGCACGACGTGGCCTTCGCCGACGGCGGCACTCCCTTCGACGCGAGCGACGACCGGATCTACGTGGCCGACACCGGACGCAACCGCGTGGTGCGCCTCGATCTCGACGCCGACGGTGCCCGCGAGGTGAGCAGCGTGGGTGGACTCGGCAGCGGCGAGCAGCGCTTCGCCGGCCCCACCGCGATCGCGGTCGCGCACCGCGACGGCCACGACCTCGACACGGTGTACGTCGCCGACAGCCATCGGCGGCGCCTGGTGCGACTGGTCGACCGCGGACGTGCCCTGCACTTCGACGGTGCCCTGGACCACGACCTGCCCGAGATCACGGCGCTGGACACCGACACCTGGGGCAACGTCTACGCGGCCTCTCCGCGCGGCGGCGAGGTGCGCAAGTTCACCGCCGACCTCCTCCCCGTCGCGAGTCTGCGCGCGGGTCTCTCCGGCCCGCGGGGCGTCCACCTCCCGCGCGTGACCGTGCACGACCACGCCCGCGGAACGGTCACCCGCGAGGGACGCGGCAGCGCCGTGCTCGTGGATCGCTGGGGCGAACACAGCGGACTGCGTCGCGTGGACCTCGGTGTCGAGATCCGCGACCTTGCCGTCGACGACGGCGGACTCCGCTTCACCCTGACCGATCACGCCGAAGTGGTGGCACGTGTGCACGATGCCGACGGACGACGTCTCCTGCGCGAGACCCGCCTGGGCCTGCACGCGACCGGTCACGCCACCACCGACCTCGCGGCGCTGGCCGCCGGACTCCCGGCCGGCGAGGTCACGTTGGAACTCGAGGCGGTGTCGCGCCACGACGCCGCGCGCACCGACCGGGCGACCGTGCACTTCACCACCGACGGCGACCGGACGACCCGTCCGCGGACCGCCGCCGTGCTCGGCGCCTCGCCCAACCCCTTCAATCCCCGCACGACGATCGAATTCGTCGTTCCCGACGGACCGTCGCTCGAGGCCTCGCTCGAGATCGTCGACGCCCGCGGGCGAGTGGTGCGGCGGGTGGCCGCGCGTCGCTTCGCGCCGGGCCGCCACGGCTTCGACTGGAACGGTCGCGACGACGCCGGCGAGGCCGTCGGCAGCGGGATCTATCTGTACCGCGTGGCCCTCGGCAACGCGTCGTTCTCGGGCAAACTCGCCCTGGTGAAGTAGGAGGCCCGCACCGTGATCCGTCGTCTCCTGCTCATCGGGGACCTGCTCAGGGGTCTGCTCGCCGGATGCCAAGGCGAGCCGCCCGTCGAGGAACGCTGGACGCACCTCGAGATGATCGGCGTGACCGTCCCGGACAGCGCGGGCCTGCAACCGGGCGACCGCGTCACCGTCCGCCTCGACGGCCGCGTGACCTTCCGCCGCCTGGTGACCGGCTTTCTCGTGGGTGAGGTCCGGACCGCCGCCGAGCTGTCCGCCGATTCCCTCGCCCTCGACGACGAGGACCTGGTGCTGGCCTCGGAGAGCGTCGACCACCTGTTGCGGCGGTCGACCCCCGTGGCGCGTGCGGTGAAGGCACTCGCCGGCTTCCCGCAGCTGCGGCGCACCGTGCCCATGGAGTTCACGGTGGACGTTCCGGCCACGCCCGGGTCCGTCGACGGCACCGCGCCGTCGCTCTTCCTGGTGCTGTACATGGGCGACGGCGAGGAGATCGAGCTCGCCGACGGCCGCGACTCGCTCGTGGTCGATCCTTTCGACACCCACGAGGACGAGGTGCTCGCGCAGGGGCGCCCGCTCGCCTTCGCTCCGGGAGGGACGCCTTGAGGCGGACGATCCTGGTCCTGGCGGCGTGGGCGAGCCTGGTGCCCGCCGCGCACGCCGAGTGGTCGCTCGGGGTGGAACCGCGCAGTGGGATCCGCGCGCTCGACACCCGCCTGGCGGACTACCGGTGGGACGTCGAGCCACGACCCTTCGTGGGCGTCGACCTCGTCGCGCACCGCGATCGGTGGTCGCTGGCGATCGGGGTCAGCCGGAGTTCCACCGAACAGGCGACCGGTCTCGCCGGCGTCGCCGCGCCCGCGGTCACCCTGCTCGAGACCGGTGCCACGCTCCGTGCCGCCGTGCTCCGGAGTGGTGCGCTGCGCGTGGACCTCGGCGTCGGGGCGGGCCACCTGCGTTCGACCTGGGAACCCGACGTGCTGCGCACCGATGTCGACGGCGTTTCGATCGACGTCCGTTTCGACCCGGTCGGCACCTGGATCCGCTCGGTCGACGCCCGCGTCGGCCTTCGTCTGGGCCCCGCCCTGCACGTGGGTCTGGGTGCCGTCGTCCGTCAGTTCGACCTCGAGACCGCGCACCGCAGCGGCAGCGCGATCGTCGAGTCCACCGAGACCTTCCACTCCGTGGACGTCGCACTCTTCGTGCGCGTCGTCGGCTGGTCCGCCCCGAACCCGGAGACCTCGTCATGAACACCGCGGCTCGCGCGTCGTCCGCGCTCGCCGTGCTGTGCCTGCTGGCCCTGCCGGTGATCGCGCACGCCGAGGACCAACCCCTCGATCCCGACGCACCCTTCGTCTCCGACGAACTCATGGTGGAGCTGACCGCCGACGACGTCGTCCTGCGGTCCGGACCGGGCCAGGAGTTCGCCGTGGTCGGGTTCCACGAGAAGGGCGAGCGCTTCGCGGTGCTGGCCAAGAAGGGCGACTGGTACGACGTACGGATCGACACCGTCCGCACCGGGTGGGTGCACGCCACCCTGTGCCGCGAGTTCCACGACCTCAGCGGTCTCGAATTCCGCCCGAACCCGCGCCTGTTCTCGCGCGTGGGCAGCTTCGCACTCACCGGCTTCGGCGGCGCCTACTCCTTCGACCGCAAGTCGAACGCCCTGCTGCTCGGCGGACGGGTGTCGTACTTCCTCTTCGAGTACGTCGACGTCGAGGGCACCGTGGGTTGGTCGCGCATCGTGCGCCCGGCCGAGATCGTCGAGAGCCTCTTCGACCTGGAACTGGCCGAGGAGGACTTCCACATGCTGTTCTACGCGTTGAACGTGAACCTGAAACTGCTGCCGGGCCGTCAGCTCGTGCCCTACCTGACCTTCGGAGCCGGGTCCACGATCATGCAGGGCGAGACCGAGAGCGGACTGAACTTCGGCGGCGGCACCACCATGTACGTGCACCGTCGGGTGGCGATCCGCTGGGAGGTCCGCGCCCACCGCTTCCGCTCGGGACTCGGCGAGGCCCGCGACGACAACGACAACCTCGAATTCAGCATGGGAACGTCGGTGCTCTTCTGAGCCACGTCCCCCGGAGACGCCATGCGAGCACGAATCCCGATGATCCTCCTGTTCCTGCTCGGCAGCGCGGTGAGCGCAGCCCGGGCCGACGACGCACCGGTCGCCGCGGCCGGAGTCGTGGAGCTGGCCACCGCCGCCGCCCGGTCGTGGTCGGACGACGCGCTCCTGGTCTACGTCGAGAACGACACCCGCATCGGAGCCGGCGGACGCGCCGACCGCTGGGGCTTCCTGTTCTGGTCGCGCACGCGCGACGAGGCCCGCGGCTATTCGCTGCGCGACGGAGACGTGGTCGACGCCCGCCCCCTGGGCTTCGACTTCGACGCGCCTCCACTCGCCGCCGGGTGGATCGACAGCGACGAGGCACTGCGCCGCGCCGACGACGCCGGGGGTGCCGAGTACCGCGAACTCCACTCCGCCCACCTGCGCAGCATGGTGCTGACGCGCGGACTGCTCCATCTCGACGATCCCGATCGCACCACGTGGACCTGTGTCTACGATGCCGAGGGGCAGCCATCGCTCTGGATCGTCGTCGACGCCGGGAACGGAGAGATCCTCCGCCGGTGGAAGGGGTGATGCGGTTGGGAACGCTTCTCCTGCTGTTGTCGTCGATCGCGGCGAGCGTGTCGGGTGGCACCACCGAGGTGCCGACGGTCCACGTGGAACGTCAGGAACTCGAGACGAACGAGTCGCTGCGTTTCCTGCGCGAGAACCGTGAGTTCCTCCGCGGTCAGCTCGATCGCCTGCGGACCCGCACCGAGTGGCACCGCAGCGAGGCGCGCACGCTGACCGCGCGCCAGCAGTGGCTGCGTGGACTCGACGGCGAGCTCGACGCGGCCCGTGACTCCGTGGATCGCGAACGTGCCCGGCTCGAGCGCCGTTCCCTGCTGCAGCGCATCGAGCAACTGGCCGCGATCGAGACCCGACTCGACCACCTCGACTCGCTCCTGTCGGCCCAGGCGAACCGTCTGCACGCGATCGAACGCGACTACCTGGATCGTCAGGAGACCGCGATGGCCCTGCTGGCGACCGGTCTGCCCGACGACGAGGCCGTGGCGATCCTCGTGCACGACGTCGACGGCGATCCGGTGCGCGTCGCGCTCGACCCGGCCAGCCGTGACGCCCTGCGCCGTGGCGCGGTCGCCACGCTCCTGCACGACTTCGTCGAGCCACGTCAGCACGAACTGGCGCTGTCGGTGGAACGAGCCGACGGCAGTGTCCACGGACTCGGATCCCTGCGTGTCCGGACGGCACGCGATCGCCTGACCTTCGTACAGGTGGACCTGGAGTCGGCGGACGACACGGAGACACTCGCGAGCGAGGTCTGGACCCGATGATCGTCCGCGCGGGCCTGTTGGTGGCGGTGTTGCTGAGCGGCGCCGCGCACGCCGGACCCCCCACGGGTCTCGACCGGGCCCGCTGGTCGCTCGCCCGCGGCGACACGATGACCGCGATCGCCCATCTCGAC
>CAZQHE010000053.1:0-13388 GCA_964593155.1 uncultured bacterium
CGCTCAGCTCGGGGTCGACGTACAGCTCCTCCACGGGAACGTTGTGCCACGCGAGCCGGTAGACGTTCGGCGTCATGTACAGGGGCTCGCCCTCGGTGACGTCGATCCGCGGTGGCGGGTCCCCCACTTCGGGACGGCCGTTGTCGGTGATCAGCAGGTAGGCGCTGTCGCCACTGTTCAGCGTGATCTCCGTCGGGAAGCGATCGCTCCACACCCCGGTCGTGATGATCACGAGCGCGGTCATCGTGCAGATCACGATGGTGTCGATGAAGGGCTCGAGCAGCGCCACCACGCCCTCGCTGACCGGCTCGTCGGTCTTGGCCGCGGCGTGGGCGATCGGCGCCGAGCCCTGTCCGGCCTCGTTGCTGAACAGACCGCGCCGCACGCCCCACATGAGCGTCACCAGCAGCGCCCCGGCCCCGGTCCCGGCCACGCCCGCCGTCGGGTTGAAGGCCTCGGTGAAGATCAGCCCGAAGGCGCCCGGGATCTCGGTGGCGTTCATGATCAGGATCAACAGGGCCCCGGCGACGTAGATCGCGGCCATGACCGGGGCGAGGATGCTCGTCACCCGGCCGATCCGCGTGATCCCGCCGATGATCACCGCCGCCACCACGCCCGAGGTCACCAGACCCGAGATCCACGGGGTGATCCCGAAGGTCGACTGCATGGTGTCGGCCACGGTGTTGGCCTGGATCCCGTTGCCGGTCAGGAACGCCGTCAGGCCGAGCAGCACGGCGAAGAACACCGCCAGCGGCTTGCCCGCCTTGCCCAGGCCGCGCTCGATGTAGTACATGGGCCCGCCCGAGACGGTGCCCTCCCACTTGTGCGGATCCTTCTCGTCGGGCGCGTCGACGTGGCGGTACTTCTGCGCCAGCGTCACCTCGCAGTACTTGGTCGCCATGCCCAGGAAGGCCGTGACCCACATCCAGAACACCGCGCCGGGCCCGCCCCAGTGCAGGGCCAGCGCCACACCGGCGATGTTGCCGATCCCGACCGTCGCACTGAGCGCCGTGGTCAGGGCCTGGAAGTGGGGAACGTCGCCCGGCTCGTCGGGGTCGTCGTACTTCCCGCTGGTCACCGCGAAGCCGTGGCCCAGGCGGCGCACCTGGATGAAGCCCAGCCGCAGGGTGAGGAAGACTCCCGTGCCGAGCAGCAGGATCACCATGAAGGGGAGGTTCTCGCCCCCGATGTTGATCCCGAGTTCGACGACGTAGGTACGCAGGAATTCGATCAGAGCTTGCAGCAGGTCCATGGGACTCCCGTGGCCAGGTCCGCGCGCGGTGAGCGAGACGCAGTGGGCGAGACGCGAAGGGAAAACGGCGACGCCGCAGGATCGCCCACCGCGCGCGGGGAATCAAGGCCCGGTCGGGCGGGCCTCACTCCACCAGGGTGGCCTTCCGGGTGATCGTGGTGCCGTCGGCCCGCAGACGCAGCAGGTACGTTCCGCTGGCGACCGCGCGTCCGGCGGCGTCACGGCCGTCCCAGCGCACGCGGTGCAGACCGGCGTCGCGGACCCCGTCGACCAGAGTCGTCACCCGGCGGCCCGACACGTCGACCACGTCGAGCACCACCGGCCCGGTCGCGGCGAGCTCGAAGGCGATGCTCGTGCTCGGATTGAAGGGGTTCGGCGCGTTCGGGTGCAGGCGCACGCGTTTGGTGGCCGGTGCAGCCGTGCTCGTGGCCAGGCGCAGATCGGTCACCCGTGGCGCGTGGTCGCTGGCCGTTCCGGTGTCGCCGGACTGCAGGCCGTAGGTCGACAGGGTCTCGGGCCGCATCGTGCGCGTGTCCACGATGAAGTGCTTGGTCACCGGCACCACGCTCTCGGTGACGAACACGAAGTCGAGGATGCCCGGGTAGAAGCTGCTGAAGTCGTTGCGCCAGGTGTAGCCGACCCGCTGGTCGGTGTGCGTCGAGCGGCGCAGGTCGAAGTCGCTTCCGTCCCAGTCGGGGGCGTGGTCGGGCCCGAAGCGGCCCTCGTCCTGGATGTCGCCGGTGAGGATGGTGTCGAGCTGCTGGCGCCAGCCCACCAGGTTGAAGTCGCCGGCCGCGACGATCGGCGTCGAGTCCGGCAGGTCGATGTCGCCGCCGGGCGTCTGCGCGTCGCGCACGAAGGCGATCAACGCATCGGCCTGTTCCTGTCGCTGCTGATCGGCCGTGCAGCACGAGAAGTGGGCGGCGATCACCAGCAGGTCGCCCTCGCCGTCGGCCGGCTGGAGGTCGATCAGGGCCGCGGTCAGGCGGTTGCCGGGGAACACCTGCCACGAGTCGAGGATCGGCCAACGGCTGACGATCACGTTGCCGGAGTCGCGCTTCACCGCGTCCCAGCTCAGGCCGTCGCCCGCCGGCAGCAACGACGCGACCCGACTCGCGGTCTCGGCCGCGTCGTGGTCCCAGAGCTCGTTGAACACCCAGACGTCGGCGTCGATCGCGCCGAGCAGGCGCTCGTAGGCCTGCTCGGTCCCGCCGCGATCGAACAGGCCGTTGTTCTTGACGTTGTACGCGGCGATCCGCACGTCGTCGGCCGCCGGCCGGTCGAGGCCCATCGCAGGGTCGTCGGCCGCCGTGGCCTCGATCCTCGCCGTGATCGCCCCGGAGTCGGGCACGGTGTCGTCGCCCGACGTGTCGCGGAGCACCAGCTTCACCTGCGCCCCCGGGAACACGGCCTGTCCACCGACCTCGGCGTCGAGGCGCAGGGCGATCTCGAACTCGGTGTTGCTCACCGTGGGCGCCAGCAAGAGCCCCAGGTCGGGATGCTCGATCGAGCTGCCGCGGAAGCTCCCGTTGCGCTGTCCGAAGTCCCACACCAGATCGGCACCGATCCCCGCGTACGACTCGCCCGTCGACGGATCGTCGTCGGTGTCGAGGTACAGACGGATCGACTGCTGCTCGTCGCCCTGCACCTCGATACCGGTCTCGAAGCGCAGGAAGAAGAAGCGATGGTCGTTGGTCGCCCACACCCGGCCGAAGTCCACGCCGTTTCCACCGTCACCCGCGGTGTCGGTCACCGAGACGGGAACCGCCGACCAGTCGTCGAAGCCCCCGTCGAGAACGATCGGCGCGGCGAAGGTGGTGGTGGCGAGCAGCAGCGAACACACCGCGAACACGGTGCGGACGGTCGAGGTCGGGAGCATGGGAGGCACCTCGGGAGGGGCTGGATGAAGTTCCGGCAAAGAAATCAGTGTATCGTGCGGGCGCCACCAGCGTCCAGGCGGGCGGTCGCGACGGCGGCTCAGCTCGTGGAATCCGTCTCCGCGTCGCCGGTGAGCGGTCGGCCGCAGGCCTCCTCGAGCTCGGCCACGAACCGATCGCGATGGCGCGGCGAGATCAGCAGCTCGCTGTTCATGTTGCGTCCGGTACGGAAGATCACCCGCAGCCTCTTGAGCGACCAGGCGGGCGAGCTGACCGGCGACCGCGATCGCTCCACGCGCACGATCGAACCGAGCACGATCCGGTAGCGGATCCACCCGCTGCGCACGATCAGCACGTCGTCGTCGATCGTGTACCGTACCGGCCAGGCGAAGAACCGCAACAGGGCCACCACGAGGACGGTCGTCCCGCCGAGCAGCAGCCACATGGAGGTGGGCACCGGCTGCACGTCGTCGTCGACCAGGATCAGGATCCAGGGCACCACGAGGGCGGCGACGACCAGGGCCACGAGCCAGGTGTCGTAGGCGGTGGGGTACGAACGGGTCAAACGGGGCCTCCACGGTGCGTCGGGGCCGGACCAGTGTATCGTAGCCACGGTGGAAACCAAGCACGGTCACGCCCGCCACCGGCCGGCGTAGATCTCCCCGAGACCACGGAGTCCCTCGTGACACGCCGGAGACGCATCGTGCTGACCGTGCTCGGGATCTTCGCCCTGTTCCTCGTGGCCGGCATCGTGTTCGTGGTGGTGCAGGTGAACACGCTGCTCTCACCCGACGTGCGGAGTGAGCGGACGCTCGACGAGTTCGTCGAGCGCGGCGTGCCGCGACCCCGCGCCCACGACGTGGCCTTCGGCGGCGAATCCCTCCGCGCCTACGCCACCGGCGACGCCTTCGACCAGCAGCGACCGCTCGTGGTGTTCGTGCACGGGTCGCCGGGCGACTGGACCGACTTCGTGAACCAGTTGGCCGATCCCGCGCTGCGCGACGCCGCGCGTCTCGTGTCGATCGACCGTCCGGGATACGGCGGCAGCGATTTCGGCGATCCCGAACCCTCCCTGCGCCGCCACGCCGAAGCGGTCGTGGCCGTCGTCGACCACTTCGGACCGCCGGCGCAGGGTGCCGTTCTGGTGGGCCACTCCATGGGCGGCCCGATCGTCACGCGCGTTGCCATGGACTTCGCCGACCGTGTGGCCGCCGTGGTGAGCGTGGCCGGCTCGGCCGATCCCGCCCTGGAACCCACGCACTGGTACCAGGAGGTCGCCGCCTGGCCCTGGGTGCGTCCGCTGCTCCCGACGATGCTCGACGTGTGCAATCAGGAGCTGCTGCCGCACCGCGCGGAGCTCCGGGCCATGGCTCCTCGCTGGTCGGCCATCGACTGCCCCGTCTTCGTCGTGCAGGGAGGCGAGGACGTGCTCGTCCCGGCCGCGAACGCCGACTTCATCGCCGCCCGCGTTCCACCCGACCTGCTGCACGTGGATCTCGACCCGACCATGAACCACTTCGTGCCGTGGTCGCATCCCGAGCGCATGCGCGCGGCGATCCTCGAAGCCCTGGCGGTCACGCGCGACCTCCAGCGCGCGGGTTGACGCCGATCACTCGCTCGCCGGCACGAAGAAGTACCCGTGGGCGGGACTGGTACGGGCCGGCCGGTAGTGCTCCTCGATCGCGCCGAGCACGTCCGACGTCAGATCGACCCGCCGCGACCAGTCGTTGAACTGGATCACCGCGAACTCCTGCGCGGCGATCCGCGCGACCAGGTCGTCGTCGTCGCGCGCCCCGGTCCGGACCGCCTGGCCCAGGTTGAAGGGGTCGACCTCGAACTCGCGCCCGGCCCAGTGGGCCAGCGCCAACGTCGAGCAGAAGACGGGGCCGGGACGTCGTTCGAGGAAGGCGAGATCGGAGCGTGCCGCCTCGACGCGGCCGGGGCGCTCGCGCAGTTCCGTTCGCTCCTCGGCCAGCCGGCCCGGTGATGCGAGCAGCACGGCGAGCGACACCGCGACCGCGGCCGCCGCCCGAACGACGTCGTCCGCACCCTTCGCCGGACGCACCGCGCGCACGAACCTCTCCACCCCCACAGCCGCCAGGGCCGACGCCGCGAAGACCGCGTCGAAGATCACGTTGTAGTTGATCCCGCCCCCACCGGCGAAGACGACACCGGTCAGCAGACCGATCACGGTGACCAACGTGAGCACGTCGACCCGCGGATCGTCCCGCCCGAGGATCGCCGCGAGGAGCGCCGCACCCAGGACCGGAGCGAGCGGCACCAGCCAGGCGGCGACCATGTTGGCCGCTCGGTACAACGCGAAGGTCCGGGTGTGTCCGAGCACTCCGGAGAACAGATCGGGACCGTGGACCAGGAACATGGCCACGGCACCGGTCGCCACGAGCGCCACCGCCGTCAGCACGAAGCGCGATGCCTGCGCGCGCCGATGCACCAGGATCCAGAGCACCAGCGCCAGCGGTACGGCCACCAGGTTGTGCTTGACCGTACCGCCGAGTACGAGCAGGAGCAGCGAGCCGAAACGCGCTCGCGTGCCGTCGGGACGCTGCACGAACAGGGCGAGGCCCAGGAACTGCAGCGCGTGCCCGAAGAGCTGCGGATCGTTCATGGCCACGTACTGGTCGTAGAAGACGGTGACCAGGGCGAGGGCAAGCGCGGCGGCCAGCGCCCCGATCGCCCGGCAGGCCGCGAGCGTGGCCGCGATCCGACCGACGCAGAGCGCGACGACGACCAGCGAGACCAGCGCCACCCCCCGCCCTGCGACCAGGGGATCGCCGAACACCGCACCGAGCAGGCCCATCACGACGAAGGACGTCGGCGGGTAGTTGTTGAACACGAGGGCGCCGGGTTCCGGGTAGAGATCACCCCCACGCACGACCGTGTCGGCGTGGAGTGCGTTCCAGCCCTCGTTGTAGTTGCGGCTGACGGGATCGCCGATCGACACCACCGGCTCGACGAGGGTGGCGAAGGCGCACAGGGCCACGGCGGCGATCACCAGGCGGGTCCAGCCGGAGCGCGGCATGCTGTCCCTTCGACCGATCCGGGCGCGTTCGCGGAGAAGCCCGGAGCGGGGGCACCTTCCCCGATCCGGACACGAAACACCGAGTATAGCACGACAGCGGAGCGGATCCGCGGGTCCACACGGCGGTGAACCCGCTCAGCCGTAGGTGCGACTCAGCCAGTAGATCCCGCCGACCACGACGAGGCCCGCGACGACGGCCAGTGCGATCTTCCACGCGCTCCAGGGCCGATCGCCCTGCACCTCGCCCGTCGCCGCGTTCACCACCACCTGGTAGCTCTTGCCCTTGTAGCGGTAGGCGAGCATCCACACCGGCAGGAGCAGGTGCTTGAACGTGGCGGCGTCGAAGCGCGACCGCAGGCTGGTGATCTTCTGCACGTCGCCGCCGATGCGCCGGCGGGTCTCGGCCTCGATCGCCTCGCGCATGCGTTGCTGGCCGGTGTGGAAGCCGTCCTCGAGCGGAACGTCGTAGGTCCGGGCGAGGAAGCCGGCGAGCAGGCTCTCTTCGAAGGGAACGCAGCGGTCGAGGGGCCAGGGCTCGAGCGCGCGCAGGCGCTCCGCCGGGAGGCCCAGACCGGCGACGACCAGGACGTCGTCGAAGAAGCGCTGGAAGTCGCCCGATCGCGCCGACCAGCGCGTCTTGCGCACGCGGCGCCGGTTCTTGCCGCTGCCCACGGTCACCCAGTAGTGGTCGCCGCGCATGCCGGCGTACTGGTTGCTGGTGAGACTGTCGAAGGTCCAGTAGGGCAGGTACACGCCCTCGAAGCGCCCCTGTACACCGCGCTTCTTGAAATCGTTCGGGGCGAACCAGAGCTTCTTCACCCACCGCGCGAGGTTCTTGCGGGCGGTCTTGCGATCGATGCCGAAGGGGAGCATGCCGTCGACAGGGATCCGACCGTGGGCGCGGTGGGCGGTGCTGCTCTGGATCGGCACCCCGCAGTAGGGACAATCGCTGCTGGTGAGCGTGCCCGTGAACTGCACGGTGGCGCCACACGATTCGCAGTCGACCTCGCGCAGGTCCGACTCGGTGCCCGCGGCCGCCTCCGTTCTCCGCGTTGCCTGGTCGCGAAGGATCTCGTCGAGATCGCGTTCCTCGATCTCGTGCTCGCCGCCGAGGTCGATCTCCTTCGTGGCCCCGCAGTACGGACACTGCAGCTGCTGCACGCCGACGTGGAACCGCAGGTCGGCACCGCAGGACTCACACGGGAACAGACGTCCTTCTTCTTCGGGCCGCGTGGTCGACGCGTCCGTGCTCGAGACCGCGGACGCGTCGGGCAGCGGAGGCAGGTCGTGCTCGGCCATGGCCGCGCCTAGGACTCCGCCGGCGGCGGGGGCGGTGGCGGCGACACGAATTGCGACGCCAATTGCGGAACCTGGGCCGCGGCGACCCAGCCCGGCATGCCCTGGGTCCACACCAGCGTGCTCGACGTGACCTCGCCCGAGGCGATGCCCGCCGCCATCTGGTTGGTGTCGAAGGGACCCCGGCTCTGGCCCTCGACGGCCACGTACCAGGCGGCCGGCGGCGGAGGTGGCGGCCCCGAGGGCTGCTGCTGTGCCCCGGCGCCCATGGGCATGCCGCCCATCATCTGGTTGGCCATGGCGAAGCCCATGCCCAGACCCATGCCCTCGGCCGCGCCGCCCCCCGAGGGATTCTCGGCGGCGGCGGTCATGGCCTGGCCCATCTGGTACTGCTGGAAGCGCTGCATGTCGCCGATCACGCCCATCTGCGTGCGGGTGTCGAGCGCCTTCTCCACTTCCTCGGGCAGCGAGATGTTCACGATGAACAGCTGCGGCAGGTCGAGTCCGTACTCGTCGTCGACCTGTTCGAGCACGGCCACGCGCAGCTTCTCGCTCATGGCCGTGTAGTTGGCGGCGAGGTCGAGCGCGGCGATCTCTGACTTGCCCAGCATGTCGGCCAGCGTGGTCGCGATCATCGAGCGCAGCAGTTCGTTGATCTCGCCCGTCTCGAACACCCCGTCGGTGCCGACGAGCTCCTTCAACAGGGCCTTCGGATCGTTCGCGCGCAGGGCGTAGGTTCCGAAGGCCCGCAGGCGGATCGGCCCGAACTCCGGATCGCGCAGCATGATCGGATTCGGAGTGCCCCACTTGAGGTCGGTGATCTGCCGCGTGCTGACGAAGTAGACCTCGCTGCGGAAGGGGCTGTCGAAGCCGTACTTCCAGCCCTGCAGCGTGCTCAGCACGGGGAGGTTGTCGGTGGTCAGTCGGTAGTTGCCGGGCTCGAAGACGTCGGCCACCTCACCGCGGTGGACGAAGATCGCCATCTGTCCCGGGCGGACGATCAGCTGGGCGCCGTTCTTGATCTCGTTCTGGTAGCGCGGGAAGCGCCACACCAGCGTGTCCCGCGTGTTGTCGATCCATTCGACGATGTCGATGAGCTCGCCGCGGAGCTTCTCGAACAGTCCCATGAGGGCTCTCCCGCGATGGAGTGTCTCGTGCGCGGAGCGCGGCGAGGGTAGGCCGGGGCGCGGCGACGGTCAACGCGCGGGCTCAGTCCCAGCGCGATTCGTCCTCGCGGCGCGTGAACACCACGGTGCGGCCGTCGGCCATCAGGTCGCGGATCCGGGTCGGCACGCCCTCGCCGTCGAGCTCGACCAGCCCGATGCTGCTGCCGTTCAACAGGCGACGCCCCGACGGCGTGCCCTCGGGCTTGCGAGGGATCACCCGCATGCGCCGCCGCCGCGTGAACCAGTTCAACGGCGAGCGCGGCGAGTACAACCAGCGGTTCGCCCGGTCCAGGCGGTCGAGCAGGGTGGGCGGGAACTCGTTGCGCACCCCGCTGCTGCAGATCTGCCAGATGTCCGGGCCGCGCTGCCGGCCTCGCAGCTCGACGTCGTAGACGAAGGAGTAGTGCACGTCTCCCGACAGGATCACGAAGTTCTTCGGGGTCCTGCGGTGACGGAAGATGTTGAGGATGGCGTGCGCGGCGCCCGGATGCGCCATCCAGTTCTCGGCGTCGACCATCAGCGGCTTGCCCAGCCACGTGAACACCCGCTGGATCGCCTCGATCAGCTTCACGCCGAACACCGGCGCGGGCGAGACGAGCAGGACGGCCGGCAGGTCGCGCAGGGTGCGCTGCATGTCGGTGAGCGCCTCCCAGTCGAGCAGACCCGACGGTTGGCGCGCGGCGACCTCGCTGCGCCAGCGGCGGGTACGGCTGTCGATCACCACGAGTGGCGGTGACGTCGGCCACTGGTAGTCCCACTGCTCGAAGCGCAGCAGGTATTGGATCAGGTCGTCGTGGCCGTCGGCGCCGGGCCGTTCGAGGGTTGCGGCAATGTTTTCCACGAGGTCGTCGTCGAAGACCTCCGGTCGGTTCCCCCATCCCTGGTGGACGGCGTAACCGATCAGCGCGTTGCCGATCACCCGGCGCGAGAAGTCGTGCCCGTAGGCGATCTCCTCCCACTCGCGGCTCAGGTTCCAGTCGTCGGTCACGTCGTGATCGTCGAAGATCATCGCCACCGGCAGGTGCGCGAACACCCGGCGCACGGCCGGCAGGTGACGGACGAATTCCTCGATCGCCGCCCGCTCGGTGTCGTACTCCTCGCGGTGCTCCGGATCGAGACCCGGCGGTGGCTCGAGGTCGATCCCCTCCCACCCGACCGGCGACCAGGCGAGCAGGTACATGGCGAGCACCTCGCCCAGCGTGATCAGATGGTTCTGCGCGCTCGCGCTGGTGAAGATCGGCTTCTCCACGCCTCCGAACAGGATCTCGACCAGGGCACGGTTGTGTGGCCGGCTCGGCAGCAGCCCTTCGCGCCCGTAGTAGGTCTTCGGATGTCGATACAGCGCGTCGTCGTCGTCCAGATCGGGCGCGCCGGTCTCGGGCAGGGGCTCGGTGGGCAGACCGAGCCGGGGGATCAGCTGGTGGATCGCCCACAGCAGCGGTCCGGCCACCTCGTCGGCGTAGACCTGGTCGCCGGTCAGGACGACGAACGAGGGCCACGGTTCGTCCGACGACCTCGCCCGGGCGAGCAGTCCGTCGACTGCGGCCAGCGCGTCGTCTCCCGGGTGGTGCGGCTTGCGGCAGGATCCGTGCAGGAACGACGCGACCCGCGACGGGATCCGGAAGAAGGGGCGATCGTGGCCCTCGTGGCAGAGATCGGGTGCCCAGTCCCGTGCGGCGTGCCATGGGTCGTGGCCATCGTCGCGGGCCTGCAGGTGCAGATCGTAGGCGATGTACGTGTCCACCGGCAGGGATTCGTCCAGGGCGAGGTCGATCAGGACGTAATGCAGGTGGTCGCCGGCGCGCAGGATGCGCAGGGGGCCGTCGTCGAGATCGATCCGACGCGCTCCGGACGCTCCTTCGGCTTCGAGTTCGACGCGCACCCGCACGGGCGCGCTCGTCGCCAGCCAGATGCAGAGCCGCTCGGGCGTGACACGGCGCAGGATCGGTCCGGCGAGGACCAGCGGCAGGGTCGAACCGTTCAAACTCGGATCCACGGGGCGTTTCGGGGACGCCCCATCCTAGTCGCCATCGTCGACGGTTCCAAGCGACGAGCGCGATCGGTCGCGCGATCGCGACGGCACCCACCGACCACGGGCCGATGTGGGTTCGAGCCGGTGCTGCGTCAACTCCTCGGGCGGGCAGGGCTCAGTCCACCACGGAGCCCACGGTGACGATCCAACCGAGAGCGAGTATCGAGGTCACGACGGCCGTTCCCAGTCCGAGGACCAGCGGACGCGGCCCGATCGCCCGTAGCGATCGCAGCCTCGTCCCCAGCCCCACGCCGGCCAGTGCGATCAACACGAGCAGCTTCGCCACCTCGCCCCCGTCGCGGGCCAGATCACGGCCGACGAGATCGCCCGCGGCCTCGACCCAGCCCACGGTGTTCGCGACCGCGAGCAGCAGGAAGCCGACGACGAAGCCCGGAACCGAGGCACGGACCCGTCGCGACCAGGAGCCCGACCGCACGGAGGCGCCTCCGCCGTGCAACCAACCCACCACGACGATGACGAAGCCCATCAGGGCGTTGCGGGTGAGCTTGACCGCGGTGGCGATCTCGCCCGCGGCGTCGCCCCGCGCGAATCCGGTGGCGACGACCTGCGAGGTGTCGTTGACGGCCGTCCCGACCCAGGTGCCGAAGGCGGCGGCCGTCATGCCGAGCAGGTCGCCGAGCACGGGGTAGACGAACACCGCGATGGTGCCGAACAGGGTGTTCACCGCCACCGCGTACGACAGTTCCTCGTCGCGCGCTCCGATCACCGGCGCCGTGGCCGAGATCGCCGAGTTGCCGCACACGGCCGTCCCGACGCCGATCAGCGTCGACACCCGACGACTCACTCCCAGCAGCCGACCGGCGATGTGGGCGACCAACAGGGCGACGGTCATCAACACCACCACGAGCACGACCGCTCGCCCCCCGATCGCCCCGACCTCCTGCAACGAGAACCGCAGCCCGAGGATCACGATCGCCGTGCGCAGCACCGTGTGGAAGGCGAAGCGCACACCGGGGTCGAAGTCCGCACGCCAGGGAACGAGGCGTCGGACGAGCAGTCCGAGCCCGACGGCGAGCACGATCTCGCTGATGCCGGCCTGCCACGTGGGCGGCAACAGGCCATGCGCACCGCGGGACACGCCGGCCACGGCCAGGGCGAGCAAGACGCCGGGGAGGAGGGCGGTGAGTGCCACGCCCGATTCCTATTCCGGGCGTGGCAGCACCGTCGGCCCCGGCACCAGCAACGAACTCCCGAAGCACAGCGGCGACACCGTGGTCGACACCGCGGGCGGCGACACGGTGTCGGGCAGCAACCGCACGAACGAGACCGCGTGGCCGAGCACACGGGGCAGCAGCACGCTCCCGTCACCGAGCCCCAGCGTTTCGCACGCGAAGCCGCGGACGTCGAGGGTCTCGGGCGTGTAGGGCCCTTCGGGCGCGTGGGCCGACGCCGCTCGCAATCCCTCCCGACTGGTCCAGAACAACCAGAGGCGTCCCCGGTAACGGACCAGGGTGGGCGACTCCGCCACCGCTCCCGCGGTCACCAGTAGCGGACCGCTCCAGGTCCAGGTCCGCAGATCGGACGACCGCGCCGTGGCGATGCACTGGCGTTGGTCGTGCAGACGCACGGTGACGAAGAGGATCCACGCGCCGTCGTCGTACCACAGCATCGGATCGCGGAGGTCGTCTCCCCACGGCATCCCGCTCCCCCACGCCGAGAACGAAGGGGCTCCCTCGAGCACCATCGAGGTGGGCTGCCAGGCGCGGAGATCGTCGGACACGGCCGAAAGGATCCGCTGGACGTTGTGCTGCTCCGCTCCGGCTTCGTAGACCACACCGGTGTAGAACATCCACCAGCGGCCGTCGTGACGGACGACGTGCGGGGCCCAGGTCTCGGTCTCGGCCACGCCGGGACGGCGGAGGTCGACGGGATCGTGCGCGGTCCAGTCGATCAGGTCGGTCGAAGTGGCGTGTTCGAAGTCGACGCCCCCACCCGACGCCCAGCCGGCACCGGGCCGCGTGGCGAACAGATGGAAGCGCTCGCCGTCGTGGACCACGGCGAAGTCCTTCAGGACCGAGCGGTCGGCGGCGCGGTAGTCGAGCGGGAGGCCGGTGGTGCAGAAGGGCGCCGGCACGAAGGTGTCGTCGACGGGCGGCGAAGACGGATCGCCCTCGACCGAGCATCCGGCCAGGACAGAGACCACGCACGGCAGCAGAACGAGGGAGGCGAGCGTTCTCAAGGCTTCCCCGCGGATTCGTGAGAGGAACCGTGACGCTACCACACCCCGCCCCGATGGCCACATCGATCCGGTGACGGCACGAGCAAGGCCCCGGATCCCTACGGAGCCGGGGCCTCGTCGCATCGAACGGGTGTCACCCTACATGTCTTCCTCGGCGATGCCCATCCCACTGCGGTCCGGCCCTTCCGGAACCTCGGGCGGCTCGTAGGGATTACGCTCGATCTCGGCGAGCATGTGTTCGATCGCGGCCTCGAGCTGCGGATCGACACCCCTGGCCAGCGGTCCGGGATCGGCGACGACCTCCATGTCGGGTTCCACGCCGTGACCCTCGATCCCCCAGGTACCGTCCTTCTCGAAGTACGCGAAGCTCGGCACCGACAGGAACGCACCGTCGATGATCGGACGACTCCCGGAGATGCCGACCAGGCCGCCCCACGTGCGCTCGCCGATCAGCTTGCCCAGGCCGGCCTGGCGGAAGTACGCCGGGAAGGCGTCGCCGCCGGAGCCGGCCAGACCGTTGATGAG
>CAZQHE010000053.1:13398-17218 GCA_964593155.1 uncultured bacterium
CACTTCGGTCCCTGGTGGCTGTCGGGCGGCCAGGGGAACGAGCGGCGCTCGCCGTCACGCGTGGCCCAGTAGTTGGTCCGCGGGCGGTTCAGCAGCTCGATGAAGCGCGTGGGGATCTGACCGCCGCCGTTCCAGCGCTCGTCGATGATCAGCGCGTCCATGTGGCGCTGTCCGTAGAACTGCCGGAAGAGGTCGTTCTGCCCCCCGCGGCCGGTGTTGGGCACGTAGATGTATCCGACCTTGCCGTCGGTGGCCTCGTGGACCCGCTGACGCTTCTGTTCGATCCAGTGGCGGTAGCGCAGACCCGAGTCGCTCGACACGGGCTCGACGAGCACTTCGCGCGCATCGTCATCCATGCGCGGCTTCTCGCTCACGGTCAGGCGCGTGACCTTGCCCGCGGTCCCGACGAAGGCGGCCCACGGATCGACGGTGACGTCGAGTTCCTGGCCGTTGACGGCCAGCAGGTAGTCGCCCTCGTTCACCTGGCCGCTCGCGCGGTGCAGGGGCGAGCGCGCGTCGGTGTCCCAGGGCGCGCCTTCGTGGATCTCGGCGATGCGGTAGGCGCCGTCGTCGAGTTCGAAGTCCACGCCCAGGAGTCCGACGTTGCGGCTGGGCGGGTCCTCGAGGTCGCCGCCCCCGTGGTAGGCGTGGCCCACGTTGAGTTCGCTGATCATCTCACGGATCACGAAGCCGACGTCGGCGCGCGAACTGCAGTCGGCCAGCATCTCGCGGTACTGGTCGCCCACGCCCTCCCAGTCGACACCGTGCATGCCGGGGTCGTAGAAGTAGTCGCGGTAGAAGCGCCAGCTGTCGGTGAAGATCTGCCCCCACTCTTCGCGGGGGTCGATCATGGTCTCGTAGCCGTCGACCGACACGGCGTCCTCGAACTTCTGATCGGGCTTCGCGTCGAGCAATGCAAAGCTCTTGCCCTTGCGCACCAGGAGCTTCTTGCCGTCGGCGGTGAGGCGGTAGCTGCCCACGCCGCTGATCACGGTCTTCTCCTCGGGCTCGTCGGCGTGCGGGTCGTAGGTCTCGATCCCGCCGTCCGAACCCCAACCGCCGGTGCGGTAGACCAGGGCTCCGCCGTCGACCACGTCGAGGTCGCCGTAGCTGCCACCGTCGAGGTCGAGGTGCACGCCGCGGTCCTCGAAGCCCTCGAGGTCGACGACCAGCGCGGGTTCTTCCTTCTCGGCTTCCTCGTCCTTCTCCTGGTCGCCGTTCTCGGTGTCGGAGTCGTCTTCGGTCTCTTCGCTCCAGTCCTCGTGGTCGTCCTCGGGCAGGTGAGGCAGCTCGACGTCGGCGCGCAACGGCACCATGACGATCCGCTCGGTGTCGTCGTACACGAAGGTCGTACCCACGTCCTCGTAGGTCGGCGACGTGAAGTCGCGCGACGAGACGTAGTAGAAGAACTTCCCCTGGCGGTCGAAGGCGGGATCGCCGTCGTCGAAGGTCCCGCTGGTGACCTGGGTCTTCTCCCCGGTTGCGACCTCGTACATCCAGATCTGACCGTGCATGTTCTCGCCGGCGTCGGTGTACGCGATCCAGGCACCGTCGTGCGACCACGACCACGAAGGGGTGTTGCCCCAGTGGTGCTGGTTCACCTTCGTGCGGTCGCCGCTCTCGACGTCGACCACGTACAGCGTACCGGTCTTGTCGACGTAGGCGATCGATTCGCTGGTCGGGGACCAGTCCATGCCCTCCTTGTAGGGAGCGCCGAAGCGGCCGAGGCGACGCGGCTCGTCCTTTCCGTCGCTCTGGCGGACGTAGATCTCGTACTCGCCGCTCTCGTCGCCGAACCAGGCGATCCAGCGGCCGTCGGGACTCCAGGTCGGGAAACGCTCGGCGACCCCCGAACTGCGGGTCAGGTTCATCGACACGCCGTTCTCGAGCGGCACGCTCCAGACGTCGCCGCGCATCTCGACCAGCGCGCGCTTGCCGGTGCTCGACACGTTCCAGTTCATGATGTCGTCGCTCACGTCCACGCGTTCGGGACGCAGATCGGGCCGCTCGCCGGGAACGGTGATCTCGAGCTCGGTGACGTCGCCACTGGCGAGGTCGAGCAGGTGGATCCCCGATCCCATCTGGAAGACGATCTCACCCTCTCCGTCGGGCCCCGGCCCCATCGACGGCGCCTTGACGTCGAAGTCCTCGAAGCGGGTGACCTGCTCCGGCGTATCGTTCTCCGGATCGATCCGCCACAGGTTCCAACGGTGCTCGGGTCCCTGGTCACTCAGGTAGTAGATCACGCCGTCGTGCCACATGGGCTGGGTGTCGGTGCCCTCCCAGTCGGTGAGCCGTTCCGACTCGAAGGTCTTCAGATCGAACAGCCACAGATCGGTGGACATGCCGCCGCGATAACGCTTCCAGGTGCGGTGGTCGCGGGTCCAGGGCGTGAAGGCCAGCTTGCGGCCCGAGTCGTCGACGGCGGCCATGGCGCCGTACTCCACCGGCAGCTTCTCGGGCAGGCCACCCTCGGGCGACACGGTGTAGAGTTGCAGGTTGTTGCGGGGTGCTCCCTCCGCACTGCTCGCGAAGAGCAGCAGGTCGTCGTCGGTCCACTGCTGCAGGACCTCGTTGGCCGGATGGTGCGTCACGCGGTGTGCGATCCCACCCTCGACGTCGATCACGTAGAGATCGATGTCTCCCTCGTAGTTGCCGACGAAGGCGATCCGCTCGCCGTCGGGGCCGAAGCGCGGCCGGCTCTCCACACCGGGAGGCGCGACCAGCTTCGTGGCGACACCGCCGTCACGACTCACCGTCCAGATGTCGCCGGCGTAGACGAAGGCGACACGCTCGGCGCTCACGGCGGGGTAGCGCATCATTCCGCCGTGCGGAGTGATGTCGGCCCGCGCGGGCGCGACGACGAGGATCGACAGGAACGAAACGAACAGAGCGCGAACGACCGGATGGGCGTTCGCGCGCAGTGGATTCGGCAACGGGGTCACGGGGCTCTCCCAGGACGAGGATTCGGACTGCCGCGACGGCGAGGAGCGCGGATCGACTCGGAGGGTACATACGCACGAGTCCGCCCGGCGGTTGCACGGGCGGACCCCGAGAAGGTAGGGAATCCGAGGGCGACGACCAACGCGGCGCCGCGCCGCCGCAGTTCACCGCCGACGAAGGGCGTGATCCATCCGCATCACTGCCCGACCACGGCACTGCCGTTCTCGCCGTCGAGGATCATGGCCCGCAGAACCGTGAGCGGTTCCGCGTAGTTGCCCTGGCGGATGATCACCGTGCCACCCGGCTCGACGGCCTTCACGCCCTCGCCCACCGTGTCGAAGGGATTCGTCGGGCCACCGATCTCCTGTCCGGTGTACGAGGCATCGACCCACACCGTGCTCAGATTGCGGATGTCCCAGCCCATGTCGATGAACATGCCGATGGTCACCCGGCCCGGGTAGTGGACGGTCTCGGCGAAGTCCAGCGAGAAGGTCATGAGCGCGTCGTCGGTCCCGTTGAAGTCCTCGTCGAGGTGCGAATAGCTCGAGCCGAAGTTCCAGGTGCTCGGCGCGTACAGCGGCACCCGGTTGCCTCCGTTCAGGATGTTCGCCGACGTCCCGTCGAAGAACACGTCGTTGCTGGTGAGCTGCGTGCCCAGCGCGGACGACGGGCTGCTGTAGGAGATGAGAGCGGTACCGTTGAGATTCTCCGTGAATCGGTCGTAGATGAAGGGGTCGCTGGTTCCAGCCCCGAAGCAGCCGTCACCGGCCGTGCCGTTGCACTCGTCGTTGCCGGTTCCGTCGTCCACGATCATGCTCCCGGTGAACCCGAGGCCGTGTCCGATCTCGTGGATCACGACCGTGATGAAGTCGAACTC
>CAZQHE010000053.1:17228-26349 GCA_964593155.1 uncultured bacterium
GTCGTACTCCGAGCTGGTCGCCTGGCCGTCGGGCTCGAAGTGCCAGGTGAAGTTGCTGTTGAAGTTGGCCCGGATCTCGGCGTTCGATCCGTTCTGGTCCGACCCCGACAGCTCGTTGGCCAGGGCGACCGGATACCAGGTGTCCGACCGCGGTGCGTTCGTGAAGTTCTGGTACCAGTCGCGGGGACCGGCGCTGCCGAGGGTGTTCGCGGCCATGTCGGTACGCCAGCAGGCGTCGACCTCGATCGTCTCCGATCCGTTCAGGATCGCGGACCACACGCCGGCGGCGAACTCGAAGGCCTCACGGGCGTCGGTCGGCCACGGGCTCACGGTCGCGTTGTTCGACAGGCAGCTCGAGGGATTGAAGTTCACGACGATGTTCGTGGTCTTCTCGTCCATGCGCTGGCGCACCGCGGGCGGCACGGGCACGTAGAACTCCCGGACCTCCCCCGAGGCGACCAGGCCGCCGTGGTCGTGCGCGTGGTCGTGGCCGTGCGCGTGGTCGGGACCGGCGGCCGCGGCGACCGGCAGCAGCATCAGCGCACACAGAGCGATGGTCTTCGGCTGGATCATGATCGATCTCCGATGCGTCTTCGGGAAACGGCGCGCGCTCACTGCAACGACACCAGCAGGAGGACCATGCCCGTCCCCGACTCCAGGCCGGTCATGGCCTTGCCGAGGATCGCACCGGTCGCTCGGGTGTGATCGGTGACCTTCATTGCGTGCCCGGGAGTGGGCGAGCTGGTGAGCAGGTCACCCGGCTCGATCGCTCCGTGGCTCGCGTCGACCTTCACGTACACGCGACCGGTCAGGGCCACCGGATGCTCGCCGTCGGCCTCGCTGCCGCGCTGACCCATGAGCATGCCCGGATTCACGCCACCCGCGCCGCTGATCACACCGGCGACGCGCCGGTCGTAGGCGCGGTCGGAGATCCGCAGGTCTCCCGGCGAACCCGGGTCGATCGACACCACGCTGCCCGGCTCGATCTCCTGCTGCTCGAAGGGCGTCACGTCGAACTGCTCGGACAGGTCCGATCCGCCACGGATCTCGACGACGTCGACGATGATGCGGCTGGACGTGCCACCGCCGTAGTTCGACGCGATCGTCACCGCTCGCTGGCCGGCGGCGTTGTCGATCTGGATCTCTCCACCGCGATCACTGGTGCCGAAGCCTCCGTGTCCGAGGATCCGCACCCCGGTCGTCCCATCGCTCTGATCGACCTCGACCAGACCGCCGTTGCCGCTCGTGTAGTCGCCGAGCATCCGGATGGTGCGCCGATCGTTGCTGTTGTACAGGGCCACCTCTCCACCGTCGCCGATGTTGCCGTCGATCTCGATGGTCTTGGCTCCGTTTTCCTCGTAGAAATTGGCGACGCTGCCGCCGCTGGTCGACGCCGGATCGTCGGCGAACAGCTCGACCGTGGTCACGCCCGAGCCGTCGGTCAACACGACCTGGTCGGTCGAGACGGCACCGGCCGCGGTGGTCTGCACGGTCCCGTCGGGGAACTTGAAGCCACCCGTCGTGGAGTGGATCGTGCCGACGACCTCGAGCTTCGACTGCGGGGACAAGGTACCGATCCCCACGTCACCACCGTTCTCCACGGTGACGCGGTTGCCTCCGTTGTACAAGCGCCACGAGTCGGTTCCGCCGTCCAGGTAGGTCCACGCGCGCGTGCCCCCGGCGTCGTAGCCGTAGAAGGGCTGGGCATCGGTACCCTGGGTCGACATGTACATACCGCCGTACCCCGTCGTCGCGGGCGAGCGCACGCCGAAGACCTCGGCGAAGGTCAACGGCGTCGAGCCGTTGATCCCCACGAAACCGCTGTTGGTGTTCGTGATCGCCGTGCCGTCGAGCTGCCACACACCGCCGCCGCTGGCGGAGTTCAGAGCGTGGATCGCGTAGGGAACGGGCGTGAGCTCCTGGCGCGGCAGGAGCGTGTCGTAGGGCTCGGTCCCCCCGGCACCGGTCGAGGGCGTGCGCACCTGGATCTGCAGGAAGCGCGCGTCGCCGGTGAAGGCGCTCGCGCCGAAATCCAGTTCGGCACTGAACACGCCCTGTTCCACGGGCACCGCGTAGCGGAACAGGTCACTGCCGATCTGGTTGCCACCGGTGGCGGCGTCGTAGAGCTGGAAGACGAAGTCGGCGTCGCCGTCGACCTCCACGCCCGACTGGACCAGTTGGCCCTGGTAGGTGAAGCCGGTCCCGGCCGCCGTCTGCGCGACGGCCTCGGCGGGAGCCACGGCGACGATCACGACGAGTAGAAGAGCGAGGATTCTCATGCTGGGTCTCCTGGAGTCCGGTCGGTTCACTTGACCAGGGTCATCTTGTGGGTCTGGGCCCGACCGTCGGCGATCAGGCGAACGAAGTAGACACCGCTGGCGACGCCGCGACCGTCGTCACCGCGCCCGCGCCAGACCACCTGGTGCGAGCCGGCGGGGCGCATCCCGTCGACCAGCGTGCGGACACGTCGACCACGGACGTCGAGGACCTCGATCCGCACGGGCGCCTCTTCGGCCAGGTCGAAGCGGATCTCGGTCCGGGGGTTGAAGGGGTTGGGATAGGGAGCCTTCAGCTGGGTGCGATCGACGACGGGCGTGTCGCCGACGCCGGTGGCCGCGCCCGGACCGCCGGACCAGAAGCCGCCGCGGATCTCGAGGTCACCGCCCGACGCGAAGGAATCGGAGCGCCCGGCGTCGGGCTGCCCGGCGGTGCCGCGGACGGCGTACGTGTTGCCCGTGGAGGTTCCCCCGCCTCCGTCGACGGTCGACCGGAACAGGGCGTCCTGGCTGAGCGCATGGGCGGTCCAGCTGACCAGAGGGACCAGCAACACGCCGAGCGCGAGGGAGAGGCGCTGCTTTCGACTCATGTTCGACTTCTTCCGCGCGACGGGGGACGGATGGTGCGTCTGTAGTAGTGCAACGGAATCACGTCACGGAACCGGACATGCGGTTTCAGCGGCGCAGCGCGACGTCAGCGGCGCAGCGCGATGACCATGCCCGCGCAGATCAGCAGGGCTCCGCCCCACTGCCACCCCTGCAGCACTTCGCCCAGGTACAGGAACCCGAAAGACGTCGCGAAGAGCGGCTCGGTCGCGTAGATCACGCCGGCACGGCTGGAATCGAGCCGGAACTGGTATCCGTTCTGGATCCAGAAGGCGAGCGCGGTGGCGAAGAGCCCGGCGAGCAGGACGTTCGTCCAGACGAACGCGGCGTCGGGCAGCAGCCGGGACTCCAGGAGCCAGGATCCCCCGGCCGAGAGCACGGTGACGGTCGCCACCTGCAGGACGAGCAACGGCGCGAAGGTCTCGGCGGTGGAGAAGCGGCCCACCAACAACACGTGCACGGCGAAGAACAGCGCGCTGGCGAGCACCAGCAGATCACCGGTGATCGCCCCGTCGAGGGACCCGTCGCGGGTGAGGAACAGCAGCGCGACACCCAGCAGGGACACGACCGCGGCCACCCGGACCGCCCCCGCCACGCGCAGCCCGAAGAGCCCGGCAGCCAGCAGCGGCACCAGGATCACCCGGAGCCCGATCACGAACCCCGCCCGGGGCGTGGTCGTGTGGACCAGCCCCGCGTTCAGGAAGCCGTAGGCGAGGAACAGGGCGACGCCGGTCACGAGCCCATGCGCCCACGTCGTCCTCGTCGCGCGCCGTAGCGTGCTCGCGTACACGACCGCGAGCGGGACCAGGGCGATCCCGAAGCGCAGCCAGAGGAAGCCGAGCGGCCCGATGGCACCCATGCTGTCCCGGATCAGTGGATAGCCCCATCCCCAGAGTGCGGGGACGAGCAGCAGCACCAACCCGAGAGGAGGGGAGCGCTTCGCGAGCGATGGGATGGCGGCACCTCTCCGAGGGTCGAGGGGCACGACGACCGGCGTGGACTTCCGCGGTGGAAGTGGAGTTCCGGCGCGGATGCCACCTCACCGTCCCACGCCGGTTTCCGCCACGAGAACCGGGGACCGCCCCAGGACCGTGTCCGTACCACCCCTTCGATCAACTCCTCAGGCTGCTCCGCGCACCCGCAGCCGCCGCTGCCGCGCGCGCCACGCGTCGGTGCTGTAGATCGCCAATGCGATCCAGATCACGACGAAGGCCGTGAGTCGGTCGACGTCGATGGCCTCGCCGAAGACCCAGATCCCGATCAGGAACTGGATCGACGGTGCCAGGTACTGCATGAACCCGATCGTCGACAGGTCCACCCGCCGCACCGCGTTGCCGAAGGCCACCATGGGCACGGCGATCATCACGCCCGCGCAGAGCAACAGGGCGTCGGTCGCCCAGCCGTGGTGCAGGAACCAGAGCCGTTCGTCGGCCCCCAGCCACACCAGATAGCCGATCGCCACCGGCCACATCACGGCGGTCTCGATCGACAGCGCGGCGATTCCACCCAGCGACAGTCGCTTCCGCAGCAGACCGTAGAACGCGAAGGTCACGGCCACGCCCAGCGACACCAGGGGCAGTTGTCCCGTGCGCACGAGCAGGAATCCCACCGCCGCCGCGGCCAGACCCACGCTCCACCACTGCGCGCGCCGCAGCCGCTCGTTCAGCACCACGAAGCCCAGCAGCACGTTCACCAGTGGATTGATGAAGTAGCCCAGACTGATCTCGAGCACGCGGTCGTGCGTGGCCGCCCAGATGAAGATGAACCAGTTGATGCTCAGCAGGACCGTGGTCAGCAGCAGGGTGCCGCGGTTCTCGCCGTGTCGCAGGAATGCGATCGTCGTGCGGCCCCCACCGCGAACCGCGAGCAGTACGATCAGCAGCGGGACCAGCCAGGCGATCCGATGGGCGAGCAGTTCGGGCGCGGGCACCTCGCGGACCAGCCAGAAGTACAGCACGGCGAAGCCCCACCACAGGTACGCGGTGAGACCGTAGACGACGCCGCGACGGGTCTCGGTGCGTTCGGCTTCGATGGTGGCCTGCCTCGGACGGAGCGGACGCGAGACCCGGAAGGGTAGGCGCGCGACGCCGCCCCCGCACGCCGGCTCAGCCGGCTCGATCCAGCGGCGCTCCGGTGTCGCCAGCGTGCGCGAGGGCCGAAGGTGTGGTCCGACCCACGATCGCCGGCGCCTCGTGGATCAGCTCGTCGCGCTCCAGGGCATCGACCATGAACAGCGCGAAGTCGATGCGGCGGGTCTTGTTGCTCTTCAGGATCGGATCGCCGACGTGGCGACTCCAGACCGGCAGGCCCTGGCTCTCGCCTTCCTCCAGGTCGCTGCCCCGGACCACCGTCCACCGCGTGTCACTGTCGAAGACCAGCCGCGTGGCCCGGACCTGGTCGTCGATGTCGGCGATGCGCAGAAGCCGGATGATCCGGCCGAAGGCGCCGACCACGAGCCGGAATCCCCGAGAATAGCGGTCCTGGCCGTCGCGACTGATGTGCCAGCCGCACGAGAAGACCAGGCGCGTTCCGGGCGGAGCGTGTTCGAGCACGGCACGCGCGGTGCCGGTGGCGTAGCCGTGTACGCCCCAGGGCACGAGCACGGTGAGCACGGCGTCGCAGCCGTCGACGGCACGGGCGACGACCTCGGAATCGTTCGTGGCGCCGGGGACGATGGTGATGCGGTCGGCCACGTCGTCGAGCTTGCCCACGCTCTGGGCGCGGCAGACGCCGACGACCTCGTAGCCCCGCTCGAGGGCATGGCCGATCATGTAGCGACCGAGCTTGCCGGACGCGCCGACGATGCAGACCTTCACGGTTCCGATTCCTGGACCAGGGGGAGCGGTCGTGCGGACGGGATGCTAGCACGGGACGCGCGATGGCCACGCTTTGTTGCGTCCGGCTTCGAGCTGTGCCTACGATCTGTCCGACGTTCCTCCCCGGTGCTTCCCATGGACGACACCCACGACGGATCCCTCTCGCGCCGTCGCCTGCGCGGCCGCGGTGCGCTGAGCAATCGCGCCGGTCGCTACCTGCCGCGTTCGACGACGGCGGTCGACGACGGGTGGGGGAGTGCCGAGCGGGCGCGGTCCGAGGACGGCCGTCCCGCCACCTCCGTCACGGCCGAGCGCACCCGCTCGATCCTGGCCCGCAACGACTCGCCCGACATCTTCTTCGACCGCTCGATCAATCCCTACAAGGGCTGCGAGCACGGCTGCGTGTACTGCTTCGCGCGCAGCACGCACGCCTACCTCGACCTGAGCCCGGGCCTGGACTTCGAGACGAAGCTGTTCAGCAAGCCCGAGGCGGCCGCCCGCCTCCGCGAGGAGTTGGCACGACCGTCGTACCGTCCGGCCGTGATCGCCATCGGCACGAACACCGATCCCTACCAGCCCGCCGAGCGAGATCTCCGCATCACGCGTTCGGTCCTCCAGGTGCTCGACGACTGCTCGCATCCCGTGGCGCTGGTGACCAAGTCCCGCGGCATCCTGCGCGATCTCGACCTGCTCACCTCGTTGGCCGAGCGTTCCCTCGTGCGGGTGATGTTCTCGATCACCACGCTCGATCCCGATCTCGCGCGCCGGCTCGAACCACGAGCGTCGATGCCCGCCGCGCGGCTCGAGGCCATGCGCCGCCTGCACGAGGCGGGCGTTCCGGTCGGCGTGCTCGTGTCGCCGGTGATCCCCTCACTCACCGACACCGAGATCGAGACGGTGCTGGAGCAGGCCGCGTCGGCCGGCGCGCGCTGGGCGTCGACCATCCTGCTGCGTCTGCCGCGCGAGGTGGCCGATCTGTTCGACGAATGGTTGTCCGAGCACGAGCCCGATCGGCGCGACCACGTGCTGTCGCTGCTGCGGCAGGCCCACGCCGGCGACCTGTACCGCAGTGAGTTCGGCCATCGTGGTCGCGGGGCGGGACCGTGGGCGGAGATGCTGCAGCGGCGGTTCGAGGTGGCCGCGCGGCGCTTCGGTCTCGGCACCGAGCGCGACGCGGAACTGCGGACGGATCTGTTCCGGCGGCCGTTGGAGCGCGGCGGGCAATTGGGGTTGTTCTAGGCGAGCGGCCTTCGGCGTCGGCGTGCAGGGGGTCGGCGTGCAGCGGGGTTGGCGGCGTGCGGGGGCGTCGGCGTGCAGCGGGGTCGACGCGATGCGCCCGACGACCTGCGATCCACTCCGTTCAGTCCCCGCCCTCCATCGCCTCGAGGATCGTCCGCAGCGCCTCGGCATTGCCCCGCGCGTCGTCGAGCGGGTCGTGCGTGTGCTCGGTGCGCCGCCACTTCTTCCAGCCGTTGGTGGTCAGCGGCGCGCCGCGCCGGCCGGCATCCAGGTCGCCAATGCGTCGTGCCGAGAAGCCGGCCACGTTGCGTCTGGTGAAGTGGTGCGTGTAGGCGTTCCAGAACTGCCAGTCGTAGGCCGGATTGTCCGACCAGATCGTGATCCGGTCGCGCTGGGCGATCTCCACGGCCCACGTCTGGACTTCGTCCATCACCTCGCGGGTGGGGCGCCCCTCGGCGCGTTGCCGTTCCCACGAGATCCCGCTGACGTCACGGGCCGCCTTCCACCCGCCGCCGTTCTCGTGGATCGGCTGGAGCAGAGCGGAGAACCCCTTCGCGGGATCGGCGAGCGAGACCAGCGCGAACGAGATCATGTTGAAGTCCAGCGGATGCGGACCGTCGGACTCGACGTCGAGGACGAAGTGGCTCTGGAATCGGCGCATGGTTCGTCGCGATGGTGGGATGGAACGTGCGGGGCGATTGTGCCCTGTCGCGGGCCGAGGGTCCAGGGGCGGAGTCGGAACTGCGTCCGCTGGCAGACAGTGCCTCCGGTGGCGGCTAGACTGTTGGGTCGTCTCCAACCCCGAGGTCCGTCATGCGTCGCATCGTCCTGGCCCTGTTGCTCGTTCTCGTCTCCCTGTTCGTCACGCCCGCCCGGGCCACCTATTCGATCGTCGCCCGCGATCCCGACACCGGGCAGTTGGGCGTGGCCGTACAGTCGCACTGGTTCAGCGTCGGCGCGCTTGTGCCCTGGGCCGAGGCGGGCGTGGGCGCCGTCGCGACACAGTCGCTGGTCGATCCTTCGTACGGGCCCCTCGGTCTGGACCTCATGCGGGCCGGTCGATCGGCGTCGCAGTCACTCGAGGGCCTGCTCGTGGCCGACGCCCATCCCGAGATCCGCCAGGTCGCGATGATCGACGCCGACGGCGACGTCGCCGGGCACACCGGCACGAGCTGCATTCCCCACGCCGGCCACGTGACGGGTGAGGGCTTCAGCGTGCAGGCCAACCTGATGGATCGCGACACCGTGCCCGAGGCCATGGCCGCAGCCTTCCGCCGCGCCGAGGGCGATCTGGCCGCGCGCATGTTGGCCGCGCTGCGAGCCGCCCAGGACGAGGGCGGCGACATCCGCGGCGAGCAGTCCGCGGCACTGCTCGTGGTCGAAGGAACCCCTACCGGCCGTCCGTGGACCGATGTCGTCGTCGACCTGCGCGTCGAAGATCACGACGACCCGATCGGCGAGCTCACCCGCCTGCTCCAGGTCCACCGTGGCTACGAGAAGATGAACGAGGGCGACCTGGCCCTCGAACGCGGCGACGTCGACGCTGCCCAGCAGGCCTACGGCGAGGCCCAGGCCGTGCTCGGCGACAACCTGGAGGCGAGCTTCTGGTTCGCCGTCGCCCTGGCCAACGCCGGCGAAGACGATCGCGCCGTCGAGATGTTCCACCGCATCTTCGAGCAGGGCGAGAACTGGCGACGCCTGACCCCGCGCTTGGTCGAGGGCGGCTTCCTGCAGGTCGACCAGGAATTGCTGGAGCGCATCGTCGGAGAGTGAGGTAGGGCGTGGGTTTCGGGGCGTCGTGGCGCGTGCTGGCTTCCGGGGCGGAAATGGGGGGGGCGGTGGCGCGGCGAAGGCGGTCGCCGCTTCCGCGGCGGAAGTGGGAGCGGTGACGAATCGGTCGCGGAATCCGATCGCCGACGGGCGGACTCGGCTTCGTGGGTCGACTCCCTCCTGTGAGGTCCTGGCGGGCGTTGGACGGTTCTTCTCGAATCGTCCCCAGGTTCGTTCCTGCGGGGCTTGACAGGGTTTTTCGTGGGCGGATTTCGGGGTTGGGCGGTCGGTGGTGGATCGGGCTTCTGGGCGGGCCGGCTTGGCTCGTGTCGGCCGTTCTGGGCCGTCGGGACTTTCGTGTCTCTTCGGTCGTCGTTCGTCGCTCTCGCGCCCTCTGAGAGCGTCGCGAAACCG
>CAZQHE010000054.1:0-22053 GCA_964593155.1 uncultured bacterium
CCGAGCCGGCCACGACGAGTTCGTAGGACCGGTCCGGAGGCTCACCGCCTTCCGACGAGGGCCCGCGGTGCACCGACCGCGGGCCCTTCTTCGTGTTCGGCGGCGTCTCCGGATCACGGAATCGTGACGACGCGCTCCACACCCCTGTGGAACGATCCATCGATCTCACAAGTCGTTGTCCTCACGTGTCTTAGGGGTCGTCGTCGGGGTCCCGGATCCGTGTGTTGTGGTTTTCCTCGACACGCGACGCGGAGTGTGGCGAGAACGGCCACACTCGAGGGATCCCGTAACCCTATGCCGTGAAACGACTTGTCGAATTGATGAAGGCGGCCTCGTTCGGGGGCACGGCCGATGCCATGGGAGGGGGTGAAGTCGTCGCCGGACATCAACACCGCCCATCGGGGCGGGACCGACGGCGCCAGAGGAGGTGAGAAGGATGGTCGTCATTTTCGTCGCTGTGTTCTTCGCAGTCTTCGTGACCATCGATCTGGTGTTGGAGCGTCGTCGTCGCACCGAGTTGGCTCGTCAGGGCCAGGCTCTGCACGACCGTATCCGTGAAGCCGAGCCGCACTTCGCGGCGGGCTACGAACTCCCGGAGGGCTTCGCCTTCCACAAGGGCCACACCTGGGTGCACTGGGTGGCCCCCGACCAGGCGCTCGTCGGAGTCGACGACTTCGCGCGCCGTCTGATCGGTCACCCGGACAAGGTCGACGTCCCGGCCGTCGGTGCCTGGCTCGACCAGGGCGAGGGTTCGGTCAAGGTTCGCCACGGTGACGACACCATCAACCTGGCTTCGCCGGTGAGTGGTGAGATCATCGCCCGCAACCACGAGCTCAAGGGCGATCCCGATCTGCTGCACAAGGACAGCTACGGCCGCGGCTGGCTGTTCAAGGTCCGCTCGCCGGAACTGGTCGAGCAGATCAAGAACCTGCTGGACGGCTCGCTGGCCGACCGCTGGATGGAAGACGTCCGTGACCGCTTCCACCACCAGCTCGTGCTGGCCACGGGTAGCGTGATCCAGGACGGCGGCACGACCGTGGACGATCTGCCGACCGTGCTCGAGCACGACCGCTGGCGCGCCCTGACCGACGAGTTCCTCGACGTCGACGCGTCGCGTCGCAACTAGCACGAGAGTGGGGTGTTGACGATGAAGGCTCTACTGTTCGATGCCTACAACTGCGTCGGGTGCGGGGAGTGCTCACTGGCCTGCCAGGAAGAGAACGGACTCCCCGCGGACGCCGAGCCCGGACTGTCGGCCGCTCGCTACACGGCGATCGAGGACCACGACGACATCTACCTGCGCCGCATGTGCATGCACTGTGTCGAGCCGAGCTGCGCTTCGGCCTGCCCGGTGGGCGCCCTGAAGAAGACCGACGAGGGGCCCGTCACCTACGACTTCGACATCTGCATCGGCTGCCGGTACTGCATGGTCGCGTGCCCCTTCCAGATCCCGCGCTACACCTGGGACTCGCTCACGCCGCGCGTGCAGAAGTGCCAGATGTGCCCGCAGCGACTGGCCGAGGGCAAGCCGACGGCCTGCTCCGAGGCCTGCCCGGCCGACGCGACGATCTTCGGTGACCGCACCGAGCTGATCGCCGAGGCATGGCGGCGGATCTCGAAGTATCCGGACGACTACGCGCACAAGGTGTACGGCCTCGAAGAGGTCGGCGGGACCTGCGTGCTCGTGATCGGACCACCGGAGCTCATGAACAACGCCTTCGACCCGCGGATCCCGGACGAAGCACTGCCCGAGAAGACCTGGGTCGTTCTCTCGAAGATCCCGACGGCGGTTGGAGTCGCCGGCGCCTCGCTCGTGGGTCTGAACTGGATCATCCGTCGTCGCATGAAGCTGATGGACGGCGACGAGAACCACGGGGGGGAGCACTGATGACGACGATGACGAACAAGATCCTCCGCCAGGTGTTGCAGCCCTGGAGGATCCTGGCCCTGGTGATCCTCGCCTTCGGCCTGGTGGCGACCATCCGTCGCTTCGCACTGGGCCTGGGCGCCTCGACGAACCTCACCGACGAGTTCCCGTGGGGGCTCTGGGTGAGCTTCGACGTCCTGTGCGGTGTGGGCCTCGCGGCGGGTGGCTTCACCATCAGCGCGATCGTCTACATCTTCCGCATGGAGAAGTACCGGCCGCTGGCCCGTCCCGCGGTCATGACCGCGTTCATCGGCTACCTCCTGGTGGTCGGCGGACTGATCTACGACCTGGGTCTGCCCTGGCGCCTGTGGCACGCCATCATCCACTGGAACCACCACTCGGTGATGTTCGAGGTGGCCTGGTGCGTGATGCTGTACACGTCGGTGCTGGCCGCCGAGGTCTCGGCCATGGTGTTCGAGCGGCTGAAGATGGCCCGGGCGGCGCACATCGCCCACATGTTCACGCTGCCGCTGACGATCGCCGCGGTCTGCCTGTCGATGCTGCACCAGAGTTCGCTCGGCACCGTGTTCCTGCTGGTTCCCGGTCGCCTGCACGAGCTGTGGTACTCGCCGCTGCTGCCGTTCCTGTACTTCGCCTCGGCCATCGGGGTGGGTCTGTCGATGGCGATCGTCGAGTCCACGTTGAGTGCGCGGGCCTTCCGCCGCTGCGTCGAGGCCAAGGTGCTGCAGGGTGTCGCCCGCATGGCGGTGTGGGTCTACGCGATCTACGTCTCGTTGCGGATCGGTGACCTGGTCGTCCGCGACCAGCTGCACCACATCCTGCACTTCGACCGCGCGGCCTGGTTCTTCATCGTGGAGATCAGCGTCGGATTCGTGATTCCCCTCGTCCTGTACATGATCCCGAAGGTCCGCCGGAACACGCACTGGCTGTACCACGCGGCCCAGATGGCGGTCTTCGGCTTCATCGTCAACCGGATGAACGTCGGGATCACGGGCTTCGAGGTCGTCGAGGGCGTCAGCTACGTCCCGTCGTGGGAAGAGATGGCGGTCACGCTTTCGCTCGTGACGGTCGGCGTGATCGCGTTCAACTTGGCGGGTAGATTCCTGCCGGTCTTCGAGGCCGAACCCGAGGACGAGCTGGCGAAGGAGGTCTTCGCGGCCCGTCAGCGGGAACGAGAAGCCCAGCGAGCGGGTGGAGCGATCCCGCGGGGCGCAGTGCCCTCGGTCGGGACGAACGATCCGCCGGACGGGAGCACCATTTGATCCGACGACCGGATCTCACCACCTCCAGCACCGGGTCCTCCGCCAGGGGGCCCGGTGTCTGGCTGCGTGAGCGTGTCGCCCACATGCGGCACTGCCTCGGTTGGCGGCTGGTCGGGCTGCTGGCCGTTTCGCTGTTCGTGGTCCTCGGCGCGAGCAGCTCCCTGTCGCTGCGAATGCACCACGACCACCTCGAGGAACAGCTCGAGGAACGGGCCATGGAACTGGGCCGCACCGTGCTGTCGTCGCTGCACTACGCGATGCTCGAGAACGACCGCGACCACCTGCAGCAGATCGTGGCGAACGTGTCGGATTCCGAACGTGTCGACGCCATCCGCTTGATCTCGAAGGGCGGGATGGTCGGGGTGACCAGCGAGCCGGGCGAGCTGGGGACGACCCGGGCGCTCGAGCACCCGAGTTGCGCGGTCTGTCACGTCGCGGACCCCCCGCGGCTGCCCTCGTCGATGCCCGACGGCCTGCACACCTACGACAACGGGGACGATAGTTCGAAGCTGGGTCTCGTGATCCCCGTCGTGAACGAGCCCTCCTGCTACGAGGCCGCCTGCCACGTGCACGCCGCCGACGAGTCGCTCCTGGGAGTGCTCGACGTCGAGCTGTCGACCGCCTCGATCGACCGCACCATGGCCGGCGAGCTGCAGCGGACCGTCCTGCTTCAGGCCTTCACCCTGCTCATCGTGTGTACGGTGGTGGGCGTGGTGGCCTGGCGCACGGTCCACATCCCCTTCCACGACATGCTCGAAGGGGTTCGGCGCTTCGGGGCAGGCGACCTCGGCCATCGGTTACCCGAGAACCACGCCGGAGAGCTGGGGCAGCTCGAGGCCTCGTTCAACTCCATGGCCGGCCGCCTGAGCGCCGCGCGCCACGAACTCGAGGAGTGGAACCACACCCTCGAGGAACGGGTCGAGGAGAAGACCACCGAGCTGGAGCGCGCCCAGGAGACCATGGTCTTCACCGAGAAGATGGTCAGTCTGGGTCGGCTGGCCGCGATCGTGGCCCACGAGATCAACAATCCGCTCGCGGGGATCCTGGTATCCGTCAAGCTCGTCCGGCGCCGTCTGCAGAAGCTGATCGGCGACGACGAGGCCCGCGACAAGACGGACGAGACCCTGGGGATGATCGAGCGCGAGACCGCCCGCAGCGGTGACATCGTGCGCAACCTCCTGATGTTCTCGCGTCAGCGCGAACTCTCGATGTCGACCGAGGACCTCGGTGAGATCCAGCGGCGGGCCCTGCGTCTCGTCCAGCACCAGGCGGACCTCCAGGACGTGCAGGTGGTGCTGAACGTCGAGGACGACCTGCCCGAGATCGAGTGCGACGGCAACCAGATCCAGCAGGCCTGCCTGGCCGTCATGATGAACGCCATCGACGCCATGCCCGATGGGGGCGAACTGCGGGTCGACGTCCACCGCGTCGACGACGAGCACCTGGGCGTCGACATCGCCGACACGGGCATCGGTATTCCCGAGGACGTCCAGCTGCGCATCTTCGAGCCCTTCTTCACCACCAAGGAAGAAGGCAAGGGGACGGGTCTCGGCCTGTCGGTGATGTACGGGATCGTCCAGCGGCACGCCGGGCGCGTGCACGTGGACTCGGAGGTCGGTCGGGGAACGACCATTCGTATCGTGCTGCCGTTGCACCCCGAGGTGCGTGAGACGGACCCGGCGGGCACGGAGCTCGAATCGAGGTAGGAGCGATGGAGGCGACGCCCAAGACGCTGCGGATCCTGGTGGTCGACGACGAGGAGATCGTCCGTCAGTCGCTGACGGACTGGCTGGAGGAGGACGGGCACTCGGTCCGCGCCTGCAGCGACGCGCAGGCCGCGCTCAAGGCCATGCGCGAGAGCGACTGGGACCTGGCCCTGGTCGACATCAAGATGCCGGGCATGGACGGCATGGAACTGCAGCGCCGTCTGCACGAGATCGACCCCGACCTGAGCGTGGTCATGATGACCGCCTTCGCATCGGTCGAGACCGCGGTCCGCGCCCTGAAGAACGGGGCCTACGACTACATCACCAAGCCCTTCGACCCCGACGTCCTCTCGCACCTGCTGCGCCGCGCGAGCGACAAACGCGACCTGGTGCGCGAGAACCGCGGGCTGAAGCAGCAACTCGAAGAGATCGTCCAGCCGCGACCGATCCTGGGTCACAGCCCCGAGATCCGTCGCGTGGTCGAGCTGATCGGTACGGTGGCGCCCACCGAGACCTCGGTGCTGATCACCGGCGAGTCGGGCGTGGGCAAGGAACTGGTGGCGCGCGCGGTGCACGCGAACAGCCCACGGGCCTACATGCCCCTGGTCGTGGTCAACTGCGGCGCCCTGCCCGAGGGAACGCTCGAGAGCGAGCTGTTCGGTCACGAGCGCGGGGCCTTCACCGGCGCTCAGTACCGTCACAAGGGGAAGTTCGAGCTGGCCGACGGAGGCACACTGTTCCTCGACGAGATCGGCGAGATCTCCCCGAAGATCCAGGTCGAGCTGCTGCGGGTGCTCGAGGAGAAGAAGGTCACGCGAATGGGCGGGTCGTCGCCGGTGGAAGCCGACTTCCGCCTGGTCTCGGCCACCAACCGGGATCTCAAGCAGGCGGTGGCCGATGGCCACTTCCGCGAGGACCTCTACTACCGCATCAACGTCTTCGGGATCCACGTGCCGCCGCTGCGCGAGCGGCACGAGGACGTCCGCGACCTGGTCCTGCACTTCGCGCAGCGCTTCGCCGGTCAGATGAACCGTCAGGTGCCGCAGTTCACCGCGGCGGCCATGGAACGCATGGAGTCGCACGACTGGCCGGGCAACGTGCGCGAGCTGAGCAACGCGATCGAGCGGGCGCTGGTGGTGCAACGAGGACCGGTGATCGACGCCGAGGACCTGCCGATCGAACAGGGGAGTGGTGTGGTCACGAGCCGCCCGGCCTCGGACGACCGGAGTCTGGCCGCCGTGGAGCGCGATCACGTGCTCGCCGTGCTCGAGGAGACCAACTGGAACATCTCCGAAGCCTCGCGCGTGCTGCAGATCGACCGGGGAACCGTGTACAACAAGATCAAGCAGTACGGGCTGACCCGGGACGGTGAGGTTGGAAGCGCTGGCGTTGGTGAGGATCGGTGAGACCGAACCGGAGCGAGTCGAGGACCTCGCCGAGGGTCTGAAACCCGTCCTCCGCGTGCCGGTCCGGGTCGAGGCGAAGGTCCTCGATCCCGAGTTCGCCTTCCAGTCCACGCGGGGCCAGTACGACAGCCGGAAGTTGCTCACCGCGCTGCGCGGCGTCGCCCACCACGAGAACGAGGCGGTTCTGGGCATCGCCGACGTCGACCTCTTCGCATCGATCTTCACATTCGTTTTCGGCGAAGCGCACCTCGGAGGATGCTCGGCCCTGGTCTCGATCCACCGGCTCCGGCCGGAGATGTACGGGCTGCCGGCCGACACCGACCTGCTCACCCAGCGTCTGCTCACGGAATCGGTGCACGAGATCGGTCATCTGCAGGGAGCCATCCACTGCCAGGTTCCCGGTTGCGTCATGAACTTCTCGGGAGCGGTCGAGGAGATCGATCTGAAGACTCCCGTTCCGTGCGATCGGTGCGCCGAACACTTCGTCGGAAATGCGGGTTGCACAGATTCGTGAGATATGGTGCAGCGCGGCTATCACGTTTTCAGGCAACGAGTTGGCCCGCCTATTCTATCACGCTTTCGATAGTGCTGCTGGCAAGCGTCCTGCCGTAGCGTAACCGCGACGATCTGGGTCCGATGTCGTGCTCCATCCTCCGATGGCGCGTTCGGCAACGGCGCACCCCTGGACCATCGCGATGAGCTGCAAGGACGCACGCCAGGCGGGCGTGTCCCTGCGCGGAGATTGCGCCTTTCGCATAGGGGTCCTGCTCCTGGTGCTGACGACGGCCGTTCCGTCGTTCGCCCAGTCGGCAGCGCCCTTCACGTGGTCGGCACAGCTGCGCAGCACCGCCTACTTCTACCAGGACGTGACCGAGACCGGTCGCGAACTCGACTACGCACCTCTCTACGAGCACTTCGACGTCACGGTCGGTCAGCTCGCGGCGGGACGGTTGGACTTCCGTGTCTCCGGGCGCTACGCCACCGACCTCGCGGACGAAGGTGCCGTCTTCACCGAAGACCACCTCTACGCGGCCTACGCGGGTCTGAGCTTCGACCGCTTCGACACGCGGATCCGACTGGGTCGTCAGTTCCTGCAGGAGGGAACGAACCGCCACACGCTCGACGGTGCGTGGATCGCCATGCGTCCGCACCGTCTGTGGCGCGTGCACCTGTGGGGCGGGGGCCAGGCTCCGGTCGACCGCAGCTTCGAGGCCGGTGACCTGGGCGACGACGGCGCCTACGGTGTTCGTGTCGTCGGTCAAGTGGCTCGCCGCGCCCGCGTGGGTGCGTGGTTCGCCACACGCCAGAACGGTGGCGAGACCACGGCGACGCCCATCGGCGGCGAACTGCTCGTGACCCCGACACGTGGTTGGCGCGCCCTGGTGCGCGGCTCGTTCGACGCCGAGAGCGAGGAGTTCGAACGCTTCGACCTGCTCACGCGGTACCAGCCGCGTCGCGACCTTCCCGTGTTCACGCTGCAGTACATCGACCGCAAGCCGATCATCGAGGCGAGTTCGTTCTTCTCGATCTTCGCCGACGACCTCGAGCGGGTGTCGCTGCTGCGAGGCAGCGCGCGCTACGAACTCGACAACGGCTTCGGAGGCGAACTCGAGGCCGCCCGTAGTTCCGTGGACGACCGCAGCACCGATCGTTTCGGTGTGGCGCTGCTCGTGCCGCACGTGCGCATCGGTCTGGCCGCGACCTCGGGCGACGCCGGCGAGGACTTCCGCTGGTACGGCGACGCGCACTACCGTTTCTTCGATCGTCTCGACGTCTCGGCGGGCGCCGTCTTCGCCGAGTACGCCCTGGTCGAGGACGCCCCCGACGACCTCACCCGCGAGCTGGTCACGGCCTTCGCGCGGGCGCGAATCGAACTCGTCGAGGGTCTGCGGCTGCGCGCCGAGGTCCAGTCGCTCGAGAATCCGCTGTTCTCCGAGGACACCCGCGTGCTGCTCGGACTCGACCTGATGGCGGGCCGTGGCGCGACGCGCTTCGGTCTGGGCTCGGGGGGTGAGTGATGACGAAGATCACGACCATCACGACCGCGTTGCTGCTCTGCGTCACCACGACGGCCCTGGCCGCCGACTACTCGAAGAGCGGCATCATGTACGACCACGCGCTGCACGCCGAGATGGGCATGGAGTGCGTCGAGTGCCACGAAGGTGCGTGGGAATCCGAGGCGGGCACCGACCTGCTCCTGCCGGAGAAGGACTCCTGCGCCAACTGCCACGACGTCGAGAGCATGGACAACTGTGGTCTGTGCCACATCGACGTCGACGATCCCTGGGGCTACGCCGAGAAGGTGAGTGCCGTCGACCGCTTCTCGCACGTGGCGCACGTCGAGTCCGACATGGACTGCGCTTCGTGTCACGGTCCGGCCGAGGCCATCGTGGCCGCCCCGCCCAAGGTCGACTGCCGTAGCTGTCACACCACGGCCGCCGACCTGCAGGACTGCCACGTGTGCCACAGCCAGGGCGAGGAGTACGTTCCCGACGACCACATCGTGGGCTGGGAACTGTGGCACGGCGTCGAGGCCGGGCACGACCAGCAGAACTGCAGCAACTGCCACGCGCAGGTCGACTGCCAGGACTGCCACTCCGGCGACAACGTCGAACGGCCCCGCAGCCATCGCCTGAACTTCGCCTTCGACCACGCCTGGGAGGCGCGCGGCAACCAGATCGAGTGCGCCACGTGCCACATGGATCCCGGGTTCTGTGCCGACTGCCACCGGCAGAACGACGTCCTTCCGCGCAATCATTCGCGGGCGGACTGGGTGCTGCCGACCGGTGACGGCGGTGCGCACGGGACCGAGGCCCTGCTCGAGATGGAAGGCTGCATCTCGTGCCACGACACGGGTGCGTCCGATCCCCTCTGCGCGGACTGCCACGGGAGGTAGGACATGAACACGAGAACCACCACCACCCTCCTGGTGTCCGCACTGGCCGTCTTCGCCCTCGCCCTCGGTGGTTGCGCCGAGCGCGAGGATCCGGTGGACGTCGAGATCGCCGCTCATCCCGACGGCTGGACGAACCCGAACAGCGAGGACTTCCACGGCGAGTACCTGCAGAACATCACCGCGGCCAGCCGTGATCTGCCCGAGGAGCAGCAGCGGACCGGAGCCGAGGGCTGCCGGAGTTGCCACGGACAGGACCTCGGCTTCCAGTCGCAGCAGCAGTGCCTCGACTGCCACGCCTCGGGCAACAGTGCCGGCCACCCGGCTCCGAACGTGTTCCTCGCGCCGCAGGACGACGGGTTCCACGGCCAGGTCATCGCCGACGCCGAGATGACCGAGCAGTGCCAGGTCTGCCACGGCATCGAGTACGACGGCGGTTGGTCGATGGTGTCGTGCGTGGCCTGCCACGCCGGCGGCCGCAGCGGCCATCCCTCGACCGAGGTCATGTTCGCTCCCGACGAGGACGGCTACCACGCCAACCTGCTCGCCGAGCGGGGCCCCGGCGCCTGCGCCGAGTGCCACGGCGAGAAGGGCGGGGGGAGTTGGACGGGGGTCGCGTGCACCACGTGCCACGCGGGCAACCCGAACAACGCCGGTGGCCTGTCGGGGCACCCCGCCGCCGCGGAGTGGAACGACCCGACGAGCGACGACTTCCACGGCGACGAGTACCAGCGGCTGGTGGACCAGGGTCAGGAGCCCTGCACCGCCTGCCACGGCGAGGACCTGCTCGGTGGGCCCTTCCAGTCGCCCGAGTACCCGCGGTTGTCGTGCAACGCGTGCCACGCGTGGCCGCTCGCGGGCCGCTGAGTCCTTGCGGGAACGCGGCCTTGCGGGGCACACTGTTCCGCATGCGCTGCGTAGCACTCTCCGACGCGGCCGGGCCCTCGGGTCCGGCCGTCGTCGTCTGTCTCCTCCTCTGGATCGTCGCCGGGTGCGGCGCTCCCCGCGACGTCGGCGACGACCGCGGAACGCGAGCCACTGGTCAGGGCGACCTGCCGCGCGTACGGGTCGCGCCGCGGGAGATCGCGCTCGACCTGTCGGTCGACCCGGACCGGGCCGAGTTCTCGGGCCTCGCGTGGTGGGGCGATCGCCTGATCCTGTTGCCGCAGGACCCCGCTGTGTTCGGCGACGACGACGGTGGTGCGCTCCTCACCATCGATCGCGAACGCCTCCGCCGGGTGATCGAGGACGGCGACACCACGCCGATCCGCCCGTCGCGGCTGCCCTTCCACGACGGGGACCTCGACACCCGGGTGACCGGATGGGACGGCTACGAGGCACTGACCGTCGACGGCGACCAGGTGTACCTGGCCGTCGAATGCCGGACGGCGGACGGCTGGGAGGGCCTCATCGTGCGCGGACGGATCGAGGGAGAGCCGCCGCGCGTGGTGGTCGATCCGCTCCTCCGCACGACCCTGGCCGGGGCTTCGGGAACGCCGAACTTCTCCGAGGAAGCGCTGGTCGTGCTGGGCGAGGAGGTGTGGAGCATCCACGAGCTCAACGGTCGCCGCGTCAACCCCGCTCCGGTGGTCACGCGCATGAGCCGACAGCTCGAGGTGCTCGAGCCGTGGCCCTTCCCGCCGATCGAGTACCGCGTCACCGACGCGACGTCGGGCGACGGGCAGGGGCGATTCTGGGTGATCAACCAGTTCTGGCCGGGCGATGCCGCGCGCGTCCGTGCGCGGCGCGACGAACTCGGAGTGATCGACCGGCCGGGGGGACGCCCCATGGAACGTCTGGTCGCCCTGCGCGCCCTCGACGGCCGCGTGGTGGTCGACACCACGCGCGGAGTGGTCGAGCTGGTCACGCGCGACGACGACGTCACCCGCAACTGGGAGGGCCTCGCCCGCTGGGGCGAGACGGGCTTCCTGATCGTGACCGATCAACATCCGCGCACGATCCTCGCGCACGTGGACCGTCGATGACCGCGTCGGAGCCGGTCGACCACGAGCCGCGCCTCGGAACCGGACGCATCCTCCGCTTCTGGTGGCCGCTGGCGAGCACGTGGATGCTGATGGCCGTCGAGGGCGTGTTCCTGGCGGCGGTCATCGCGCGGCTGGACGCGCCGCGCGAGAACCTGGCCGCCTACGGCGTGGCCTTCGCTCTCGCGATCATCGTCGAGTCGCCGGTGATCCTGCTCATGAGCGCGTCGACGGCGCTCGTGAAGGACGGGCAGGGCTACCGTGCGCTCTGGAAGTTCACACGCCGTCTGAACCTGGCGATCACGCTGGTCATGGTGGTGCTGCTGATCCCGCCCGTGTGGGGTGGGGTCGCCACGCTCATGGGGCTCGAGTCCGCGGTGGCCGATCTCGTGTACGGGGCCCTGTGGTGGTTGCTGCCGTGGCCGGCGGCGATCGGGGACCGGCGCTTCCACCAGGGGCTACTCATCCGCGGGCAACGGACGGGGTCGGTGGCCGCGGCGACCGTGGTACGGCTCGTCGCCATGACCGGTACGGCGGGCCTGGCCGCCTGGATCGGCGGTCTGCCGGGGGCTTCGGTCGGGGGGATGGCCCTGAGCGTCGGCGTGGTGAGCGAGATGCTCGCCGTGCGCTGGATGGCCCGGCCGGTGCTGGGTCCGTTGCGCCGCGAGGCCGCCGCGCTCGGTCCGGAGGTCCCGGAGACCCTCACCCAGCCCGCGATCGCGCGCTTCTACGCGCCGCTGGCGCTCACCTCGCTGCTCGCGCTCGCCACGCAGCCGGTCATCACCTTCTTCATGGGTCAGGCGACACGGCCGCTCGATTCACTGGCCGTCCTGCCCGTGCTGCACGGCATCACCTTCCTGTTCCGGGCGCTGGCCCTGAGCTACCAGGAGGTGGGCATCGCCCTGGTCGGCGAGCGGGGCGAACAGTACGAGCCCGTGCGGAACGTCGCCCTGGGGCTGGCCGTGGCGGTGGCCCTGGTGCTCGGGACGATCGCGTTCACGCCACTCGGGCCGTGGTGGCTGCGCGACGTCGCTTCGCTGTCGCCCGAGCTGGCCGAGTTCGCGCTCCTGCCGTTGAAGATCTTCGCGCTGCTGCCGGCGCTGAGCGTGCTGCAGTCGATGCAGCGGGCGGTGCTCGTGCACGGTCGCGCCACCGGACCCATGGGCAGCGCCACCGCGGCCGAACTGGCCGCGCTCGCCCTGAGCCTGGCCGTGCTGATCCACGGGGTCGGCCTGGCGGGGGCGGTGGCGGCGGCGATCGCCACGCTGGTGGGCCGCTCCACCGGCCTCCTGTGGCTGCTACGGCCGGTCCGTCGCGCAGTGGCGCGCTACGGAGCTGCCTGACGGGGTTGGGGACATCCACCGTTTCGGACCGGGGACTCTCGGGCTAGACTTCCGGTTCGTTCCCTCCACAGACGACGGAGACCGATTTCGTGCCGCATCTCGATGTCCAGTCCATCCGTGCCCTGGCCGATGGCCGCCAACCCATGCCCTTCGACGTGCTCGGCCTGCACGCCCTGCGCGGATCCGACGAGCCCGGACGCGTGATCCGCGCCATGCTGCCCTGGGCGCGCGATGCGTGGGTGGTGCGGGGCGATCAGGTCCTGCCCATGGATTGCCTCGACCGTGCCGGTGTGTTCGAGCTGGTTCTCGACGACGAGACCGACTGGTTCCCGTACCGGATCCGGGGTCGGGGCTGGCACGCCGAGGAGCCGGTGGAGTTCGACGATCCCTACCGCCTGTCGCCGGTCCTCGACGAGGAACGCCTCGTCCATTACCACCAGGGCCACGAGAGCCGCGCGTACGAGATGCTCGGCGCGCGGCGTGTGGTGCACGAGGGGTTCGAGGGCACCGTGTTCTCGGTGTGGGCGCCCAACGCCGAGGCGATCAGCGTGATCGCCAGCTTCAACGGCTGGGATCATCGTACCCACCCCATGCGCCCACGCGGTCAGACCGGGATCTGGGAGCTGTTCGTCCCCGGTGTCCGCGGCGGCGACATCTACAAGTTCTCGATCCACACACGTCAGGGGCAGCGGCTCGAGAAGGCCGATCCCTACGCCCGGGCCATGGAGATGCGGCCGCGGTCGGCGTCGGTGGTCGTCGACGAACGCGACTACGAGTGGCGCGACCACGAGTGGATGGAGCAGAGGGTGGATCGGCAGAACCCCGATCGACGGCCGATCTCGATCTACGAGGTGCACCTCGGTTCGTGGCGACGCAATCCCGACGAGGAGCAGCAGACCTGGTCCTGGCTCGGCTACCGCGAACTGGCCGAACAGATGCTGCCCTACGTGGCCGAACTCGGCTTCACCCACGTCGAACTCATGCCGGTCACCGAACATCCGTTCGACGGGAGCTGGGGTTACCAGACCCTGGGCTATTTCGCGCCCACGTCGCGCTTCGGCAGCCCCGACGACTTCCGCTACTTCGTCGACGAGGCGCACCGTCTGGGTCTGGGCGTGATCCTCGACTGGGTGCCCGCGCACTTCCCCACCGACGCCCACGGTCTCGCCTGGTTCGACGGCACGCACCTGTACGAGCACGCAGATCCCCGCAAGGGACAGCACCCCGACTGGGGGACCCTGGTCTTCAATTACGGACGCAACGAGGTCAGCAGCTTCCTAGTGTCGAGTGCGGTGTACTGGCTCGAGCAGTTCCACGTCGACGGACTGCGCGTCGACGCGGTGGCCTCGATGCTGTACCTGGACTACTCGCGCGAGGCGGGCGAGTGGATCCCGAACCAGTACGGTGGACGCGAGAACCTCGAGGCGATCGCTTTCCTGAAGCGCGTGAACGAGGTCGTGCATCACGAGTGCCCGGGCGTACTGACCTTCGCCGAGGAGTCGACCGCCTGGCCGGGCGTGTCGCGCCCCGCCGACCACGGCGGCCTGGGCTTCGATCTGAAGTGGAACATGGGCTGGATGAACGACACGCTCGACTACCTCGAGCACGATCCCCTGTTCCGCAAGCACATGCACGATCGGCTGACCTTCTCGCTGGTCTACGCCTTCAGCGAGCGCTTCCTGCTGCCGCTGTCGCACGACGAGGTGGTGCACGGCAAGCGGGCCCTGGTGACGAAGTTGCCGGGCTTCGATCCCGACCGCTTCGCCACCTTGCGCGCGCTGTACGGATACATGTGGACGCACCCGGGCAAGAAGCTGCTGTTCATGGGCGGCGAGATCGCGCAGTGGAGCGAGTGGAACCACGAGGGTTCGCTCGAGTGGCACCTGCTCGACGAGCCGTTGCACCGTGGAGTGCAGCACCTGGTCGGCAGACTGAACCACCTGATGCGCGACGAGCCCGCGCTCTACCAGCGCGACTTCAGCAGCGAGGGCTTCGAGTGGATCGACAGCAGTGATGCCGATCGCAGCATCATCGGCTACCTGCGCTGGAACGAGGACTGGTCGCGGGCGGTGGCCGTGGTGTCGAACTTCACGCCGATGCGCTGGGAGGGATACCAGCTCGGCCTGCCCTTCGCCGGTGGTTGGTCGCTGCGCGTGAACACCGCCGACCCGACCTTCGGAGGCTCCCACGCCGTCGGAGACGAGGTGTTCGACACCGTCGGGGAGCCCTGGCACGGCCGCCCGGTGTCGATCCGCTTCGACCTGCCGCCCCTGAGCACCGTGATCCTGACCGCCGCGCGGTCGGAGAGGTGATCGCCATGCCGTCCGGAACCAGGATCGCCTTCGTCACGCCCGAACTGGCCCCTCTGGCCAAGGTCGGTGGTCTGGCCGACGTCTCGGGGTCGTTGCCTCCTGCCCTGGCCGCGGCCGGGCACGAGGTACGCATCTTCATGCCCCTGTTCGACATCGTCGCCGAGAAGGGTCTCGATCTGGTTCCCGTGCCCACCGCCCAGCAGGTGGGCATGACCCTGGGTGGCCGGTACCTGGCGTTCAATCTCTTCGAACGTCGGCACGGCGGCGACCCGGCCGAGCCGCGTCTCTACATGATCCAGTGCGCGCCGCTCTTCGAGCGCCAGGGCCAGGTGTACACCGAGCACGACGACGAGCACGTGCGCTGGGGGTTCTTCCAGCGCGCGGTGGTGGAGAGTCTGCAACGCCTGCAGTGGTCGCCCCAGATCCTGCACCTGAACGACTGGACCACGGCCCTGATCCCGCTGCTGCTGAAGCGGCTCTACGCCTGGGACCAGCTCTTCGCGGACACGCGCACGGTCATGACCATCCACAACCTCGGCTACCAGGGAGGCTTCGTCGCCGGGACGATCGACGACCTCGATCTGCGCGGCGTGGCCGACGCCTTCGACCAGGCCGAGCTCGCCGGTGGCGGCGTGAACTGGCTGCGCACCGGCCTGTCGATGGTCGACCGGATCACCACCGTGAGTCCGACCTACGCCCAGGAGATCCAGACGCCGGAGTTCGGCTACGGTCTCGACGGCCTGTTGCGCGAACGCGGCGACGCGATCGTGGGCATCCTGAACGGGATCGACGAAGAAGCCTGGGATCCGCAGCTCGATCCGCACCTGCCGCGTCGCTTCGGACCGCACGACGTGTGGCGGCGCCGGGGGAACAAGCTCGAACTGCTGCGGCGCATGGGGTTGCCCGAGGACCCCGACACCATCCTCTACGGTCTGATCGCCCGCCTGACCTCGCAGAAGGGGATCGATCTGCTCGCGGAGGTGCTCCCTGCCTTCCTCGGCGAGCGGCCGGCGCGACTGGTGGTGCTCGGGAGCGGCGAGCCACGCTACGAGACCTTCTTCGCGAACCTGGTCGAGCGCTTCCCGAGCCGGGTCGGCTACAGCCGGGGCTACGACGAACCCCTGGCCCACCACATCGAGGGCGGCAGCGACGTCTTCCTCATGCCCTCGCGCTACGAGCCCTGCGGCCTGAACCAGATGTACAGCCAGCGCTACGGTGCGTTGCCGCTGGTGCATCGGACCGGCGGACTGGCCGACACCGTCGACCCCATCGTCGACGGCTCCGGACACGGCTTCGTCTTCGACGAGTACTCGGCCGCGGCGTTGCGGGCCGCGCTCGACCGTTCGGTGGAAGTGTGGTCGCAGCCGGAACGCTGGGCCGAGGCCATGGATCGAGGGATGCGGCGCCACTTCGGGTGGGGCGATCGTGCGGAGGACTACGGCGAGGTCTACCGGGATCTGCTGCGCTGACCGCTCAATGCCACAGGTCGTCGACCTCGCCGGGCTCGAAGCCCAGCGGCACCGGCTCGGGTCGCAGGCGCACCCCGAAGGTGTCGAGCACGCCGTTCCGGACCTCGCGGGCGAGGTCGATCAGGTCCTGGGTCGTCGCTCGGCCCCGGTTGACCAGCGCGAGGACGTGGCGGGTCGACAGTCCTGCCTCGCCCGTGCCGTGGCCCTTGCCGAATCCACTGCGCTCGATCAACCACGCGGCGGCGATCTTCGTGCGTCCGGGACCGATCTCCCAGCGTGGCAGCGTGGCCTCGGGGTCGAGGCGACCCGCCTGGTCGAGGACGGTGCCCAGAGTGTCGTCGTCGACGATCGGATTCGTGAAGAAGGACCCCGCGCTGCGATGGTTCTCGTCGGCCGGATCGATCACCATGGACTTGCCGCGGCGGATGTCGAGGACCACCGACCGGACGTTGGCGAGGTCGGGCGGGGCACCGGTCTCGGCCAGGCGGCGTTCGAGCTCGGCGTAGGCGACGGTGGGCTCGCCCCGCGGGCGCAGCCGCAGCGTGAGTCCCGTGATCGCGTAGCGGCCGGCCCAGTCGCGTTTGAAGTGGCTGTCGCGGTAGGCGAAGCCGCAGTCGGCGTGGTCGAGTTCGACGGTGCGGCCGTCGCGCAGATCGACCGCCTGCACCGATTCGATGACCTCGGCGATCTCCTGCCCGTACGCGCCCACGTTCTGGACGGGGGCCGCCCCGGTGCGCCCCGGGATGCCGCTCAGGCACTCCATGCCGGCCAGCTGCTGCTCGACGGACCAGGCGACGAAGGCGTCCCAGTCGTAACCTCCCGCCACCCGCACACGTCCGGTGTGGAGGTCGGCCGACAGATGGTCGTCGTCGATCTGGAGGATCGTCGCGTCCACCCCCCGGTCGGCGACGATCACATTGCTACCACCGCCGAGCACCACGGGCGGCCGGCCGTCCTCGCGCGCCACCTCGAGGGCACGGGGAAGGGCGGCCACGTCCCGGACCCGAAGCAGGGCACGGGCCGGGCCGCCGACGGCCAGGGTCGTCAGCTCACGTAGGGGAACGTCGCGATGCAGCGTGAACGCCGTCATGGACACCAGGGATCGCTCGAGGACGCCGGCACCTTAGCACCATCGATGCACTCCGGCGACGATGCACTCGGCTCGGACGTCCCCCGGGCCCGGTCGATTCCCTTCGTGGTGGGCGCGGCGGTTCTGCCGGTCTCGTTCGTCCTGTACGTGACGAGCCTGTTCATGTACGTGGCGCAGATGCTGCGCCGCGTCGAGGTCTTCGGTCTGGGCCGTACCGAGACCGACGCCTTCCGTCTGGTGGACACGATCGAGGACCTGTGGCGCGACGGGCAGGTCGGCCTGGCGCTGGTGATCATCGCCTTCACGCTGGTGTTCCCGATCGGCAAGTACGTGGCCCTGACCTTCGTCATGATCGGCCGCTACGACTCGCGCCGGGCCACCGTGCTGCGCTGGGTGAAGAACCTCGGGCAGTGGTCGATGGGCGACGTCTTCGTGGTGGCCCTGCTCGTGGTGATCGTCCGAGTGAACAACGCCGTCGCCCAGGTCGAGGTCGAGCCGCTGGCCGGTCTGTGGGTGTTCGCCGCCTCCGTGCTGCTGTCGATGGTGGCCTCGGCGGCGCTCGGGCTGCATTTCGACCGTGTGGAGAAGGCCCGGATCCTCCGCCCGTAGCGGATCCGTGATCCCGGCCGGATCGGGTGAAAACCGGGATTGCCTTCGTACGTTCTTTATGTTTGATTCGTTTCAAACGTAAGGAGTGTCGATGGCCGGATCCGAGCCCGCCGACGGCGTCGCCCGCGAGTTCATCCAGGACTTCGGCGAAGCCTACCTGCAGTTCGGGCTGCCCCGTCTCATGGGGCACGTGGTCGGACTCCTGTTGTCCGACCCGGGGCCGCTGAGCCTCGATGCGATCACCGAGCGTCTTCAGGTGAGCAAGGGGCCGGTGAGTCAGGTCATGCGGCGTCTGCGCGACGCCGGTCTGGTCGAGAAGCAGTGGGTGCCCGGCAGTCGCCGCGACTACTACCGCGCCCACCCCGACATCTTCGGACGCGCCTTCGCCAACCACGCGGCGCTGTTGCGCACCAACCTGGAACTGGCCCGCCGCTACCGCGATCGCGTCGACGCCGACGCCGATCCGCACTTCGCCACGCGAGTGGCCGAGATGGAGGCCTTCTACGCGCGCATGGTCTCGCAGCTGAGCGAGTTCCTCGGTGCGTGGCAGAGGGAATGGGAATCGAGCTGGAAGGACCGGATCGACGCCAGCGAGACGTCGCCGGCCACCGGCGAACCGGGAGCAGCATCGTGAAACGACTCGAGAACAAGGTCGCCGTCATCACCGGCGCCAGCGCCGGCCTCGGCCGCGCAGCCGCCGAGAAGTTCGCGCGCGAGGGTGCCGTGCTGTCGCTCTGGGACCGCGACGAGAAACGCGGCCAGGAGCTGGCGAACGGTCTCACCGAGATCGGCGTGGTGGCCGAGTTCCGCGCCGTCGACGTCGCCGACACCGCATCCGTCGACGAAGCCGTGGCCGCCGTGCACGACCGCTTCACGAAGATCGACGTCCTCGTGAACAACGCCGGCATCACGCGCGACGGCACGCTGCTCAAGATGAGCGACGAGCAGTTCGACCAGGTGGTCGACGTGAACCTCAAGGGCGTCTTCCACTGCGGCCGCGCCGTCGGGCGCGTGATGGTGGAGGCCGGCAAGGGCTCGATCGTCAACACGGCCTCGGTGGTTGCGCTCTACGGCAACTTCGGCCAGACGAATTACGTGGCCACGAAGGCCGGCGTGATCGGCATGACACGCGTGTGGGCGCGCGAGCTCGGTCGCAAGGGCGTGCGGGTGAACGCCGTCGCCCCGGGCTTCATCGCCACCGAGATGGTCGAGGCCATGCCGGAGAAGGTCCAGACGATGATGGCCGAGCGGTCGCCGCTGGGGCGCCTGGGTCGCCCCGAGGAGATCGCCGACGCGTACTGCTTCCTGGCCTCCGACGAGTCGTCGTTCGTCAACGGCACGGTGCTGAGCGTCGACGGGGGGCTGATCTCGTGACCGGCGAGCGCAACGCGCGCATCACCGCGACCGGCATGTACGCGCCCGAGCGCGTGGTGCCGAACGCGTGGTTCGACGAGCAGCTGGGCGAGAACGTCAGCGAATGGCTGGAGTCGAACCTCACCATCCGCGAGCGCCGCTGGGCGGCTCCCGACGAGAGCACGGCCGACCTGGTGGAGGCGGCGGCGCGGCGGATCCTCGAGCGGGCGGGGGTCCGACCGGCGGACCTCGACCTGATCATCGTGGCCACCGACACGCCCGAGTACGTGTCGCCGTCGACGGCGGTGGTCGTCCAGCACCGGCTCGGGGCCACCGCGGCCGGAAGCTTCGACGTGAACACGGCTTGCGCCGGCTTCGTGACCGCCGTCGACATGGGGGCCAAGTACATCCGGGCCGACGAGCAGTACCGGCGCGTGCTCGTGATCGGGGCCTACGCCATGAGCAAGTACCTCGATCCCGCCGACAAGAAGACGGTGACGCTCTTCGCCGACGGTGCGGCGGGCGTGTTGCTCGAGGCCACGACCGAGGACCGGGGCTGGCTCGCGTCGCGGCTGCACAGCGAGGGCCAGTACCACGACTGGATGGGGATCTACGCCGGTGGTACGCAGCAGCCCTGCGACGCCGACGTCGTCGCTCGCGGGGATCAGCGATTGCGTTTCGTGAAGAAGTTCCCGCCCGAGATCAACCCCGACACGTGGACACGCATGGTCACCGAGACGGTCCACGCGGCCGGGCACGAGATCGACGACATCGCCCTGATCGCGATCACGCAGATCAACATCAAGAGCATCCGCGAGACCATGGCGCGGCTGGGACTGCCCATGGAGCGCACGCACACCGTCATGGACCGATACGGCTACACCGGATCGGCCTGCATCCCCATGGTGCTCGCCGAGGCCGTCGACGACGGTCGTCTCGGGCCGGGCGATCTGGTGGTCTTCATGGGATCCGGCGGCGGGTTGGCCTTCGCCTGCGCCGCCTTCCGCTGGTAGATCGGAGCACTCCGTGGGCGCCAACGCGACCATCGGCTGGATCCTGGTTCTCGCCTACGCGGCGTTGATCCTGTTCTTCGTCGTGCGCGGCGCGCGCGGGAACCGGAACCTGTCGGACTACGCCCTGGGCAGCTTCGCCTTCTCGCCGGTGGCGGTGGGGCTGGCCCTGGCCGCGTCGATGACCAGCGCGGCCACCTTCATCATCAACCCCGGCTTCGTGGCGATCTTCGGGGTGAGCGCGGTCATCTCCTATGCCGGGGGCTTCCCCGCGGCCGGGCTCAGCTGGCTCGTCGTGCTCACCATGGGCTTGCGGCGGCACGGGTCGTCGGTGTAGGCGTTGAGCATGGCCCAGTGGATGGGCACGCGCTACGGGAGCCCCGGATTCGCGCTGTTCTTCGGGTTCCTGTCGCTGCTGCTCGTGACCTTCATCGTGCTGATCGTGGTGGGCTTGACGAAGGTGATCTCGGCCACGCTCGGGGTTCCGGAGCTGGGCACCCTGCTGGCGATCGTGGCCTTCGTGTTCGGCTACATGATGTTCGGTGGGGCGAACTCGATGGTCTACACGAATACGATCCAGGCGCTGCTGATGGTCGTGGTCGCGGTGGTCCTGCTCGGTTCGGGCTACGAGCACTTCGCCGAGGGCGTGCACGGCTTCCTCGACCGGCTGCGCGCGGTGGATCCGGCCCTCGTGGGGGTCACCAACCGGGACAGCTTCCTGTTCCGCGACCTGTACGAGATCGTCGCCGCCCAGCTGGTGGTGGGCGTGGCCATCGTGTGTCAGCCGCACATCATCACCAAGTCGTTGCTGCTGAAGTCGGAGCGCGACGTGAACCGGTACCTGATCGTGGGCGTCGTCACCGAGATCCTGTTCTTCGCGGTGGTGATCGCGGGTCTGTATGCGCGGCTGGCCTTCCCCGACCTCACCCTGAACGGCGAGGCCATTCCCATGGACGGGATCATTCCCGCCTACGTGGTGAACGAGCTGCCGGTGTACGTGGGAATGATCGTGGTCATGGGGCTGATCTCGGCCGGGCTGTCGACGCTCGAGGGACTGATCCAGGCGCTGGCGACGACCATCACCGCCGATCTGGTCACGCCGCTCGCCGGATCGGTGCTGCCGGCCGACGAAGAGCGCCGCGCGCACGTGCTGCTGGTGCTGAACCGCCTGGCGATCGGCGTGCTGGCGGTGGTGTCGGCCTGGCTGTCGTGGCAGCAGATCGTGTCACCCAAGCTGAGCGTGGCGATCTTCGCGCAGAACGGCGTGTACGCGTACTTCAGCGCCGCCTTCGTGCCGATCCTGTTCGGAATGTTCCTGAAGTCGACCCGTCGCGAGACCGCGATCGCGGCCTCGGTGACCGCCATCGTCGTCCACTTCGTCATGTACTACGGTCACGTTCCGGTTCCCGGAACGCTCGCGACGGGGGAGAATCCCGGGGTCGCGGCCGCCGTCGCGGTGATCAGCTCGCTGGTGGTCGGGGCTCTCGTGCAGGCGGCGACCGGAAGGAGTCGACGTGTACCGGCCTGAGACCGATTGGCTGGCCCGCTGGGCCCTCTACACCCCGGACCGGCGCTTCCTCCGCGACCACGCCCGCGATCGCGAGTGGAGCTTCGGACAAGCGCACGCCCGGGTCGACGCCGTGGCGCGTTGGCTTCACGACGACCTGGGCCTGACCCGCGGCGACCGTCTCGCGGTGCTGTCGACCAATCGCGTCGAGACGGTGTTCGTG